>NZ_CP172573.1:600000-955000 GCF_045999815.1 Butyrivibrio sp. NATIVEDY162
TCTGCAGGCACATAAACAGCCTGTACGGAAGTAACAGAACCTGACTTGGTAGAAGCAATTCTCTCCTGAAGTTGTCCAAGATCCGTAGCAAGTGTAGGCTGATAACCAACAGCTGAAGGCATACGCCCAAGAAGTGAAGATACCTCAGATCCGGCCTGAACAAATCTGAATATGTTATCTATGAAAAGAAGCACATCCTGCCTCTCCCTGTCTCTGAAGTACTCAGCCATTGTAAGTCCGGTCTCGGCAACTCTCATTCTTGCTCCCGGGGGCTCATTCATCTGTCCAAATACAAGTGCAGTCTTCTCAATAACTCCGGACTCCTTCATCTCTGTCCAAAGATCATTACCCTCACGGGATCTCTCACCTACACCGGTAAAAATAGAATAACCGCCGTGCTCAGTTGCGATGTTCTGGATCAGCTCCTGGATAAGTACTGTCTTACCAACACCGGCACCACCAAAAAGACCGATTTTTCCACCTTTTGCATAAGGTGCAAGAAGATCGATTACCTTAATACCAGTCTCAAGAATCTCAGCGACAGGACTCATATCCTCAAGTTTTGGTGGCTCTCTGTGAATCGACCAATGCTTCTCACCTTCAAGGCTTGGTCCGCCATCAATAGTATCTCCAAGAACATTGAAAAGTCTGCCCAGGTTATTTCTTCCTACAGGTACACTTATAGGTCCGCCTGTCTGATAAACAGGCATATCCTTGGCAAGTCCTTCACTGGCTGTAAGCATAATGCATCTTACAACATTGTCGCCAATATGCTGTGCAACCTCCATGACGCCTTTTCTCTCTCCGATCATAACCTTGAGGGAGTCACTTATGTAGGGCAAATTACCATTTTCAAATAAAACATCCACTACAGGTCCCATAACCTGTAGGATTTTTCCTTCATTACTCATGTCTGTCCTCTTATTATTTTTTCTGCTTAGCAGCCTTTACTGCCTTAGCTCTCTTAAGAGCCTTAGCACCACTTGCAACCTCTGTAATTTCCTGAGTTATGGCAGCCTGCCTCTGTCTGTTATATTGTTTGGTAAGCTCGCCTATCATAGAGGTCGCGTTTTTATTGGCATTATCCATAGCCATCATGCGTGAATTCTGTTCAGAACAAAAAGTTTCAACCAAAGCTCCGTAAATAAATCCATTTATAAAATTCGGAACAATATTATCAAGTATAGCCTTAGGGCTGGGATCAAAGATAAACTCCTCATTATACGCATCAATAACCCTGTAGCGATTACGAGCATTCTCAATAATATCAAGTGGAAGAATCTTCTCCATCTTAACCTCACTTGATAGAGAATTCTTCATCGACGTATATACAACGTATACCTCGTCAATCACTCCGTTCTTATAGTCATCTATAAGAATGGACGCTATATCCCTGGATCTGTCAAGATTAGGATTCTGGGCAGTATATCTGAAATTCTCTTCGATCTTAAATCCAAGAGATGAAAAATAATGACGCCCAAACTCTCCGACAACATAAAGCTTGTAGTTTACAAGCTGGTTGTTCTCTCTTATGTGCTGTTCAGCCATACGAACCACATTGTGGTTAAAAGCACCTGCAAGTCCCTTATCAGAAGTCAGCACAAGGTATCCCTTAGCTCTTGATTTAAAAGGTATATCATCCGTCGTTTTAAGAAAGATGTCATCAACATCATCAGGAATATGTCTTGATACTCTTGCTATCATAGCTTGTAAAGCATAGAAATAAGGTTCTGTGTCAAGCAACTGTTTCTTAGCTTTACGAAGCTTGTTCGACGAAATCATATACATCGCATTTGTAATTTTCATTGTGTCGCGAATACTTCCGATTCTATCGCGAATTTCTTTAATGTTTGCCACTGAAAATCACCTTAATCCAAAACTAGTTTTTTTCTCTTCTTTTTTAATTCCTGTTTCAAAGCCTCATTATTGATCTTCTCAAACTCATCTGCAGCTTCAAGAATTGCTTTCTTTGTAGCATCAGATAAATCCTGAGATTTAACAAGATCTTCAATAATATTCTTTTTGTTTTCGTCAAAAAATGCCAGAAGCTTTGTCTTATAATCCTTAACCTGATTAACAGGAACAAAGTCAAGCTTGCCACCGTTAGCACATACCAAAAGTATTACCTGCTCATACATTGCATAAGGTCTTCCAAGAGGCTGCTTTAAAAGCTCCATAAGTACACTGCCGTGTCTGAGCTGACTCTTTGTAGTCTCATCCAGATCAGAAGCAAACTGAGTAAATACAGCCATCTCTCTGTACTGTGCAAGATCGATACGGATGCTTCCTGCAGCTTTCTTCATTGCCTTGGTCTGTGCCGCACTACCTACACGAGATACAGAAAGTCCCACATTAACAGCGGGTCTCATACCTTCAAAGAAAAGATCTGACTCAAGGAATATCTGACCGTCTGTAATGGAAATAACATTAGTAGGAATATATGCTGAAACATCACCTGCCTGAGTCTCAATAATAGGCAGTGCCGTAATTGAGCCTCCGCCGAGATCACTTGAAAGCTTGCTGGACCTCTCAAGAAGTCTGGAATGAAGATAGAATACATCTCCGGGATAAGCTTCTCTTCCGGGAGATCTCTCAAGAAGAAGCGATAACGCTCTGTAAGCCACAGCATGCTTGGAAAGATCATCATATATTATAAGTACATCCTTGCCCATAAGCATAAAGTATTCTGCCATGGCAGTACCTGCATATGGAGCAATATACTGAAGAGGTGCACTGTCTGACGCAGTAGAAGCAACGATGATGGAATATTCCATGGCGCCTGCCTCTTTAAGCGTGTTTATCAACTTTGCAATAGTACTGGCCTTCTGACCGATTGCAACATAAACACAAATAACATCCTTACCCTTCTGGTTAAGAATGGCATCCATTGCAATCGATGTTTTACCGGTCTGTCTGTCGCCGATTATAAGTTCACGCTGTCCACGTCCAATTGGAAACATTGTATCAATGGACAATATTCCTGTTTCAAGAGGCTCATTAACAGAACGTCTCTCAACTATTCCGGGAGCAGGTTCTTCAACAGGTCTGTAAATATCTGTCTTGATTTCTTCTTTGCCATCAATAGGATTACCAAGTGCATCTACAACTCTTCCTATAAATGCTTCTCCAACAGGAATACCTGCCTGTTTATAGGTACGAACACATCTGCTTCCCTGGCGGATACCTTCGTCACTGCCAAAGAGGATTATACCAATATGGTCATCTCTGATATCCTGAACCATACCTTTAGTTCCATCTTCGAAGCGGACTATCTCGCCATAGAATGCATGATCAATACCAACAACATTAGCAATTCCGTCACCAACCCATATAGTTCTTCCGACCTCCTTGCCTTCAGCCTTAAGGTCAAAACTGTTAACCCTGTCTCTGATGATGGATACAAGGTTTTCCGCATTGGTGTTCTGTCTTTTCTTAGTAAGTTCAATAAGCTCCTTAAGCTGTCTGGTACGGCCTTCATCACTCCAGTCGTACTCAAAGTTGCCATAGTTTACAACGAAACCACCGCCAACCTTGGGATCATGTATGATCTCAAGCTCAAGATCAGGATTATTAAACTTTTTGGCAAGTGCTTCCTTTATCTGCTGAGCCTGTGAATCAGAAGGTGCTACAGAAGAATATCGAAGCCTTGCAGTATTTTCGTTTATCATAAATATCAAACCTCTGATATCAATTATTCGCTTTTCTCAATGGCCTCAAAGATAAACTTGTTATAAAGTTCCTTATCAGTCTCTTCATCATGCTTTGAAACCGCGATTTTATTAGCAGCATGAACAACAAGATCCGTAAGTTCTGAAACATACGCATCTTTCTCTCGCTGAGCCTCTATCTGAGCATTGTGCTTTGCCTCAACAATAATCTGTTCAGCTTTGCTTTTAGCATCATTTATAATGCGGTCATACTCGTCATATCCGTCTTTTTTGGACTGAGCAACAAGTTCATCGCACTCCCTGCCAACTTCCTGAAGCTTCTTGGCATAGCTCTCTTTAAGCTCTTCTGCTTCTTTTTCCTTTTTCATAGCCTCATCTGTGGCATGTTCAATTTCTTCTCTTCTCCTAATAAGAATTGCATCAACCCTTTTGAATAAAAATAATCTGAACACAACATAAAGGATCAAAAGATTGATCACAGTATATACAATGTTCATAATGCTGATATTTAACACAGTAAAATACTCCTCTCAAAAAGTATCGGGTAGTTCCCTTTTACTTGGTAGCAAACAGAATCATGATAGATACTACGAAACCATAGATAGCTGTAGCCTCTGCAAGAGCGCAACCCAAAAGAAGAAGCTTCATAATCTTGCCATCTGCCTCAGGCTGACGTGCAACAGCATCAACAGCTTTTGCTGTAGCCACGCCGATACCGATACCTGCTCCGATTCCTGTGAATGCCGCTATAGCAGCACCAAGTGTTGTTAAATCCATAAATTTATCCTCCTTAATGTATATGCCGTCTAACCATGGCATTATATTTTTTTATTTATTCCACTGCCTCTTTGATATAAAGACAGGTAAGAAATACAAATACATAAGCCTGAATAAGGCCATCAAAAATATCAAAATAAACTGAAAATGCAGCAGGAACAATAACCGGAACAGCCATTTTCAATAGTTCCATTATAACCGTGGCGCCAATAATGTTACCAAAAAGTCGCATGCAAAGAGACAAAGGTCTGATAGCAAGCTCCAATACATTCATAGGTGCAACTACTGCCATCGGCTGTGCAAAAGATTTAAGCCATTTTCTAAAGCCCTTCTGTATGATCCCTGCAGCCTCTACAAGAATGATACTTGTGAGTGCAAGTCCTGCAGTAACATTAAGATCCATTGTTGCAGGAGTAAAACCAAACAATCCGACAAGATTGGATGTTCCGATAAAAACAAGAACAACAGCCATGAAATCCCTGTACATATAGGCTTCCTCGCCAAGCATTCCTCCCGTTATGCCGCGAAGCCCGTCAGCTATAAATTCTGCAACAAGCTGCCTTGTACTGATATTGTGAAGCTTCATATTACTTGTCAGAAATAGCAAAAACAATGTGACAACAACAATAACACCCCAGGTTACAACTACAGACTTATTAATATCAAAAAAGCCGTTCATAAAGTCAAAGTGAATAAGCACTTTATCCTCTAATAACAGCTCTTTTAACAGTCCTCCAATATCCATAATATACCGTCCCCAAAAACTAATGATAAAAATTTTAAACAACCTCTATTATACTTCTTGGGAGCACATTTAACAATTGCTAAAACAAATTATTTAGTTTTCTTCGCCATGATGCTTTTTTTTCATTTCATACATTTTCTGGTCACTCTCAGACAAGCAGTCTTCAATTCGTGTGTGTTTCTCAAGAACTGTTTTATACCATCCGATTGACACACTCAACTTAAAAGGAAATGCACCCGATGCATTTCTTTTTTTCATGCCATTTTCTATTTTATCGGCAATTTCATCAGGAGAAATCTTTTTAGCAGGGAAAACCACCAAAAATTCATCTCCGCCTGTTCTGGCACATAATCCGTTTTCAGGGCATTTTTTCTTAATTATCTTGGCAGCAGCAGAAATAGCAAGATCACCAGCTTCATGTCCCAGTTCATCATTTATTTTTTTCAAGCCGTCCAGGTCCAGTGTCATAAATGCAATCTCTTCTTTAGACCTGATCCATTCATTTATGTTTTGCGACACAAAAGAATCAAAGCCTCTTCTATTGCTGAGTTTCGTCATAAAATCAGTAAGACTCTTCTGTTTTGACTGTTCAAGAAGGCATTTTAACTCAGCAGCCATAAAATGTTTATTTAATGCCAGAGAGATATTTAAAAGATAATCAAAATAATACTGATCTACGGTGTCATTTAGGCTCTCAAATTCTGAAATAGCAAATCCAAGGCAGTTTGTACTGTCATGCAAAAGTGAAAAATACACTGTTCTTGGTTTCTCATTTTCAAAATCATCAAGAAGCATGGAATTGTCAGTTCTTATTTTCTTTGTATTTTCAGGAAGTCTTATTCCATCTCTGTACCCAAAAATCTGCTCAACTTCATCAGTGATATTCTCTTTAAAGTCCCTTCCACCGTTTTCGTTGTCACGACCGGATAAAAAAATGTAGAAAGACTTATGTTTCATAACTACGTTTACATTTTTCTGTATGGTATCAAGTAGCTCATCCAATGTATTACAACCATCAAGGCCAATCTGAAACATTGTCTGGTTATGAGGCTGTCCAAGCAGATGACTCATTCTCTCATAGTACTGATTAAGCTGTTGCTGATATGCCACGACCACCTCTTCACCATTGCAGCCGCAGCTCTCTCTATACATAATTTTTGCAGGCACCATGTTTCCGGCTTTTACATATTGCTTATTTATAAGTCTATCTGCCAGATCAATTGTGCTTGTAGTCATATTCTCTAAATCAACGCTTATAGTTGTAAGTGTAGGGTGATATTCCACAGCCTCTGCTATATCGTCAACACCTGTGATTATAAGATCAGAGGGAATATCAAGTCCGTGTTCTATTGCAGTATTACAAAGAGCTCTGGCCATGTGATCATTTGCGCAGATAACTGCCTGGGGAATGTGGTCAGGATCCGAAAAAAAGAATTTAAAAGCTTCTTCGCCTTTAAATCTCCACATATCGCCATGGAAAATAAAATTATCATAGATGGTAAGTCCCCTTAACTCCATGGCCTTCTTATACACAGCAAGTCTCTCATTGCTGTCATAATGATACTCATAGCCCGCCATAAATGCGATATTTTCGCAATGATGATAATCAACAAGATGGTTGACAATATTTAAAACTGCTTCATTGGCATTACTTGTTATACTGTAAAAATCCTTATATTTTTCCCTGAAACTGATGACAGGACAAGTCGCTCTTTTTCTGATTTCATCTTCAAGCTTCTGTCTTATGGATTCCTTATCGAATGTGTCAAAGGCGACAATGATCGCATCAAGAAACTCTATTGGTGCAAACTCTATCATCTTTTCATTCATTTTGTTAAAGTCACTCTCATCATCTATGACTTCAAAGGTCATAAAAAATATAATATTGTAATCTTTCTTTCGTGCAGCACGTGACAGAGAACTGCAAAATCTTTTCTGAAACCTTTCCTCCGAACAGTTAAAAAATACTCCGATATTCTTTTTCCTTTTTGATGATTCCATTTCCAGTTCAGCCCCCATAACAGTATTACTCCACCACTTTTTTGTCACCGGAGTAAAGCTATATTTTATATATATTTTAGAATAATATCTAAAAAACCGAAAGCACTACCGCTTATCTTTATCTATAAATTCAAGTATTACAACAGCAATAAAAACATAAATAAGTGTCCATATTATAAGACAGTTCCAACATTTGTATACAACGTCTTTACTAAAGGCATATTCCTCATTTTGATTCTGCTGAGCAGTCTTTATCAAAATGTCATCACGCATATCGTTATCCTCAATGTATTTAAATATCTCAAGCAGAGGCTTTTGTCCGTCAATTTCGACGTTCTTCATTTTAAGTGCATTATTCCATATGCTCACCATGGGGAGTGAGTTGTAGTCCCCCTGAGCACAAAGTGCAGTAAGTCCCCATTTTGTAGCTGTAAGATTCGTAAACGGCATCGCCTGCTTAGGCAGATTAAAAAAGGCACCTGAAAAAAGCAACTGTACGATCAAGACAAATGGCATGACAGTCATGGCTGAAGTTGTTGTCCTTGCGCTTGCGGAAATCAAAAGTGCAAGCATATCAGCACAATATGTTATAAGAAACAGAGTTATGCCAACATCCACAAGAGGCCAGTTTGTAATAAGGCTTTTGGCCGGCATCTGCACATTCATTGATGAAAATATAAAAATAATGATTATCGCCTGTGCTATGCAGAGAACAGCCTGATAAATCATGTGCGCCGCAACATAAGAAGTAATATGAAGCCCTGATCTGTGATCTCTTTTTACAATTGCCCGCTCACGGCATATTACCTGTATGGAGTTAAAAAAGCCATTCCAGATACAAATACAAGACACAGCAAAGCTTCCCATTAAAGTTCCTTCCATCGTCTTGTACAGATTCTGTCCCACGGAAAAAGCAACAAGTCCTGCTATGATTGCAGACATGGGAAGTACCTTCCAGTCATTCTGAAAAAGGAACATTCTAAACAATTTTCCAAGATAAATAACAGTCTGTAAAAAACGGCCCGTATGTCTAGCCCTTCTTTTTCTCATAATGCTCACCCCACTTTCCCCTTCATAAGTTCGGCATACTTCTCGACAAATTCTTCTGCTCTGCCTTCTCCACCAACTTCTATGGGGTTAATTTCCATAAGAATTTCCTCCATAGAGTTTCTTCCAAAGAACTCATAAGACTCTTTAATCCCACCATAAAATGCAAGCCTTCCGGTTCTTGTCTTATCCTTAATCAAAACAATGACCTCATCAAAAAGATCTACAACTCTGTCAGGGGTATGAGTTATAACAATTACGATCTTACCTTCATCTGCAATTGCTCTAAGCTTCTGAAAAAGACTTCTTGCAACAACACCGTCAAGTCCTGAATCCGGTTCATCCAGAATAAATAATGTCGGATCTGAAATAAACTCCATAGCTATGGAAACTCTTTTTTTCTGTCCGCCTGAAAGCTGGTCCACCAGATTGTTCTTAACTGCAGTAAGTCCAAACTGATCAAGCACTTTATTAATTCTTTCCATTCTCTCTGCAAACGGAATGTTTGCGGGAAGTCTCAGAGCAGCCGCATCTGCAAGGGTCAATGTAACAGTATCATTACCCCTTACAAGATCCTGCTGCGGAACAAATCCCACATCATAAAGGATTTTCCCATAGTCTTCATATACATCCAGATCTCCAAGCTTTATGCTTGCATCAGCCTTTTCATACCCTGTAATTGCATTTAAAAAGGTTGTTTTTCCTGCTCCTGAGCCGCCAAGAAGCAGAACCATATGCCCTTTGGGAATAGTCATATGAATATCCTTCAGAAGAGTTTTCTTTTTAAAATAAAAATATGAGGTCTTCTCCTTTATATTGACTGTAAGGCCATCATCAATTGCACTAACATCCTCTTCAAGGCCCTTTACACCCTCGGAATCCGGAACAATATTTACTTTTTTAACCGGCATGAATTTATCGGAGAATCCCCAGATAAGAGCAACAACAGGCTCAAAAAATATGAATCCCAAAATCCATTTTTTTGCTTTCCCAAACACCTTTATGAGCCCCATTTGAATTCTGAAAAGATATATAAATAAGCCAATTGAAAGCGCAAGATATATAATCGAAAGTATCAGAGAAAAATTAAAATTATTACCATCAGTGAGCTCAATTGCTATTGTTATGCAATAGGAAAAAAAGGCCATTATGGAATATGTTCTTCCTTCCTCCTCCATATCAGCACACAGACCTATTTGATATTCTCTTGCCACCGGAACAAATGCCCACACAGATTTAGCACCACATTTTTGAAATATTTTCCAATAGCCTATAGAGATAACAATATATTTTACAATGAGCCCTATGTCTTTTAGAAAATCAAACATATATCTTCCCCCTCATATTTGTTTTGACACTACCACATAAGAACCGTTTAATTTAATATTAATGAAATATTATAAAAAAAGGAATATGCACATAGAACATATTCCTTAAACTTTTTTATGAAAAATAACCACAAATAAAAATCAGCATTCAGATGAAGGTGTTTAATCAAGAATGCTTGCGAGCTCTGCAACATTATCAAGCGTATAATCAGGTTTTTTCTCCATTTCCGCTATCTCGTTTTCCTTACACTCGCCGGATAAAACGCAAACAGAAACAGCACCTGCGTTTTGAGCTACAGCGATATCCGTATACAGTCTGTCTCCAACACAGCATATTTTTTCATTTGGAATACCTTTCATGGCAGATATTATATCAACCATTTTACGATTGGGCTTTCCAATATATCTAGGCTCTTTGCCTGTAGATGCAGTAAGAAGGGCACATATACTCCCGCAGTCAGGAAGCACCTCGCCTTTAGGCATAGGGCATACCCAGTCAGGATTAGCTGCAATAAAAACTGCATCTTTTCTTAAAAAATGTACCGCAAGATCAAGATCCCGATAAACAAGTTCTGTATCAAATCCCACGCATACGACAGGTATATTCTCGCTTAAATCAAGGTATTCTCTTAGGGCTTTAGAATCCCTGATCCCCGAACACCCATAACTGCAATTTGTCAAAAAATCAGCATTATCATAGTCTTGTGCATTAAAAACTTTTAACCCGGCATTTTTAAGTTCATTATAAAAAGTACCTGTACCGACAACAAATATATATCTGTCAGAAAATCTAAGCCTCAAAAACTCAGCAGTAGCCATACCTGAAGTGTAGATATTTTCAGCTTCACAGGGAAATCCCATTCCCTGTAATCTCGTTATATAATCATCACCCGATCTGGATGAGTTATTTGTAAGATAAATATATTTCTTTCCGAGTTTGTCAAGCGTATGTATAAAATCTATAGCTCCGTCAAATACATCATCTCCCAGGTATAATGTTCCATCCATATCCAATAGAAATAGTTCACAGTTTTTTAGTATGTTCAAATCCTTTTGTAAGGATAATTCTTTATTCATATTGCAATGTAAATCCTTATATTCAATACTTAAATTTATTACTGAAAAAGAAAGCCCCAGGCATAAACCTGAGGCCCCGTAAAAACACAAATTAAAGATCGATACTGCCTGTCATCTTGTTATTTACTACATAATAAGCCTTATTTTCTTCAGGCTTAACGTAAAGCTCAAGATTTTTAGCACCCTTGACACCATATTCTGCTTCGTAAGCTGCCTTTGCTCTCTCAACAAGATCATCTGAAGAGATACTTTTATCAGCATACTGAAGCTCGATTTTTGTCTTAATAGCTGCCATAACAATTTCCTCCTCGTAAAAATTTCATAAAAACTTTTAATGATTATAATACTGTTATATAGTATTCGTCAAATAGTTAATCGTCTTTGACAGCCTTAAATGTCAGTCTTCCTGCTTTTTAACAATGATGCCCTTATCTTTATAAATATGGCCTGCAGGTACACATCCCCTAACTGAAGAAAGCGGATAAATGTTGCTTTCACGCCCAATAACAGTTCCCGGATTAAGGATGCTTCCGCAGCCAACCTCCACATTGTCACCAAGCATAGCGCCAACCTTTTTAAGGCCTGTCTCAACTTTATCATCTGTACCGTTCTTTATAACAACAAGTTTTTTATCTGATTTAACATTGGATGTAATGGAGCCGGCACCCATATGTGATTTAAATCCAAGAATTGAATCACCAACATAGTTATAATGAGGAACCTGAACCTTGTTGAACAGAATAACATTCTTAAGCTCAGTTGAATTACCTACTACAGCACCCTTTCCAACAATAGCGCTTCCTCTGATAAATGCTCCCGGTCTTATCTCCGCATCCTCATCAATAATGCAAGGTCCAGCGATATAAGAGTTGGTTCTTGATAAAAACTTTGCACTTTTGGCAATCCAGATGTCTTCTCCGACCTTTTCAAATTTATCCTCAGGTAAGGTTTTACCGAGTTCTACGATAAACTCCTTTATCTTGGGCAAAACCTCCCAGGGATAAGTAACTCCCTTAAAAATGTCAGCTGCAATTGTCTCATTTAAATCATATAAATTACTGATTGAATATTCCTGCATGGTATTTCCTTCCTTACTGTTTCTTTGCTTTCTTTCCTGCTGATTTTTTCGCAGGAGCCTTTTTATAATATTGTGCCGAGGCCATAAAGAACCTCTGCATATGTGATCTCATATCATTCTGCTTTACATAGTTGGTTCTTCTCGTGATGAAATCTGTGAGCTTTTTCATGTACTCATCTTCTGATATCTCACCCTGTTCAACCTGAGTAAGTCCCTTCTCCCAGCTTGCTGTCAGCGATGGGTTAAGCATAGGCTTCATGGAAACGAAGACTGTATCATATATCATCTCCCCCATCTGTGTGGGTGTAATTATCTGAGTTTTCTTATTAAGCTCAAGATATCTGTTTTTAACAAGCTTATCAAGAATTCCGGCTCTTGTTGCACTTGTACCGATTCCTGATCCCTTAATCTGAGATCTGAGTTCTTCATCTTCAATAAACTGTCCTGCATTCTCCATTGTAAGGATCAGAGTTCCTGAGTTGTAACGCTTGGGAGGAGTAGTCTCGCCCTCCTTAATAGAAGCAGATGTCAGATCAATCTCATCACCCTTCTTAAGCTTGGAAAGAGCTTCAAAAAGCCCCTCATCTGCTGCAGCATCCTCAGCATCATTTTCAGATTTATCATCCTTGTTATCCTCTTTATCACTTTCGTCCTTCTTTTTACTGAAGGAATAGTCCATGACATGAAGATATCCCTTAGAGCTAAGTAGTTTGAATCCGGCAAAGAAATGTTCTTCAAACTGAGGATCCAATGTGGGTATCACCATCTCCATCTTAATCTTTGAATACTGGGCAGCAGGATAAAACACAGCTAGAAATCTTCTTACTATTATCTCATAAACCTTGGCTGCAGTAGGACTTAGCGAACTTATTGAAGAAAGCCCCTGGCCTGTTGGAATTATGGCATAGTGGTCAGTAATAGCTTTATCATTTACATATCTTGTTTTAGCTATTCCCTTGTAGGACTCATGCTGAAGTATTGATTTTGCAAATATGGATGCAGGCTCGTAGGCAGTAAGTCCCTTTATGTTCTTATCGATTTCCTTCGAGATAGCTGTGCTAAGCACTCTGGCATCCGTTCTGGGATAAGTGGTGAGCTTTTTCTCATAAAGCTCCTGTGCTATAGCCAGAGTCTGATTCGGGTCAATCTTAAAAAACTTTGAGCAGTCATTTTGCAGCTCCGCCAGATTATATAATAGCGGTGGATTTTTTGTCTCCTTTTTCTTTTCAAGAAGAACAATCTTAGCTTTTACAGGCAGTTGTCCAAAGGACTCTATAAGAGCCTTTGCGGATTTTTCTTCTTTGAAGCCCTTTTCGCTATATAATTCAAACGAACCATTATACTTACTTTTTTCCTGAACACGCCACTCGGCAGAAATGCTTTTATCAGCTAAAAAAAAGTCACCAAGAACTCTGTAGAAAGGGGTCTTAACAAAATTCCTTATTTCCCTCTCTCTATCAACAACAATGCCAAGTACACAGGTCATAACGCGGCCAACGGCTACAACGCATTTATCTAGTCCAAGAAAAGTTCTGATGGAATAACCATAACGAAGAGTCAACGCTCTTGAAAAGTTAATACCCATCAGATAGTCTTCCTTAGCCCTCAGATATGCCGCAGCTCCAATGTTGTCATACTCGCTGTCATCCTTAGCTTCACGTATTCCTCTTAGAATTTCTTCCTCAGTTTGTGAATCTATCCAGACTCGTTTCTTAACTTTGCCGGTTACCTTGGCCTCCTGATCAACAAGCCTGTAAATATACTCTCCTTCACGTCCTGAGTCGGTACATATATATATTGTATCCACATCTTCTCGTGTAAGCAGTCCCTTAACTATATTAAATTGCTTGGCACTCTGTGGAATAATTTCGTACTTAAATTGAGACGGAATAAATGGAATTGTGTTCAATGACCATTTGGCCATTTTCTCATCATACACCTCAGGATAACTCATCGTCACCAGATGTCCTACACACCAGGTGACGATGGCTTCTTCAGATTCCATATATCCGTCTTTATTAGAAAAATTATATTTTAATGCAGCGCCGAAAGCCCTTGCAACGCTTGGCTTCTCGGCAATAAAAACGCTTTTAGGCATTCATCATTTCTTCCAATTCTATAAGTTTGATGGACGCTTCTTTCGCAGCAAGCTCTTTTAGGCCATCTGTGAAGCCTTTTGAAGAGAATAGATAATAATAATCAGGATTGATTCTTGCCTTCTTACAGCAATTTCTGATTTTCTCAATAGCCCCAACGTCCATCAATTCGTTCCAGTAACATGCTCCAACAAGAGTATCACCGGATTCGCTCTGGGCTACAATATCAAGAGAATCTATTTTGCCAACCCATTCTCCTTCCTCATCAATCTTGAAGGGGAGCCTACCATATTCAGAAAGTTTCACAACATATTCCCTGCAGACAGCTTTATAAGCAGATGACACATATTCATCAAGACCATCTGCTATCATTGTATCGAAATACTCCTCGGCATCAAGCCTTATGATCTGAGTGATATTCGCATAGAAGAATCTATAGAAAAAGTGAGCAAGCGGATCACAAATTCTATATACACCCTTCTGAACATTCTCATGGCCGGTGGTTGCAAAGGAATAAACCTTCTCAACCATTCCCAGCTCGATAAGGCTCTTTAAATATACCATTATCTTTGCTCTGGAAAAACCGGTAGCATGATGAATATCATTCAATTTATTCTTACCATTGGCAAGTCCAAACATAATAGTGTTGTAAACAGCTGTTTCTCTGAGATTTTCTTCAAGAGTTTTAAAGGTTTCTCTAAGAAGGACACTGTTCCATGCGTCAAGAAATTTATCGCAAACATTCTCTTTAAATGTTTTTTTATCATCAAAATAATTCCACAATCTGGCATTACCGCCAAAAATAGAATATGTGCAAATAACATCCTCGTCGCTCATGTTGGAAAATCGTTTTCTCATCTCCTGGAAAGAATAAGGTTTAATCTTCAGGAAGCCTGAAATATTTGCTGCCTGTGCCCCTATCTTTTCTACCATGCTGTTCTCGATCCAGGCTGCATTTGCCCCCATAAGAACAACCATTATCTGAGGATGGTTATTCCTATAGATGACCGAGCTTATCTCCTCAATAAATCCCGGAGAAGCCTTAATAATATCCTCAAAGTTTTCAACAAATACAACAAGAGGCTTATTAAGATCAACAGCATATTTCTCGATTGCTTCAGTAATCTCTTTATAGCTTGGATATTCAGAAACCTCATATCCTTTTTTTCTAATAGCATCCCCAATTAAATACTGCTGCAATCTTTCAGAAGCAGGACAAGCACAATAATACAGATAATCTTTTCCTTCCGAGAAGGCTGTAATTACTGTGGCACTACCTGTACGGATATGACCATATACAATAACAATCTGATTATCTCCGGTATTATAATACTCATTCAGTGCATCCAATTCCTGAACCTTTGTTTTTTCCATATGTTTTCCTCACCCCAAAATAATATGTCTTATCACTTCTTGCTGATATAGCCGAGTGCTTTAAGGAGTTCAGCACATTCAACGGCGCCACCAGCAGCACCTCTAAGTGTATTATGAGAAAGTCCGACAAACTTCCAATCATAGACAGTATCCTCACGAAGGCGTCCGATACTTACGCCCATACCTCCCTCATAATTGACATCCAGAGACACCTGAGGACGATTATCCTCCTCAAGATACTGGATAAACTGCTTGGGAGCGCTTGGTAAACCAAGCTCCTGAGGCTTACCGCTAAAATTCACAAGACACTTAATAAGTTCATCTTTTGTAGCTTTCTTCTTAAATTTTACAAAAGCTGCGGCCGTATGTCCATACAAAACTGGAACTCTTATACATTGACATGTAATAATTGGACTCTTAGCAGGTACAATCACGCCATTTTCAATTGTTCCCCAAATTCTGAGGGGCTCTTTTTCACTCTTTTCCTCTTCACCGGAGATAAAGGGAATGATATTTCCTTCCATTTCAGGCCATTCTTTGAAATTTTTTCCTGCACCGGAAATAGCCTGATAAGTTGTTGCTACAACCTCATAGGGCTCAAATTCTCTCCATGCTGAAAGGGCGGGAGCATAGCTCTGAATTGAGCAGTTAGGCTTAACCGCAATAAATCCCTTTGTAGTACCAAGTCTCTTTTTCTGGAACTCGATTACATCAGCATGCTGAGGGTTAACCTCCGGAATGATCATAGGAACGTCGGGAGTCCATCTGTGAGCACTGTTGTTAGAAACTACGGGAGTTTCTGTCTTTGCATATTCTTCCTCTATAGCCTTGATCTCATCCTTTGACATGTTCACTGCAGAGAGAACAAAGTCAACATCCTTTGTAACTTCTTCTACATTTGTTACATCCTTGATCACAAGCTTCTTAACAGCTTCAGGCATGGGAACTTCCATCTTCCATCTGTCGCCTACTGATTCTTCATAAGTCTTGCCTGCACTTCTGGGACTGGCTGCAACTACAGCAACCTCAAACCACGGATGATTCTCAAGAATTGTAATAAATCTCTGACCAACCATACCTGTTGCACCAAGAACTGCTACTTTTAATTTCTCGCTCATTTTTTCACTCTCCTCTTTTTATATAAACTTTTAAATATCTCACTCTGTTTTAAAGCTGTCCGTGCCTGTCCAAAAAGCTCTTAATCTCTTATCATTTCTGGCAATTGCCTTCTCCATGGCTTTTGGTCCGGGAGCTCCGGTGGTAAGCCTTTTTTCAACACAGGTCTTAAGGCTTATTGCATCATATATATCTTCATCGAACTCAGAAGCAAATGCCTTTAGCTCACTGATGGAAAGATCAGATATTCCACATTCCTTTTCAATGCATTGCAAAACTATTTTTCCTATAATACCATGAGCATCCCTAAATGGTACACCTTTATTAACAAGATAATCAGCAGCATCTGTTGCGTCGGTAAAACCTCTTATGGCACTTTTGGCCATCTGATCCTTGTTAAAATGCATTGTTCTGAGCATATCTGTAAATAAAACAAGGCAGCTCTTCACAGTATCTATTGCATCAAAGCTAAGCTCCTTATCCTCCTGCATATCCTTATCATACGCAAGCGGAATCCCTTTCATGGTCACAAGCAGAGAATTCAGGGCTCCATAAACTCTTCCTGTCTTACCTCTTACCAGCTCTGCTATATCAGGATTCTTTTTCTGCGGCATTATGCTGCTTCCTGTTGAGTATGCATCATCAATGGTAACAAAATTATATTCATTTGAATTCCATATGATTACTTCTTCCGAAAATCTGGAAAGATGCATCATGATCATAGACAGTGAAGATAAAAATTCTATCAGATAATCCCTGTCAGAAACAGAGTCCATACTATTGAACGTCGGTCCTGTAAAGTGAAGAAGCTCTGCAGTATATTCTCTGTCGAGCGGATATGTAGTACCGGCAAGAGCGCCACTTCCAAGAGGACAAAAATTAAGTCTGGTAAATACATCCATTAATCTTTGTGAATCTCTGTAGAACATCTCAAAGTAAGCACCTAAATGATGAGCAAGTGTAACAGGCTGCGCTTTTTGCAGATGAGTAAATCCCGGCAAGTAAGTACCCAGATTGTCCTTCATGATATTGTTTAATGTATCAAGCATATCATACAGTGCATTGGCAGTATTCTTTACTTCTTCTCTGATATAAAGTCTCATATCAAGAGCAACCTGATCGTTCCTTGATCTGCCCGTATGCATTTTTTTACCGGCATCCCCTATTCTGTCTATAAGGTTAGCCTCAAGAAAACTGTGTATATCCTCATACTTATCCGTAATCTCAAGCTTGCCATCCTCAACATCCTTAATTATTGAAGTAAGCCCGTCAATTATGGAATCACGTTCCTCATCAGTTATGATGCCCTGCTTTGCAAGCATTGTCACATGAGCTTTACTCCCCTGAACATCCTGCCTGATAAGTCTTTTGTCGAAATATATGGACGCATTGAACTTCCACGCCAGTTCATTTATTTCGCCTTCAAACCTTCCACCCCATAGCTGCGCCATAGCAATTCTCCTTTTTGAATGCATGTATACAATTTTTTATAAATATTACTTTAACTTATCATAGTGTTAAAGTGAATTCAAGTTATGAGAATATAGAAAACTCGTGGAAATAACCACGAGTTTTGTAAAGTTTTATTAAAAAGCTGGAAAAGGGACTTGAACCCTCGACCTACTGATTACGAATCAGTTGCGCTACCAACTGCGCTATTCCAGCAAATATCTGTGCACCAAAAAGGCACAGATATCATTATACTTATTTGCCTCAACTTTGACAAGCAAAAAAACAATCATTTCATGTGAACATCCATTTGAGGATAAGGTATTTCTACGCCCTCCTTATCAAATGCCTTCTTTAAGGCTTCGTTCATTGACCATTTTGCTTTGGGATAATCAGAAGGTTTAACCCAGCCTCTGACTCTCAGGTTAACACTGCTGTCTGCCAGTTCATCAACATAAACTGTTTTTTCGTATTTATCAGATATAAATTCATTTGCATCAAGAACTCTTGTCGCAACAGCTCTCGCTTTATCTATATCAGCACTGTACGAAATTCCGATCATAGTATCCAGAATCCTCATGGTATTACCATTATTGTTGGTAATGGTAGCCGAGGCAAGTGTACCATTCGGTACAACTATTCTTCTGTAGTCAGCAGTAAGCATTCTTGTGTTAATGAGGGATATTTCGGTTACAGAGCCCTCTATTCCTGCTCCGTTTACAACGATATAATCTCCCACTCTAAATGGCTTTGCCAGCAAAATAAGGATTCCGCCTGCAAAATTTGAAAGTGTTCCCTGAACTGCAAGACCAATGGCAACACCTGCTGAACCAAGGAGAGCCACTATACTTGCCGTGTCCATTCCAAATGCGGCAGCAATCGAAAAAATCAGGAAAACATCAAGTGAAACCTTTACAACCTTAGCAAGAAATTTTACAGTGGCGTCTTCGATTTTTGTTTTTCTTAAAGACTTGTCAACTATACTTGTAATGCCGTTTATTACCTGCCACATTATTGCAAGTATGACTATGGCAAGTACAACCTTAACCAGCATTGCAAAAGCCTTATCCGGGAGATCCTTTAAGTAGTTTTGGATCACCCCGGGCTTTAAGTTTTCGTTTCCTGTTACCTCAGCTATGGTTTCAATAGCAGTTTCAGCAGTAGCAGTAAGCATCATAGGTGGTAACATGATATTCATTATTTATTTTCTTCCTTCTTTTCTGTAGTATTTTCTGTCTTTTTTGAAGACCCCTTCCTTGCAGTACCTGCAGCCTTCTTTGTTGCTCCGCTCTTGGAAGTCGTCTTCTTTGCAGTAGTCTTCTTTGACGAGGTTCCCGCAGAAGCCTTTGTAGTTTTCTTCTTTCCGGATATAGACTTAAGAGCTGCTTCTGAAACAATGCTTGAAATGCGTTCCTCTTCAATCTGTTCGTATTTCTTCTCTATAGCCTCTTCCTGTGCAGCAAGCTCTTTCTCATAGCGCTCATGCAGTTCTTTCAGAAGCTCAGCCTCTTCCTTTTCCTGCCTGTTCTTAAGCTCTCTTAAAGTTCTTTCACGCTCCTGCATCTTGTTATTTGCTTCTTCCTCACGGATCTTTCTGATTTTCTTCTCCTGTGTTGTATAAGGAGTATATGAGAAAATAGCAAGTGATGAGGATGCAACTTTTATCGGTATAGAATAAGGTCTTCCATCCGCCTCTGTAAATCCTGCTTCAATTCTTCCCGGATTAACCATTCCGCTTCCGCCGTAGCAGGTATCATCAGAGTTGAATATCTCATAATACTTACCATCTGCCGGAACACCAACCTCAAAGGTTCTGTCTACGCCGGCCATATTTACAACTATAACAAGCAGATCATTTTCAGATTCTCCCTTTCTCATAAATGACATCATGCATTCCTCTGCAGCCATGGAATTAATCCATTCAAATCCGCTGTCATTAATATCAATTTGGTGAAGGGCAGGCCTATTATAGTATATCTCATTAAGTGAATGGATCATGTTCTCAAGGAAAACAGCATTATCTATACTGAGTTCATTAGGATCCATATAAATCATCTTCTTACCGGGATGTGTCATAAGATATGATATGGCAAGTCTGACACCTGCCATCTTCTGTGCAGAATCACCTGGCATAAGATCATAAAGTCCTTCAAGCCCCTTGCCTATCTCCTCATGAGTAAAGGCGAGAACAAATCTCTCCGTATAACAATATACAAGTGAAAATGTCAATTCGTTATGGTTAACGGATCTGAATAGCGGATCATTTTGAATGTAATCCAAAAAGTCTTTTGTCCAGCCATTATTCCACTTATAGTCAAAGCCCAGACCGCCATCATCAATTTCACCAGTAACTCTGGGCCAGCATGAGGTTTCCTTGGTAAGTGTCAAAACTCCGGGATAAGCAGTCTTTACAACAGAGTTGAAATTACATAAAAAATCTTTTGCTTCAAGATTTTCATTGCCACCGTATATATTCGGAATCCACTGCCCCGGCTTTCTGTCATAATCAAGATAAAGGATCTTAGCTATATCAGCCACCCTTAATCCATCAAGGTGGAAGGTCTCAACCCAAAACAGAGCACTTGCAAGCAGGAAATTCGTAACCTGTTTTCTCCCAAAATCAAATATCAGATCACCTGTTCTGGGATGCACACCCATTCTCGGATCAGGATATTCGTAGAGCGCCTGTCCGTCGAAGGCATTAAGTCCACACTGAAGCTTAGGGAAAAATGTGGTAACAAAATCCATAATAACCCTGATACCTGCTTCATGCATAATATTTACAAATTTCATAAAGCCATCAGGAGTACCATACCGCTTCTGTATAGAAAAGAATCCGTTGATATGAAAAGGATGTCCTGGAATATGCTCCATAATAGGCTTTAACTCGATTGCATTAAAGCCGTGATCCTGAACGTATTCCAAAATGTCCCTTGCAAGCTCCTCATAATCAGGAACATGATTTTGATGTTTAGCAGCAAAGCTATCAAGTGAAAGTTCACAAATAGATAACGGATCAGTATCTCTCTTAAACTTTGTACGGTTCTTAATCCATGCAGCATCAGTCCACTTAATCTCTTTAATTGAAGTAACCTTGGATACTTCATTTTCCTTATCCTTAAATGCATAACCGTAAGGATCAGGTCTTTTGAAAGTAACTCCGCCCTTAGTTTTTATTTCAAACTGATAGCCGTCACCTTCCTTGGCCTCAGGAATAAATATCTCAAAAATGCCATCGTGATCAACACGCTGCATCTGATTTACTCTTCCGTCCCAGTCATTAAAGTCACCTATAACACTGACTCTTGCTGCATCCGGAGCCCATACCGCAAATGCACAGCCCATAACTCCATCAATCTCCATCAGGTGTGCTCCAAGCTTTTCATGGATAGTATAATGAATACCGCTATTGAACTTTATAAAGTCCTCTCTGTCCATTCTTGCAGAGAAATTATAGGGATCTATTATTTCCTTAACATCACCGTTTTCAAGTGTGATTCTGTATTTATACCTGAAATTTTCCTTGTAAGGAACAAGCACAGCATAAAAACCTGCTTCATCAGCCAGCTCCATCTTATACTTCTTTGTGCCCGAATCGGGAACAACTTCTATCTCAACTGCCATAGGATAAAAAGTCTGAATAAGAAGATTTGAGCCCACCTTGTGAGCTCCAAGGATTCGATGCGGATCATCTCCGTCAGAGTAGATAATCTCCTCAATTTCAGGCCAGTTCATAAGTTTATACAGCTTATTGTTCATAAATTCCCTCCGCATCTATGTTTTATTAAAAAATCACTCTTGTTATTATAACACTTTTAAATCTATTTGTTTACGAAAAAAAGGACGCTGCCTTTAGCAGTTATTGCTTTCCTGTTGAACCAAATCCACCTGCTCCACGCTCTGATTCGCCAAGCTCATCAGTTTCTTCAAATTCTACTGAAAGATAGGGCTGAATAATAATCTGAGCTATTCTCTCAGCGGGAGTAATTATACGTTCAATGTCAGAGTCATTATGAACGGCAACGATTATTTCTCCCCTATAATCAGAATCTACAACTCCAACACAATTTGCAGGTCTAAGTCCCTCTTTTGTAGCGATTCCACTTCTCGCATAGATTCCGCCGAAGTATCCATCAGGAATTTCCATAGCAAGTCCTGTGCCGATTTTGGCTGTAGTATGAGGCGCAATTTTGGTGTCTGCATCTACATTTGCATATAAATCATAGCCTGCAGCAGCAAAGCTTCCTCTTGTAGGCATGGTGGCAGTTTCACTAAGCTTTTTTATTTTTACTATCATTTTTGTTTTTCTCTCCTTTATTGTTTTCAATAGTCATTATATCAAATATCCGTTTGTAATATAAAAATATATATGCAAAAACCTGTATCCGATTACACTATTGCATTCAGATACAGGTCAGTCATATCATTTTACTACTATTATAGTTTTACGTGTGACAAAAAGCCCACATTATTGTATAAAGTCCAGGTTTTTATTACATATCTTCTATCATTGCAAGTGCACCGTAAATATTGGAATCATCTCCCAGTGCTGCTTTCTTAAGCTCGACAGTATTTCTGATCGAAGGCATACAATATCTGTCCACCTCTGCAAGAATCTTATCCATGAAGAAATCGCCTACAGCCTCCATAACCCCGCCGCCATATACAACAATATCAGGGCTTATGGTATTTATCATATTGCCTGTTGCGATAGCCAGGTAATGGCACGCCCTGTCAACTGCTTCCAGAGTTACAGTGTCCTTAGCAGCAATGGCCTTTTTCAGATTTTTACTCTTAAATACGCCATTCTCTATAGTATCGGCCAAAAGGTTCTTTCGTCCTCTTGCTGTTTGCTGCAATATATATGCACTCATTCCCTTCTTACTTGAGAATGCTTCAAGGCAGCCTCTTTGTCCGCATCCGCAGAGCGGACCTTCGGGATCAAGGATCATATGCCCATATTCTGCAGCCTTATATTTATTTCCCGTGAACATCTTGCCATCAAGAATAAGACCGCCGCCCATACCGGTTCCCACGAAAAATCCAACAACATTTTTATATCCTTTTGCAACGCCGTATTTCCATTCGCCAAGTACTCCGACATTTACATCATTGCCGATATAAAAAGGTATATCGAATTTTTTCTCAATAGATGACTTTATATCATAATCAGTCCATGGAAGATTAGGTGAAGTAAGGATAATTCCGGCTCCCTGGTCAATAACTCCGGGTGCTCCAGCTGCTATAGCCTTAATGTCCTTTTTTTTGATGCCGGATTCATTGATCATATCTTCAACGACGCTGATTATCATTTTCTCGACATTATCGACATCATCCCCTGCTTCCTTAGTCTTTTTCTTAAGTCTGTAAACAATATCCTTCTTTTCATCAAATATGGCACCAAGAATCTTGGTTCCGCCTATATCAAGACATAGATTATACTTACCGGACATTCTTTTTACCTCCACTCCCCATTGTACTTTGAATAGTTGTTCTTCCCATTCTCTTTGGTATAATACAAAGCTTTATCAGCGTTTCTATATAAATCATTATACGCTTTTCCGTCTCCCGGGTATACTGAATATCCGATAGACATGGAATATTTTACATCTTCGCCATTATACTCTACACTCTTGATATCTTCTGAAAATTGCTTAAGAAGCTTATCAACATCAGCATCCGAATGATTCCTTATAATAACCAGGAATTCATCACCACCGATTCTTGAAGGATAGCAATCATCTCCAAGATTATTGGTCATTCTGCCAGCTGCGTCTTTTAGCACCATATCACCGCAATCATGACCAAATCTGTCATTTATCTGTTTGAAGTAATCAAGATCAAGAAGTACAACTGCCAGGCTTTTTGTTGTATCGTCACTTATAAGTCCATCAAAGATTCTTCCAATAGTAAGTCTGTTATATAGCCCTGTCAGGGTGTCTCTCTCGGCAAGGAATCTTATTCTTTCATTGGTTCTCTTGAACTGATCTATATCATATTTAAGTATATAAATATGTATCTTGTCGTCCTGTCTGGATTTTCTCATTCTGTAGCAGAAATACTGATATCTTGGAATATCATTAGCCCCTGTCATCTCAAGACATACAGTATGGGCAGAAGTAATTCCGCTATAATATTCCTTTAAAAGTCTTTGGGTGTCAAAGAAGTCTATCATTCTCGACTTGTCTTCTTCTATAACCTGGGCATTAAGCATGCTGTCCATAACCTCTTTAAAAGGAAGCTCTATATATCCTGTCTCGCCGAAGTCAGAAATAAGACCGCTTTGCCCAAGATGCATGTAAACAGTTCTGTCATCAGACAGATTCGCTTCAAGATAAAATGTATTTCTAATAAACTGTTCAAAAGAGCCATAGCCCAGTGTATCCGTAAATGCATCGCTTGCAAGAAGCAGGAATGTGGGATCACTTGGCATGTCATAATATTCTGATCCGCTCTGACTTATATCCGGCAGCTTTCTCATACGCTCGGCATCAATATTTCTTGAGCACATGATAAACATAGTATTACCCTCTGATACAATAGGAATGATAAGATACATAAGCCAGTTATAATCGCCATTTGCATCCTTAGTCCTAAAGTAATCAGTCAGATGGTCAAAATTAAACTCCCGTAGCCGTTCATTAATTGTTTTTGCATTATAAAAATTGAGAAAGGCTTCTCTATCCTCATTGTAAATTGCCTCTTCAGCAAAATTTTTAATAGCATTTGAAAATGTTCCTTTGCTCATTTTCTGAGTGAACTTTGCATTGTTCTCATATACGGTCTCAAAGGTGTCCAGATCAAGATTAACAATATCAACACGGTTATAGATCATATACAGGAACATCAGATGTGAATTGAGTTTAACAGCTCTTGCGCTTGGATCTTCCTCAGACATAGTTTCAGCTATTGCAAGAATGGCTGTTTTCCCTATTGTCCCCGAGGTTGTGATGCGCCTAAGCATCAGCCTGTTATACCCTCTGCTTGTAACAAATTCAAGCGTATGGATCTCATCATCATTGATGCACTGAGCTGCAAGAAGTTTAATATTCTTTCCGAGAGAATGTCTCGGGGAATCAAAAAGATCATATATAAATCTCACATCGCCTATAAAAAGAGGCTCGAAAATATCATTAAAGTCCTTACTGTACATAAGAACCTTAATGTTGTTTTTGGTATCAAGCTCAAAAATGGCAAGTGGCAACTGATTGAGGAATATTGCTTCCTCCTCATCAATATGCTCTTCTATAGGTGTCTGGGATAAAATGTTTACATTACCAATCTCGCTGTAGAAGTTTCTCTCTTCTTCTGACTCATATTCAAAGGGATAACCGCCCTCAGGATAGTACCAGAGGGGTACAGCTTCACTATAAAGGTGTCCCTGAGTCTTCTCGCAGCCTGCCTGCTTTAAGAATTCAAGAATTTCTTCGTCTTCAACGCTGCCCATCATGGTATGGATTCCAAGCTCCTTTACCATGTTTATGACATTCTTCATCATAATTCTGGGCTTTTTATCATATGTATATCCCTCCAGGAAGCTGCTGTTTATCTTAACTGCATCAAAGGGCATATCATTTAATATGTGAAGAGATGAAAACTCACTGCCAAAATCATCAAACACGATAGTAAATCCGGCATCTCTGAATCTCTCAAGTTCTTTCTTTATTCCTTTTCTATCGGTTGTGATCTCAGCTTCACTTATTTCAATCTGGATAAGATTTCTCGAAAGCCTATTCTTTTTAACTTCATCTTCAAGAATTTTCAGCATATCACAGAGTTCAAAATCAAGTCTTGTAAGATTTATTGAAACAGGTACCGGTTTCAAGCCGGTCTTTTCAATAATATCACGCTGATCCGAGCACACCTGCTTAATCACAAATGAATCAAGAAGATATATCTTCTTAGCATTTTCAAGTACAGGCACGAAATCATTTGGCATAAGAGCACCATATTCAGGATTGTTCCATCTGGCAAGAGCTTCATGTCCGCATACTTTTCCTGAATATGTATGAAATATCGGCTGATAATATATCATTATTTCGCCATTTTCAAGAGCTGATTCCAAATGGTGAACAACATAATGCTGCATCAAAATGCTGTTATCAACATGCTCTCTGTCAAAGATGTAAATACCTTCAGTCTTGGCTTCTCCGCTTACACAGGCAACGTTTGCGTTCTGAATAATATCTTCTGCGCTCTTATCGTCAGGTTCTATAGGATAAATACCAGCCTGTAGTTCCATTCCGGTATGAATATATACTTCGTCAAAATCCCTCTGAATTCTTGTTATGAATGTATCTACATCATCAATATCAGTTATAACCGCAAAAGTAGAATCCTCTAATTTACAGCATATATCAACAGGAAATGCATTTCTGATCTTATTGCCAACAAAAGAAATAAGCTGATATCCTTCATCAAAGCCATATTTCATGTAGTACTGCATGAAATTTTTAACTGTAAAGTACACACAGCAAAAAGAAGCAGATAATTCGCCATTTTCTGCTTTTTCGTCCACCAGTTTTATAAATTCATCTTTTGGATATAAATCGTGCGGAAGCCCCTCTACTTCTTTTCCTGCCATATACATACCAGCCTTATAAAAAAAATTTTTACCCCAATTAATGGTATCAAAACAGACGCCCGAAAACTATTAATCATATATAAAAAATTTGGAAAAAATTAAAAAGAGCACCACGAAAGTGATGCTCTTAAATGAACTATAAAAATATTCATATATATTAGCAGAAAATTACTCACCAAATACAGCTTTGTAATCCTTCTGGAACTTCTCAATTCCAGCTGTTGTAAGAGGATGGTTAACCATCTGAGCGATAACGCCATAAGGAACTGTAGCGATATGTGCACCTGCAAGCGCACAGTCTGTAACGTGCATAGGATGACGAACAGAAGCTGCAATAATCTCTGTGTTAATGCCGTGAAGGTCAAAAATCTGAGCTACTTCAGAAATAAGATCTGTTCCTCTTGTGCTGATATCATCAAGCCTTCCAAGGAAAGGGCTAACGAATGCAGCGCCTGCTCTGGCTGCAAGAAGTGCCTGGTTAGCTGTGAAGATCAGAGTCATGTTTACCTTGATGCCTTCAGCTGCAAGTGTATGGCAAGCCTTAAGTCCCTCTTCTGTCATAGGAATCTTAACAACCATGTTCTTGTGAATCTTAGCGATCTCACGACCTTCTTTGATCATGCCCTCAGCATCAACTGTAGTAGCCTTAACCTCACCACTTATAGGACCATCAACGATAGAAGCGATCTCAGCTACAACCTGGTTAAAGTCTCTTCCCTCTTTAGCAATAAGTGAAGGGTTTGTTGTAACGCCGCAGATAACACCCATATCATTTGCTTTCTTAATGTCTTCAACATTTGCAGTATCCAAAAAGAATTTCATAATACACTCCATTCCGCTCAAGAATTTTTCTTAAGCATTTTTTAAAATATTTCACACCGTATTAAATAATATCACAACATCAAAAAAAAACAAATCATATCATGCTATCTTTTTACCAATTATTGCCCTATCTTAAATCTCCGCCGTCATCATGCTTTAGTTCAGCAAAAGGTCTGTCAGCAGCAGAAGTGGCCAAATGATCGCATCTCTCATTTTCAGGATGCCCATCGTGGCCTTTTACCCAGTGCCATGTAACCTTATGTTTACCGGAGGCCTCAAGAAGTCTCTTCCAAAGTTCAACATTCTTAACAGGCCTTCCATCAGATTTTTTCCAGTTCTTTTTAAGCCATCCGCTGATCCAGTTTTCATTAAACGCGCTTATAACGTACTTCGAATCAGAATAAAGATCAACCTCGCATGGCCTGTTAAGTGCTTCAAGCCCCATTATAGCCCCCATGAGCTCCATTCTGTTATTGGTGGTTTTATCATAGCCTTCATTTATTTCTTTTTCATGCAGAACGCCTTTAGCATCCACATACTGGATCACTGTACCATAGCCCCCCGGACCATCCGGATTCCCACGGGCAGATCCGTCTGAATAAATTGTTACCTTCATATTAACCTCGTAAACTCCAAATTCCTTTTTCTTCAAATCTTGCTGCCATTGATTCAGCCTCATCCACAATATTTTCATTGTAACCGATTTTCTTAAGGAGGCTTATGGCATTTCTCCTGGTAGCAGGCCCGTCTTTTAATGCATAGTCAAAAATAACATCATCATCCTTCATCTCTCCTTCAAAGTGATGAACTTCATAAGCATTATGAAGGACATCAGAGAGTTCTCCGTCATGAGTTGCAGCAAAGCATATTATTTTATCTTTATTATCTGCAAAATATTCAAGGATTTTAGAGGATGCCGCTATTCTTTCTATGGTATTCGTTCCTCTTAGTACCTCATCAATAAATGCAAGAACAGGTGTGTTTGATTCTCCTGCCGCATCAAGTATTCTTTTTAGCGATTTTATCTCCACCATATAGTAGCTGTCACCAAGCTTAAGATCATCCTTTAATGCCATGGATGTGTATACACGATAGCGAGGTGCCTTGTATTTTGAACACAGACATGTATGAATTGACTGCGCGAAAATGCTGTTTATGGCGCACATTTTTAAAAATGTTGATTTACCCGATGCATTAGAGCCTGTTATGAGAAATCCTTTTTTTGCACTAAATGAATTTGGAACAGGCTTCTCCATCAAAGGGTGATAACCATTTTCAATTTCGAATACAGCTTCATTTGTAAATTCCGGTATGCAGAATCCATTTTGAACCGAAGCTCTGTAATAGCAGACAGAAACACACGCATCTATATAACCAATAATCTCTGTCAGCTTTTCAACACTTCCAATCTCATTCTTTAGTTTTTTATACATGTGGTTGAACTTGATAAGATCCAGGTGTGTGATCATTCTGACGTAATCAAAAATGATATCAAAAGGATTGGAAGATCCTGTATATTTGCCCCCTGACATCAGTATCCAGGAGCCGCGCTTGAAGCTTTTAAGCTTTTCTTCGCATTCTGCTATTTTTACTATTTCATCAGAAAAAGCCAAAGACTTAGAACGACAAAGCTCTTCGCCTCCTCTTATAAGTCTCAGTACATAAGAAAAAGTTGTAATATACGGATCTATCCCTGCTTTTACCCTGAAATATGTAATTATATTAAAGGCTATCAGAATAATAAAAAGTAAAAAGCCCGGCATAAAACTATAAAAAGCCATTATTGCAATTGAGACTATATATAAAAGCAGAACTATCAAATGCACTGAATTTGATCCCGGTTCAGCCTTATCAATCATAGGCAGATATTCCCAAATCGAATATCTGCCAGTCTTTCCTATCCTGTGAAGACTCTCTTTAAGCTTAATTCTTTCATCAGCATCAGCATTAAGACAATCAAGGCTATTTTCCATGCCTGCAAAGTTATTAGTCTCTTCTATCAGAGGGCACCTTAGGATATGATACAGATATTCCTCACCGGAAGAAGTCTCACAATAGTTTATGCGGTCATATACATCATCCATCATAAGGTCATTCCAGGTAATATCATCAAGATAAAAAGAGCTCTTATTTACTTTAAAATATCCACCCGGCTCTCCCCTATGTTTCCTTAGACGAGACGAAGGCGCAGCACCGTATTCGTCTGCGCACTTCTTTTTAAAATTCCTCTCTTCGATTTTATTATTGTTGTAGCCAATAATGAATACAGCAAAGATAAATGCTGCAATAATCCCCAAAATCAAACCTGATGTCATACTCTCTCCGAAATTACAATTCCTTGTCTATTCTCTGTTTAATCTCATTAGCCTTTTTATAAATATCTTCAGGGCTCTCACCAATGTTGTACTCGCCCTTTTCATATCTGATAACACCACCGATCATGGTCATTACAACATTTGATGTATCACCGCTGTAAACAATATTCTTGCAGATATTATTTATCGGCTGCATATTTGGCATGTTAAGATCGATCATAATCACATCTGCAAGCTTACCCTGTGCAAGAACATCCGCATCATTAAGTCCCATTGCATGAGCGCCATTTACTGTAGCCATTTTAAGGACTTCATTGGCATCTATGCAGGCAGCGTCATTTTCCTTGAGCTTTCCAAGGCCTGTTACAAGGAACATCTCCCTGAACATACTAAGGGCGTTATTACTTGCCGGCCCGTCAGTACCTATAGCAACGGGAATGCCTCTCTTTAAGTAATCGTTTATTGGAGCTATGCCGCTGGCAAGTTTTGTATTTGACCCGGGATTCGTGACAACATACATCCCGCGTTTTTTCAATATATCCATATCCTTCTCGTCTGTATGAACAAGATGATATCCGCCTCCGCCATAGTCAAACATGGAAAGACTGTCCAAAAACTCCACAGGGCTCATTCCATATCTCTCCCTGCAGCCTGCAACCTCTCCTGCAGTCTCAGAAATATGTGTAAAAACAGGTGCCTTATATTTATGAGAGAGATCTGCTATTTTTTCCAAAAGCTCCTTACTACAGGTATATTCAGCATGAAAGCCAAGGATATAGGAATTATAAGCATCCCTTCCGTTAAGCTTGTTATACATCTCTTCAACAAGCTCAGGTGACTGACTAAAATTATTGACAGCTCCCACCTGAACGCATCTCATACCGGCGTCTCTGCAGGAATCAGCTATTGATTCAGGCGTAAGATACATGTCAAAGATGGATGTAATACCACCACTTACATACTCAAGTATTGCAAGCTTTGTAAGATAATAAATATCCTCTGCCGTCAGCTTTGCTTCAACGGGGAATATCTGTTTATTAAGCCAGTCTGAAAGAGGCAGATCATCTGCTCTTGACCTTAAAAGCGTCATACCGGAATGAGTATGAGCATTCTTGAATCCCGGCATCAAAAGATTACCCTTGCAATCAATTTCTCTGTCAAATACAAGCATTGAGCCGGGATTTTCCTTATAGTAGTTCTCAACCTGCTCAGTAGTATCGCAGTAGATAATCTTATCATCACTAACCCAGAGCTCACCCTTAAAGATATCCTGTCCTTCTCTCATAGTGAGAATTTTGGCATTATAGAATCTTATTCTCATTAATGGCTTCTCCAATCTCTTTTATTAGAATTTTTTTACACACTCAGTAACAAGCTTCTCAAATAAAGGACCTGTCTTATCAGCTGCTTTCTGAACATCTTCGTGCGAAAGAGGCTCATTAAGCATGCCGGCCGCAAGATTACTGATACATGAAACACCGCAGACTCTCATGCCCATATGTCTTACAGCTATTGCCTCAACTACAGTACTCATACCAACAGCATCAGCTCCCATATTTCTAAGCATGCGGATTTCAGCCGGAGATTCAAAAGAAGGCCCTGTAAGCTGAGCATAAATACCCTGCTTAAGCGGAATCTTATTCTCAAGAGCTGTCTCCAGAATTATCTCGCGAAGCTCCTTATCGTATACGCAGGACATATCAGGGAATCTTGTACCAAATTCGTCAATATTGGGTCCAATAAGCGGATTTCTGACAAATACGGAAATCTGATCATTTATAAGCATAAGATCACCTGCATCAAATGTATAATTAATACCACCTGCAGCATTAGTGAGGAACAGAATTTCTGCTCCAAGCATTTTCATTACTCTTGCAGGAAGAACAACATCACTTATGTCATAGCCCTCATAGAAATGAACTCTTCCCTTCATGCAGACAACGGGTACATCTCCAACATATCCGAAAATAAACTTCCCTGCATGTCCGGGTACTGTAGAAACAGGGAATCCCGGAATGTCAGAATATGAAATCTCACACTTTATATCTATCTGATCAGCATAGTTTCCAAGGCCCGATCCAAGTGTTATAGCAACTCTGGGCTTAAAGTCTGTTACCTTTCTTATAGCCTCTACACAGTCATTAACCTTTTTATAAATCTCATTTGCCATATTCAATCGTCCTCCATAATAGCATCTTCTTCATTTACATTGCTCTCAGGTAATTTCTGAGTTTCAATATTATTATCATACTCCACACCGGCTTCTTTGTCATGCATTACGCCATGGAGCTTCGGCCTTACAGTATTTCTGATAGCCAGCATCAGGGCATCAATTGCTCCGTAATCAGTCAATCTGTTTATAACAAATCCGCTCATGCCCTTTCCTACATCAAGATGGCCAAATTGATTGAGTATTCTTATAAGCATTCCGCTTCCCGGTATCTCATCAAATCTGATTCCGATATTTACAGGTGGCTTTATTTTGCCAAATCCAAAATGTATATCATGCTGAAGTGGTTCTCTTTTTCCAAAATAAATATTCATTACTCTGGCTGTAGAGTCCTCCAACAGATAAAACTCATTTCTAAGAACCGGGCGTCCGTACTCATCAATTGAAAATTCAGATACCGTTGATATTGCATAGATTTCTCCGTGCTCATCAATCTGCGATACAGCCCTGAATCCATCAAAGCCGCATTTAATCTCATGTGTTGCTTCGCCCTCTCTAATAAGCAGGAAAAATGCACCTGTTCTTTCATCAAGTCTAAAGCCTATAGATTTTATACCGTCTGTATAGTTGTTGTGCATAACCTGTACAAGAAGCGGCATAAAGCCAACACCCTCATCATCCATGTCATAGCTTACGCCATCGAGGATTTTCATCAGGTGATATCTGATCTTGTCGGACATTCCAAGAGCGCTTCGCTTTTTCTTTTTGTTCCATCCACCACCTGCTATAAAGGTTCTGTTTTCAGGAAGATCTTCAGCTTGTCTTATAAATTCTTTAAGACTGCTTTGTTTAATCCTTACTTCCCCGGTAAAAGGTATCGGTTCATCGCTTACCTGAAGCTCTGACATAAGCTTATGCACTGTGCCTGACATGTTTCCTTTTTGGAAAAGATCTTCATTGCCTGCGTTCGTCACTATCATCATGTTGATGTCAGGGAAAACATATACATTCTGCCCAAGCATACCGTTAAATGTATACGCCCCAAGCCTTGAGCTGCTTGTCCAGAGCTGAAAGCCATACCCGGGAGCAGTGGTTTCTCCTGTTGCTATCTGCGCAGTGGTTGCTTCTTTAACCCACTCAGAAGGAAGTATCTGTTTGCCGTCATACATTCCTTCGTTCAAATAAAGCTGTCCAAGTTTAGCCATATCCTCGAGTCTCATATACATACCCCAGCCGCCTTTCGTGATATTAAGCGGACAGCTTTCCCAAAACACGCGCTTTATCCCCAAGGGTTCAAACAATCTTGGTTTTAGATAATCAAACATGCTCTCGCCTGTAACCTCTGTCACAATTGCCGAGAGCATGTATGAATTCATTGAATTATACTCAAAGGCAGAACCAGGTGTGAATTTTGTCTGTGACTCCAGAAACTGCTTTTTCCAATCATCGGAAAGAACAGAACCCGATTCGTTAAACTCAGCGCCACTACTCATGGTAAGAAGATGTCTTACCGTTAATCCTTTTGAAAAGAAATACTGCAGTGGCCCTTTTCTGCCAAATATATCTTCAATCTTGTCATCTAATTTAATTTTTTCTTCACTTACAAGAAGGCCTATAGACATTCCAGTAACGCTTTTACACATAGAATGAGTCACATGCCAGTATTCCATATCAAATGGCTTAAAAGCGCACTCACCTATAACATGGCCGTTTCTTACAACCATTATTTTATGCATATGACAACTGGTATTGTCATATAATGTTCTGAAAAGTTTCTCAATAAAAGCACTGTCAACTCCCTGCTCTTCAGGTGTTGACCTTGGTAAAAAGGTTTCTCCCTCCGCAGACTCCGGAAAAGCAATCTTCTGAGGAGAGTATGTGACCTTGCTGATTTCACCTGTCTTATGACCAATCAGCTTCATAAGTAACTGAATAAGTTCAAGCTCTGATTTTGCCATTCATGTCCTCTTTCGACCATTTCATGGCTCTCATTGAATTTAAAATAGCGAGGACTGCCACTCCGACATCTCCGAAAACCGCCATCCACATAGTTGCAAATCCAATTGCACCAAGAAACAGTATCAGTATTTTTACAGAAAGAGCAAAAACAATATTTTCCTTAACTATTCTAAGAGTCTTCCTTGCTATTTGGATAACTGCGGAAATCTTGCCTATGTCGTCATCCATAAGTACTATGTCAGCAGCCTCAATAGCAGCATCTGATCCCATGCTTCCCATGGCAATTCCAACATCGGCACGCATAAGTACCGGAGCATCATTTATTCCATCTCCCACAAATGCAACCTTGCCACTACTGTTTTCCGTAAGAAGGCTCTCAACTCTTTCCACTTTATCAGCCGGCAGAAGCTGTGCATAAACCTTGTCTATTCCTACCTTGTCAGCTACAGCCTTCGCTGTATCCTCATTATCTCCGGTAAGCATTATGACTTTGGATACACCGGCGCGTTTTGCACCTGAAATAGCATCTGCTGCACCTTCTTTTATTGTATCAGATATTATAATTGTTCCAAGGAAAAGTTTTCCCTTCGCAACATAAATAACTGTTCCCGGTTTATCGGATTCTTTGAAAGCAATATCATTACTCTTAAGAAGCTTTGCATTTCCCACAAATACTTTTTCGCCATTAAGCATTCCCGTAATGCCATTACCGGGGACCTCACTGATGTCTGAAAGCTCATAATCTGCATCCGATAAAGCTTTATTTTCCTCATGCATCTCCTCATGATATAAAATGACAGATTTTGCAATCGGATGATTTGAAAACTTCTCGGCACCTGCAGCAAGACAGATGATTTCTTCCTTTGTTGTCGCGGAGCTTGCAGATATTATCTCAGTAACCTTGAACTCACCTTTTGTAATGGTGCCGGTCTTATCAAGTACCAGAGTATTTGCCTCAGCAATAGCTTCGAGGTAATTGCTGCCCTTTACAAGGATTCCAAGTCTTGAGCTTGCACCGATTCCTCCGAAAAAACCAAGGGGAACTGAGATCACAAGGGCGCAGGGGCAGGAAACTATAAGAAAGATACAGGCTCTTTTAATGGAATCTGAAAAAGACATCATGCCAAATATAGGCGGAATAATTGCAAGTAATACAGCACCGATGGTAACTATAGGTGTGTAGTATCTCGCAAATCTTGTGATAAAATTTTCCATTCGTGATTTCTTATTGCTTGCATTTTCCACAAGCTCTAAGATTTTGGCCACAGTAGAGTCTTCATAGTTTTTGGTAGTGCAAATTTTAAGTACGCTGTCCTTGTTTACGCAGCCGCTTATTACTTCACCGCCTTCTGCAACTCTTCTCGGAACAGATTCTCCTGTTATTGCTGAAGTATCAACGAAGGATTCTCCCTCTATTACGATTCCATCAATCGGAATCTTCTCGCCGGGTTTAATAAGGATTGTTGTACCTATCTGCACATCCTCAGGGTCAGTCTCTTCTACTTCACCTGACTCATTAAGCACATTGGCATATTCAGGCGCTATACTCATAAGCTCTGTAATAGAAGCTCTTGATTTACCAACTGCATAACTCTGAAACAGCTCTCCAGTCTGATAAAAAAGCATTACTGCCAAAGCTTCAGTATACTCACCTATTCCAAATGCCCCAAATGTTGCGATCATCATCAGAAAGTTTTCATCAAAAACCTGTCCGTGAGAAATATTTATGAACGCTTTCCTTAGCACATCGTATCCGATTACAAGATACGGAATAAGATATATCACAAACATTAAAGGTGTCTTAAATGCGGTGGGAACAGGTAGCTTATCAAAAACTCCTGTATGTTCCAATACTAATAACAAAACAAATATGATAAGTATTGCTATTATTCTGTTTCTTGTTTTTTTCATCTTTTTAGTCATTAGTATATCCTCCGGTTGGTATCCTTTGTTGCAATAATATCTTATAAAAATCTTTAAACCTTCTTAAAAATCAAATTTCTATGATCAAATTTCTATTATCAGATCTCAATCTCACAATCAGGCTCTACCTTCTTGCAGGCTTTAACTGCAGCATCGAGAATCTCATCATATCTGTCATCCTCAGCATCAAGTGTAAGCTTCTGAGTCATAAAGTTTACTCTTGCACTCTTAACGCCTTCGATTTTGTTTATGGCCTCCTCCATCTTTGCAGCACAATTTGCACAGTCAACTTCACATTTGTAGCTCTTCTTCATAGTTTTGTCCTCTTTTCTTTTTGAATGTTTATTTTTCTTCTATATGTTCACGTCCCATTGAGATAATTGTTCTGACGTGATCATCAGCCAGGTAATAGTACATCTGCTTGCCCTCTCGTCTGCTCTTAACAAGACTGTTCATCTTAAGTATCTTAAGCTGATGAGATACGGCAGATTGTGTCATGCCCAGGTTCTCTGCCAGATCGTTTACACAAAATTCCGAAGCAAAAAGTGCAAACAATATTCTAATTCTGGTAGAATCCCCAAATACCTTAAACAGTTCAGCAAGATCATACATCTCTTCCTCATCGGGAAGTTCCTCTAGTTTACAGGTAAGCTCAGCCATATTATTCTCCTTAAAATTATTACGTATGAGCATTTGTTCATATGTTGATTTAAATATATTCCTCCTTATATGCAATGTCAATAGCAAAATACATTTTTATTGTGATAAAATTTTTATATTAGATGTAGTCCAATACGTTTTCTATTTTTCTGAGAAAAAAATAAAAACCAATGATTCTTGGCCAGGGAAATACATATGAGCGAGAGCAGCTTGGAATATAAATATCTTACTAAAAACACAATAACAATTCTGGAAAGCAAAAAAGGTTACCGGGACAATACCCTGTTTCCTGAAATAAGTTCATTAAATACCGATAAACACAATCCAATTGATGTTGTTACCTGCGAAATAATGTACTGCGGTAAATATGAAGTATGTGATTTTTTAATAAATCATTACCAGAATTATCTGTCAAGAAGTGATTACAGACTCCTTACCAGTCTTGTTTATGAAATAAAAACAACAGGCTTTCCCATCATTGACAGCCAAAAAAGCGAACAGCTTCGAAGGATCATCAGTAAACTGACAGCCGGATTTAACTATTGTCTATGGCTCTGTTCCTCTCCCACTGACATATATATCCATTACGTTAAAGATTACATACCTAAGGCAGATAAAATACAACCGGGCTATGCCGCTTCCTGTCCGGAATTTGATATAAAATCAGAGCTTTCCCTTGAGGAATATAAAAGCAGGTACGTCGAAGAGATCGACATACCTGCAGAAAATCTTGTTTTATGTGATATGGGTATTGAAGGAGCTCTTATAGTTTTTTCAAACAACACCTGCGAATAAAATTTTAGCTCCTATCTTTTAGTAAATAAAATTTTTATAGTGTCGAATATCCAAATCCGTTACAGATAGCATCCACCTTAACACCCTCTTTACACAGCGGGCAGTTATCGTGAGGATAACTTGCATAATCAGGAAGCTCTCTTGTTGAAAAAAGAGTTCTTATAGGAAAGCCTTCTATCTGTGTTGCAACAGAAAAGAATGCAGCTATTCCAACTACCTCGCCTCCATAAAATCTTACAGAATCAAGTGCACTTTTGAGCATACCGCCTGTAGTAACAGAATCCGATAAAATAAGCACCTTTTTATCAGTTATCATATGCTTATTATTGTCCCTGAACATTATCTGCCCATTAACATTATATTCAGGTCCTGTGATATACATTGTCTTATGTGCATTTTTGGAAATAACTCCGGCCTGAGTGAGCGCATCTGCAAGATATGATCCAACAACCTCCATACCATTTAAGCAAAGAATAGTATCTATAACATCAGAAGCAATATAAAACTCAGCAAGTGATTCGCCTGCAGCCCTTGCTTCCTTCATTCTTGCCTTTGTATCACAGAGATCAATAAAGTAGTTAACGTGTGCATTAGGAGTAACAAAATGTCCTTTTGTGTTACGTAGAATTACATCTTTATTTCTTGAATATTCAATCTTGGTATAGCCTTGCATAATTCCTCCTCCTGCCCTTTGGCATGGGTAAAACAATAGTTAACTCTTTATACAATAATAACATATTAAAAATTGTACATTCATTAAATAGTTAATTATTTATACAATTTTAAGATTATATCAAGAACTGCCAAAATCACTTATTATCATTAATGTCTTTTCTGTCCCTTAGTTTCTTCATTCTAAAGAATATCACAACATAGAAAAGAACAGCTGCAGCTGTGCCTATTATCAGTACCCCGTATTGCTGCTGCTGAATTTTATTACCACCAAGACTGTATAAGAATATATTCGGAAATCTCATTACGAAAGTAATAATTATCCAGGTCAATACATTTTCCTCAGAGTAATACCCAAACCATGAATATATATCCTTTGGTAGCGGAAGCAGCATAAACATCACATGTATAAGTCTGGGATTACCTTTTTTTACATATTGATCAACTGATTGTATCTGTTTTTCAGAAAACAGATTTTCAAGAAGTTTTCTTCCAAATTTCCTGCCCATCAAAAATGCAAAGGTATTACCCAAAGTAGCACCTGCATCACAAAGAATTGCACCTTTAAGTCCACCCAGTGCATATCCCGCCCCCATATAAAAAGGTGTACCCGGGATACAGGATGATGCGGTTTGAACTGCCACCAGGCAGCAGAAAATCATGATACCTCTTATTCCTTTGCTCTCTATATAAGTCTTTAATTTATCTGTATCCCCTACAAATTTCAGCATAGGCCGGCCGATAAGCAGATAGACTGTCAAAAAGAAAGCTAATATAAACAGAATTATTATTATTCTTCTAAAAAGGTCTTTTCTCTTCAAATCTTTATTCCTTAAATAAATCATTCATTAAAATGTCTTATTTCTGAATAAGCCAATGGGATAGATACTGCAAGTGAAAACATATCTGCAACCGCTTGAGTTATCTCTACCCCAAAAAGTCCAAAAATCTGCGGAAGAATCAAAATAAGCGGTATAAAGAAAATGCCGTTTCTGCATGAAGCCATAATAGAAGCCTTGATGCCCTTACCAATTGATTGGAGCATCATATTTGTCATAACAATACAGCCACTTAGAGGAAGTGCTGCAGATGTCCATCTAAGCGCAACTGTTCCGACTGCAATAACCTCCGGATCATCTCTGAATACTGAAATAATCTGAGATGAAAATGCAATACACAGCGCTCCTACAACAACTAAAAAAATAGTTGCATACTTAACGCAAAAAAAGTAGCCTTCCTTAACACGATTTTTAAGTCCCGCTCCGTAATTAAAGGAGCACACTGGTTGATATCCCTGTCCAAAACCTATAAGCGCCGATGACATCATCATCATTACTCTGGTATTAACAGACATACCTGCTATAGCGGCATCTCCGCCAAAGTTTCCCGCAGCCTTGTTCATAAGAAGCGTTGCCACAGCCGCAAGTCCCTGTCTGAAAAGTGAAGGAGCACCACCGTTTATGATTTCTTTTGTGTAGTACATATTAAGCTTAACATTTGAAAGAGACAGCTTAATATTTTCACCCTTGCTACTACCTATGAGCAAAACAATAAAGCTGGTAAGCTGGCCCATTATCGTTGCTATGGCTGCACCTGATACCCCCATATGGAAAACAAATATAAGAAGTGGATCAAGTCCCATATTCATAACAGCTCCGCACATAAGTCCAATCATGGCATATACAGCACTGCCCTGAAATCTCAGCTGATTGTTTATAACAAACTGACCTGTCATAAAAGGTGCGCCCATAAGTATTATCCTCATATACTTACTGGTATCTTCCAAAGTTGTGGGCGTTGCACCTATCATCATGGCAAGATCATCTACAAAAATATTACCGACAACTGCAATGATCAATCCCAGAATTATTGAAAGCGCAAATCCTGTTGACGCCATTTCGCTAGCTTTCTTATTTTCACCTGCCCCGAGCATTCTTGACAGATAGTTTCCTGAACCATGGCCACAAAAGAAGCCTGTTGCCTGAACAAGTGCCATTACTGTAAATACGAGGCCGACAGCTGCTGTTGCCTGCGTTGAAATCTTACCGACAAAAAATGTATCTGCGGTATTATATATGCCTGTAACGAGCATACTTATAATTGTCGGTACAGCCAGCTTTAATATAAGCTGCGGTACCGGCGTTTTGGTCATCATTTCATATCTTCCGTGATTTGACTGCATTTAATTTTTCTCCCCTAAGCTCTTTCCCCTCACCCATATATGCCTTTATCAATATAATAATTCTTTAACCGAATAATATTTGAGCCTCTGTTAGCCAAACAATTTCTTTTTGCGGTCGATCATATCATTAATGCTATTCATATAAAGAGTAACATCCTTAACATTATCGCATCTCTCTATTCTGCCATCGCCGTACACTCTCTTTGTTACGGTCCCTGCTCCAAGTGCCACAATGGACTGAACCTCTTCCATCATTAGAATATTGTATATACCGGCCTTTCCCTCACGGGCATATCCTGTGTTTTCAAGGTTTCCGGATATGTTTTTTTGCCTGTATAGATAGTAAGGAGTAAGTCCCATCTTAGATGCGCTTTCCTTGGCTATCTCCATCATTCTTCCTGTATCGCCTGCAACAAAAAATCCATTATTTTTTATATGTTCAGCAAGTCTTGATCCTCTTTTTACAGAAAGACTGTGCACAGTGAGGTCATCAGGATAAAGCTTTTCAATCTCAGCCATGGTGTGCTTCACATCTTCTTCGGTTTCCCCCGGCAGCCCAAGGATAATATCCATATTGATGTTGTCAAAGCCTTCTTCTCTGGCCATATAATAGGCTTCAACAAACTGTGAAACCGTATGCTGTCTTCCGATACGTCTTAAGGTTTCATCGCTCATTGTCTGCGGATTAACGGAGATTCTGTCAACGCCGCATTCTTTCATTGCCCGAAGCTTTTCACGGGTTATGGAATCAGGTCTTCCGGATTCTACAGTAAACTCCCTGCATTCACTTAAGTCAATCTTATCTCTAAGATATGTTATAAGCCTTGTCATCTGAGACGGTTCAAGAGTCGTAGGTGTTCCGCCGCCTATGTAAACAGAGTTAACAATCTTATCCTTAAAAGCCTCCGCTACGTAATCTATTTCTTCTTCAAGGCAGCTAATATATGAATCCACCTTCTTTTTCCAGGTTGCTATAGGAAACGAGGTGAATGAGCAGTAAAGGCATGTTGTCGGACAAAACGGAATTCCAAGATATATACTGTATCCATTCTCATAGTTTATATCATCAAGAATCTTCTTTTCCCTCACAGCAATATCATATGCAAGCTCTGTTTTTTCATCAGATACAAAAAAGGTATCCTGCATATATGTTTTAATTTCCACTTCATTTTTCCCTGCTTCAAGCATCTGCATGGGAATTCTTGTTGGTCGTATCCCCGTAAGGGATCCCCATGGAAGTACATGTCCTATTTCCTTTGATAATTGCCTATACATCATCTGCTTTAAGGCATTTTTGGGCGTTGTTAAAGATGCTGATGATCCGTTAGTTGAACCGGAACTCTCACCTTCACCGTCAATGCACACGGATTTAGCAAAAACCTCACTGCCATCGTTGTGAATTATCTTCATTGAAATAAAGCCTTTATCCTCATGGAGCTCTATTTCTGTCTTAAACAAAACATCCTCTGAAGCATTTTTATTGTTTACACTTTTATTATCCGCAGCTTCATCATAGGTGAGGACACTGACATCCTCCTTTGGATAAAATGCTTTAATAAGTGAGTGTATATCATATTTATATTTATCTTTATTTAGTAAAACCTGAATCATATATATTACTGCCTTAATTATTTAAATCACAAATACATATTATGTGTCTTTTCAAAACCAATTGTGGTTGTTTCACCATGTCCCGGATAAACTACAGTGTCGTCAGGAAGACAAAACAATTTCTCATGGCATGACCTTGTAAGTGTAGCTGCAGATCCACCGGGAAAATCCGTGCGTCCCACAGAGCCATTAAACAAACTATCGCCACTTATTAAAATATTGTCATCCTCAAAATAATAGCAACATCCCCCTTGCGTATGTCCCGGAGTTGCAATGGTTTTAAATGACAGTCCTGCGCATTCACACATCTCGCCATCTCTAAGAAGAACATCCGGTTTTATTGAAGCACTTACTCCAAACATGCTGGACAGATTGTAGTAAAAATCCTCACAAACCATTGCTTCCTTTTCGTAAGCATATACCTTTACTCCTGAAAGTTCCTTTAATCTTCCGGCCCCCATCATATGGTCAAAATGACCATGTGTAAGATATATTCCTTCAACCTTGAATCCCCTCTTTTTCAGTTCTTCGTAGATAAGCTCTCCCCTATCCGGTGGGTCAAAAAAAACGACCGGTGTAAGCTTTCTTGACTCATCGGGATCGTTGCTGACACCGTGATCATTTCCATCCTCTTTAAAAATAAAATAGCAGTTAGTCTGTAACATTCCCATGCACATTGAACCAACTGCCGCAGTTCCTATATCCTTATTTTTCATTTACTTACCTTTCAACCAGAAGTCCCGGTAAAAAACTGATTAAAAAATCTCAATCAAGTCACCAGGCGCTGGAACATAACGCCCGGTGCAATAATATCTAAAACCTGTTGTCATTTATAATACGCTGTTTTAGCCCGTTGTTCTCTCTATATCGATGACACTGTCTATGTTCCTTATCTTATCAACAATATCTCCAAGCTCTTCTCTGCTTGATACCTGGAAGGATGTCTCCATAGTAGCAAGCCCCTGTTTGCTTGTCCTTGTATTCATAGAAAGAATATCAACATTTTTCTCTGTAAGAGCCCTTGAAACATCAGCAAGAAGTCCGGATCTGTTATTAGCAAATATATTGATGGTTGCAACATATTTTTCGCCAAGTGCATGACTCTCCCACTTGGCCTCTATGAGTCTCGTGCGGTCTTCATGTTGCATGGAACGTACATTGACACAATCTTTTCTGTGAATTGATACGCCGCGTCCTCGCGTTACGAAACCAACTATAGGATCACCCGGGACAGGATTACAGCATTTTGAAAACCTGACTGCCACGTCATGAATTCCCTTGACTATAATGGCGCTTCCGGAACTACTGATCCTTGGGGTGACATTGGATTCAGCAACAGCAGCCAATACCTCTTCATCGGTCATGTTCTGTTTATGATCCTTTTCATAAAGCTCGAGGATCTTATTAACAACCTGTCCTTCCTTTAGTCCGCCATGTCCCACTGCAGCAAGAACCGCATCCCAGCTATGGAATCCATATTTACGAACTATCAGGTTCTGGTACTCAGGCTTCATGATATTATAAATATCAATTCCCTTGGAACGGCAATACTCAACAAGTGTTTCCTTACCCTTGCTTATATTTTCTTCCTTAAACTCGTTCCTGAACCACTGATTGATCTTATTTTTCGTAGAAGTACTGCCAACAATACTGAGCCAGTCTCGACTGGGTCCCTTGGAATTCTGGCTGGTCAGAATTTCTATTCTGTCACCATTTTGTATTCGGTAGTCGATAGGAACCAGCTTGCCATTCACCTTGGCTCCGATCATTTTATTGCCTACGGCACTGTGTATACTGTATGCAAAATCGATAGGAGTAGATCCTGCGGGAAGATTCTTGACTTCTCCATTAGGTGTAAAGCAATATACATCCTCTGAAAACAGATTGAGATCACTCTTAAGAAGATTCATAAATTCCTGGTTATCAGACATGTCCTGTTGCCATTCCAGAATTTGTCTAAGCCAGGTAAGTTTCTCCTCTTCCTGTCCTTCCGCATGCTTGCCGTCAGATGCTTCTTTATATTTCCAGTGTGCAGCAATACCATACTCAGCTGCACGATGCATATCATATGTTCTTATCTGAATCTCAAAAGGTTGTCCCGAAGCGCCTATCAGTGTAGTGTGAAGTGACTGATACATATTAGGCTTAGGCATTGCGATATAATCTTTAAATCTGCCCGGAATGGGCTTATACATCTCATGGATTACGCCAAGAGCTGCGTAACAATCCTTTACAGAATCAACAATAATTCTCACAGCAAATAAGTCATAAAGCTGATCAAGGGTCTTTCCCTGGTTATGCATTTTCTTATAAATACTAAAGAAATGCTTAACTCTGCCATTTACTTCCCCCGGTATACCGGCTGCACTGATATGCTGTCTGACCTCAACACAAATCTCTTCTACGTATTTTTCTCTCTCTACCTTTCTCTGAGCAACTCTCTTAACCAAATCATAGTAAATATCCGGCTCCAAATATTTTAGAGAAAGGTCGTCAAGTTCAATCTTGATCTTACTGATACCAAGTCTTCCTGCAATGGGGCTGTAAATATCAAGAGTTTCCTGAGAAATCCTCTGCTGCTTCTCAGGCGGCATATGTTTTAGAGTACGCATATTGTGCAGTCTGTCTGCAAGCTTAATAAGTATAACCCTGATATCCTTTGCCATGGCCAGAAACATCTTTCGCAGATTCTGAGCCTGCATCTCCATCTGATCAGGAGTTTTAGATGCATAGTCACCGGATAGTTCCAGTCCCTGCAGCTTGGTAACACCGTCCACAAGAAGTGCTACTTCAGCACCAAACTGCCTTTCAACCTCTTCCTTCGTGTAAATTGTATCCTCTACCACATCATGAAGAAGTCCTGCTGCAATTGTCTCCTTATCCATTTCAAGGTCAGCAAGAATAATTGAAACACAGAGTGGATGAATAATATAAGGCTCACCCGACTTTCTTCTCTGCTCCTTATGAGCCTCTGCTGCAGCCTGATAAGCCTTCTCAATCAATGTAATATCATCAGAGGGATGATATCTGCGGACACGAGTAATAAGCCCTTCATAGAGGGCCTCGGGAGACTGAAATTCGTCGATCGATTCAATTTTGCCATCATCAAATTCTGTCCGTCCCATACAATTAACTCTCCGCAACTAAAAAATTATTTTCCTTCATATGTGAGTGCAGAATAAAGCTTGTAATTGCCAAGTGCTTCTCTGCCCTTAAGGCCTCTGAGCTCCATAAGTACAAGAACTCCTGCAACCTCACCGCCAAGCTTCTCGATCATCTTGATCATAGCATTGACTGTACCGCCTGTAGCAATAAGGTCGTCAACAATGATTACCTTCTGCCCCGGCTTAATGGAATCCTTATGCATCTCAAGAGTAGCCTTACCATATTCAAGTTCATAGTCCTCAGACACTGTCTCGCAGGGAAGCTTACCCTCTTTTCGAATAAGCACAAAACCCTTTCTCAAATTGTAGGCAATGGCTGTTCCGAAGATAAATCCTCTGGATTCAGCTCCTGCAATAATATCAAAATCTACTCCTTCAATAAGCTTCTGCATCTCGTCTATAGCAAGATGAAGTCCGTCAGGATCCTGAATAACTGTGGTTATATCACGGAACATGATGCCCGGTTCCGGAAAATCAGGTATAGTTCTTACATATTCTTCTAACTTCTTCATATTATCTACCTCATCATAATCACAAAAGATTAAAAGTCTTTATAACTAAATTAGTATATCACGAATTTTACTCAAATACTAAAAAATTTATACATATTTAATACAGTGTATGCATTTTTAACACAATAAACCCTCTTTACCGAATATATCAGCAAAGAGGGTTCCATGCATTAGTTCTGTTTTTATTCAAGCTTAAACTCTATTGTTTCTCCGCCCATGTCACCAATAAGCGCGAGACTTTCAACATTTTTGAGTTTCGATGCATCCATCTGTTTTATCAAAACCATGCTCTTCTTTTCTCCGGAGGTAATCGTTCCTGAATAGGAGCTTAAGTCATTTTCCAGCATGGTAACATTTGTATATCCAATATTTACACCATTAAGTACAATCTGAAAATGCGGGTTAGCCTTAACCATATCAACGGTAACGTCCATTCCGCTTGTATTAGCAAGTCTGAAATTAAGTATCAGCAGTTTTTTACCGGAAGTAGCCGTTATTACAAAAATATCGTCATTATCGGGATAGGTCCCGGCAACGCTGTATCCCGAATAGGTAAGAAACATTCCTTTAGAAAGTTCCTGTCTCATACCATCCACTATTTTATCAGGTTCTGCTGCAGTAGTCTCTCCATCTGCAGAAGGCATTGTAGGCGTTTCTTCCACAGATGAGTCCTGTCCCGGATTACTTTCAGCAATCTCACTTTCTGTATTTTTTAATCCTTCATTCAGCTCATCCTCATATTTATCAAGAAGTTCATCTATATCGTCTTCAATTTGTGTATCAACAGAACTGCCATCCGTGTTTGGAGCATCTACGGTTGTTTCATTAACTGCCTGTTCAGAAGAAGTATCTGCTTCAGAATTATCATTACCTGTCTGTTCTGAGTTTTCATCAAGCTTCTCTTCGGGTGTTTCCTCTGATTTGCTATCATTATTTGTATCAGAATTATCCCCATCAGACTGCTCCAGGTCTTCCTTCAAATTCGCTACGTCCTCAGCATTCAAAGCATCTCGCTCAGCCTTTGCTTTTTCTCTGGCTTCCTTCTTCATCTGTCTTTCAAGCTCAAGCGAACTTAAGGAAGATAGCTTTTCAACTCCGTTGTTTGAATACTTCATAAGAAGACTCACCATATAATGAACAGTCTGATCATGCTGATCCTGAGACATTTCCGGAAACTGTGACCCACAGCCCGTCAGAAAAAATCCTGCAACAAAACATGTAATTAAAGCCTTTACAACACGTTTAACCATAAACGCCTCCATAAGGTTTATCTGGTCTCAAGTTCAAACCAAAACTCCACACCATTATCATAATTATTTACGCCATACCCCTGGTGCATCGATTCCATAATCGCTTTAACAATTGAAAGTCCCACTCCGCTGCCACCATATTCTCTGGTTCTGGCCTTATCAACCTTATAAAACTTCTCCCATATGTGATCGATACTATCCTCCGGTATAGGCTCACCTGTGTTAAACACAGAAATTCGAACTTTATCCTCATATGTCTTTAGCTTTATTTCAATTATACAATCACCGCTTAAGTGATTCAGAGCATTGCTGAAATAATTCATAAGAACTTCTTCTGTCTTGAACTCATCAGCCCAAACATAGATAGGAGGATAATTGTCAAAATGCACCGAAGCATTTTTCTGCTTCGTTAATATATCGGCTGATTTTATATAATTCTTAATAGTTTCGGTGATATCAAATCTTTCCATCTGGGCTACATCATTTCCGAATTCCAGCTGATTAAGGGTTAGAAGCTTTTTAACCAGTGTATCCATCTTGGATGCTTCATCCCTTATGACATCACAATAAAATGCCATACTCTCAGGATCATCGCTTATGCCTTCCTCAAGACCTTCTGCATACCCCTGAATAAGTGCTATAGGAGTTTTCAATTCATGAGATACATTTGATAAAAACTCCCGACGCATTTCATCTATTTGTTCCTTGCGTTCAATATCCTGCTTTAGCTCGTTATTTGCTGTCTTAAGTTCCTTGATTGTTGATTCCAAAGTTTCCGACAGCTCATTGATATTCTCACCAAGAATATCTATCTCATTTGTATTCTTTTTCTTATTATTTGGCTGATACTTCGCCTCAAAATTAAGGTTCTTCATTTCTTCGGAGATTTTAGAGAGCTGAAGTATAGGCTTTGTAATCCTGTTACTGAGGTATAAAATACTGATTGATCCAATGATAATTGCTATGATTCCAGCATAAAGCATAAAATTGTTGGAAATTCCGACGCTCTCCCTTATTCCTGCAAGTGCGCTTCTAACCATTACAATGTATCCCGAATCTATGACTCCCCATATTTCAAGATATTCCGTGTTTAAGCGCTTATCATTTTCAATCTGAATTGTATAGTCTTCATTTTTTTCAATAATTCTTTTTACGCCATCACTGCCTCCCAGAAGGCTGTCCCCTATAAGGTTTTCCCATAAAATGTGAGCCATATAGTCAGCATCACTTGAGGATGATTTTATCATCTGTGAATCAGCATCAAGAACTATAAGATCTATTCCATATTGATCGTAGATACTTTGAAGCTCTATGTCATATTCATCGGTAGAAAAGCTTCCATCGGTGGAAGCCTCGTCTATACTCCTATAGGCATTTTTTACCACATCCAACTGGTGTGATAAATAGACCCGCTCCAAAAAAAAATGGGTTATAATGTTCAGAAAAACTATCATTCCGACCATTACAAGCAGGAACAGAATATTAAGTTCCGTTCTCAAAGATAACTTTACTTTTTTATTTTCTGAGTTAGCCATGTCTTTTCTTATGTCCAATTTCATTCCTTCTGTTGTTCCATTACTCCCGGAATCGGCTCTGGATAATTATCAGTTTCAGGAGGTGCCTCATGTTCCACCGGATTGTTGACTACAATCTGCGGCATTGCAAACCTGATATTATTCCTTTCAAACATCATTTTCAGTTCGCGGTTTAATTCTCTCGCTACCCTGCCTCTATAGAGTCCCTTTGTGTGGATTGCAAACTGTAAAGCGATGCCATGATCTGAAATCTTCTGTACACCCATGTATTCCGGTCCCTTAACATTCTCATCATCGGTGAGCTTCACAAACCTCTTATGCATGCCCTTCATTTCATTTAGAATTATGCTTTCTACATGGGCAAGAGGTTCATTAAGATCAATATTAACAGAAGTAGTCAATCTGTTATATTGATTTGAAGGGATAGCCACATAGTTCTTAAACTCGCTGTTTCTGACCACCAACAGCTCTGAAAATCTAAGAATCTGCGTAGTTCTTATTCCTATGCTGAGAATAGTTCCATACCTGTCATTGAAATAAACAGTTTCACCTGCCGTAACAGTCCCTTCAAAGACCATGAAAATACCGGCAAAAATATCCGCAAAAATACTCTGACAGGCAATGGATATTATAACCGAAACAACACCTGCGGATATTGAAAAATCGAACCCTTTATTCACTCCCAGAATCGAAATACACATAAATATGCTTGTTAGAAATGAAGCATATTTAATAAAACTGTTAAGCAAATGGCAGATGGTTTCAACATGAGATCCCGATGCCCTTGCAATAAAAAACAGTATTTTGTGAAGGATAAAGGAAGCGGCAATAATTATCAAAATAGCTATTCCGCTTTTTGTAACCGTGATTATGTTTACACCGCTGCTCCAATTAGGCGAAAGCACATAATACCATATGGAATCATCATTTAAAGTGTTAAAAAACAATTGCTGACCTATAATCAGTACAACAAAAGCAAGAATAATTCCACGTACAATGGATTTTCTCTTTCCGGATGCACTCTTATCGGACCATGCTACACTATCATCCGGCCATCTTATCTCAAAAAATGGCTTTCCCTTATCAAACAGGCTGTAAAACATATCAGAAAATGTTTCAATATTTTCAGGTTTCTTTTCGTCTGACAGCTCTGTAGAATACTTTTCTTCCTCAATTGCATTTCCCGGTTGTATAAAAACAACCACCATTAAAGCCATGGAGAAAAATGCAAACACAGTCGTCAACAGGACCGGTATGGCATTATCAAGTCCTATCCTGCTCTTTTCTCTCATAACCAGGCAGATATCATCATATATCCTCATTGAATAGGCATAATAGTCCCTATCTTTCATGGTCTGGATTCCGCTATAATCCGGAGTAAGAACATCCTTACTAAGGCCGGCATCCTCTACCGACATATTACTGTAATCTTCTCTTAGGTTTATGCCCTCCCCGAAAAGATAATAAGCGTAACTACCATAATCTTCTTCATAGTTGCCGTCTTCCATCGAAACCGAATCATATTCGTTTTCACTAGCATAATCTTCACTATTTTTTATCAAAGCAGCTTTTTGGAACATTTCAGATTCTTTATTGATCAATGCAAAGAAAGACCCTTCGTACATATTTCCCTGCTTGATAATATTATCAAAGCCCACACGTTCCTGCATGGTTTTTATATCTGTAAGATCCATCTCAATACGGACAAAACCGTTTGGCTCGCCACTATCACTTCTTAAGCAAGCTCCAAAATATTGAATATAATTGCCGGAAACAGCATCTTCTTCAGGTTCCTGTACCATATTCTCACTACCCTTAAGAAGCGGATAAAAATCTGAATCCTTAGTTATCTGCTCCGCCACATAGGGAGAATTAGACAGCTCTGACTTACCATTTTCATCATAAACAGAAATATAATCGACCCCAATACTTTTTGAAATTCTGTTCAGATCACGTTCCTGAAGTGGATGGTCAGTAGCTTCGATAATACTTTTTACCATAAGGCATTTACTGAGATATTCCGCGTCAGTATAGCTTTTCCAAATAGCTTCAAAGGTATCAGCAGCTACAAGCTTTGAAGTTATATACTCAGCTTTATCCTCGCAGTCCCGATATTTATCCATGAACATATCGAGAAGTTCAACCCATCCCGATAAAAAGAATATCAGTAAAAGAGAAATGATCATTCCCAAAAAGAGCTGTTCTGAAGGCTTTCTGTATTTAGAAGGATCGCCTTCTTTCAGAGAATCTGTAAGGGTAAAGAATAGAAAGAACATCACAAGTCCTGTAAAAAGTGCCAGAACTATCATAAAGTTGACTACAATGATATCTGCATCGTAAAAAATATCCAATTGCGGAATCATGGCAATCAGATACATATTTCCATATTTGATCCTTGTTCCGTACAAGATCTCATTTTCAACCTCGATCTTATGTACCTGACCCGCTTTACCAAAAAGAGTCTTCAAGAATTCATAATCTAAGGTTTTACCTTCATACTTTATATCCAAGTCCTTTATAGTGCCATCTGTCCCATAGATAAAGGAAAGAACCCTGTCATTTTTCGGATCAACCGCCAATATACAACCATCCTCACCTACAATCACATTTGCCAGTTTTCTGGACCAGTTGTTTAAATATTCCAGATCCTTTTCTTTTTCCGTAAATCCATATTTTATCTTTACAGTCCAACGGCTGCCCGCATTATGATAATATACATTCTCAGAATCTTCGTCGTTCTCATCTTCAAATCCGTCATTATAAACAAGGTTATCGTCTTTATCATAGACAGCCAAGGCTTCAATGCCTCCTGCCTCCTTATAGTTCTTAAGAAAATCTTCAGCACTTTTAATAGTTTCAAAATTCCCCAATGCCAAAGCAAGACCATTTATTCTGGCCTCATGATTGGCATTGATTTCATTGATTGTGAAATCATCGTTTTCAATAAAATCCCGGGCAACATCGGGTATGCTTTTGGTAGAATACAAAAGCTCTGCAATACGATTTTTTTCACATATTTTGAAAACAGCACCGCGGATCACAAAATAAAAAATGATCAGGCTGATCAGCCATAAAACTATGATGATAAAGCGTTTTTTCTTAACAGTCACTATTATTTCTCCTGCTTAAGATAAGAACCCTGATTATTATTACGCTTCAAATTTGTAGCCCATGCCCCATATTGTTTTGATCAAATTTCCCTTTTCTCCCATCTTGCCACGAAGTTTTTTCACATGAGTGTCGATAGTTCGAGCATCGCCAAAATAGTCATAATTCCAGACATTGTTTAATATTTTCTCTCTGGAAAGTGCAATTCCCCTATTCTCTATAAAATATGTCAGAAGTTCAAACTCCTTAAATGAAAGCTCTATCTCATTTCCATCGATTGTAACATTATGAGCAGCCTTGTTTATTACAATTCCGCCTGCTTCTATAATATCTTCACTTGAACCCTGAGCAGTTCTCCTCAAAATAGCTTCAACTCTTGCAACAAGTATCTTGGGACTAAAAGGCTTACCTATATATTCATCAACACCCAGCTCAAATCCCTGAAGTTCATCCCTTTCCTCAGTTTTTGCAGTAAGCATGATAATAGGAACTTTAGAATAATTCCTTATTTCTCTGCATACCTGCCAGCCGTCCATCTTAGGCATCATGACATCGAGGATAATTAGAGCAATATCCTTTTCATCAAAAAATATGTCGACTGCCTTTTGACCATCTTCGGCCTCGATCACATCAAAACCACTTTTCACAAGAAAGTCCCTTACAAGCTTCCTCATTCTGGATTCATCATCTACAACAAGTATCTTTAATTTTTCCATTTTTCTTCACTCTCCCAAACACAGTATATTATTTAAATGTGTTTATTCTGTTTACAATTTGGGTATATCACTCTCCGATTTCGTTTCCGTATTCGGTATTATCCTCAATTCTCAATTCTCTTTCCTTGATTCTTACAGCTTTTTCACGCTCCTTAAGGGATTCCTCCCATTCGGCAAATCGATTAGTTACATTCTGTTTGTAGTTAATTATATTATCATTATCAGATTTTATAACCACCACAAACATTGCTACAACAAGCGCTACAAGTAACAAGTTCATAGCTATAAGAATAACTAAAACAGCCTTAGGGTCCTTTTTCTTTTTTTGAGGAAGAGGTGTTATATACTGCCTTGGGTGATATTCATCCTTCAGATCAACTTTTGTAAATTTGGTATTCACAGGTATGGGAATAAGATCCTCTTCCCGCACTCCTGCAGCTATAAGCTTATCCCGAAGCTTTGCAAGGTAATGCCATCCAACAGGCGTAGAAAATATCCTGTTAGATATGGCCTTTTCATATACCGCCTCAAGATCAGCCACCTTTGTTGAATGGATTTTTTGCCCTAAAATCGCAATCTTCTGCTTATCCGTTTGAGCCTTCTTCACGTCCTCCTTTGACAGAAATTCGTATCCATCCACAACCAGATTAATCTCTTCTTCAGAAACAGACTCTTTTTTTTCTACATTACTTGTTTCAACATTTGTTTCATTTTTTTCTTCAGCGCTGCTTTTATTTTCGTTGTCATCTGCCATAGCCTTCTCCATATGCTGCTATAAACACACTAACGCTTCTTGATTTAAGTCTCCAGTTAGGTATAGTTAACGGCTTGGGACGATTATTAAAATATCGTTTATCCTCTGCTGCAGTATCAACAACCAGTGTCCAGTACGCGCCCTCAGGTGGCTCCGGAAGTGTTATCTGTATATCTTCCCAATATACATTAACCGACATCAGGACTATGTCGTCATGGCCTTTTTTTCTGATATATCCGGCAAACATAATGCTTATAACCTTGGTACTGTCATTGATATTGGTATTGTAAGGATGATCTGTAAACACAGAAATATGCGGCAGACCTGACATTGCCGGCTTTAAATCCTTACGGATGCATGGGTGCTTTCTTCTAAACTGAATCATGTCTCTGTAAAAATCGAAGTATTGTCTGTTCTTACTAAACAGATTCCAATTGAGCCAGGATACTTCATTATCCTGACAGTAAGCATTGTTATTACCATACTGAGTGTTGCCAAATTCATCTCCGGCAAGAATCATGGGCGTTCCTCTACTGCACATCAAAACAGTAATGGCATTGCGCATCATTTTAAAACGAAGATTATTTACTTCCTGATTATCAGTCTCTCCTTCATGGCCACAGTTCCAGCTTCTATTGTCATTTGCACCATCTGTATTGTTCCATCCGTTTGCTTCATTATGTTTTTCATTGTATGCAAACATATCATATAGTGTAAATCCATCATGACAGGTTATGAAGTTAACTGAAGAATCATACCCTGCATAGTTGTGCCCATACATGTCCATGGATCCTGTTATACGGCTTACTGCTTCAGGTGCAGCCCAGTACTCTCCCTTTAGAAAAGATCTGATGCTGTCTCTGTATCTGCCATTCCATTCAGCCCATCTGCCCCAGGACGGAAAAGAACCTACCTGATACATACCACCGGCATCCCATGCTTCAGCTATAAGTTTTACATCCCCCAGAATCGGATCAAAGGCAAGTCTTTGCAAAAGAGGCGGAGCATCCATAGGAGCACCGTTTTGGTCTCTTCCAAGAATACTTGCAAGGTCAAATCTGAATCCATCAATTTTATATTGTTCAACCCAATAATGCAGACATTCAACTATCATCTGTTGAACCATTGGATGATTACAATTAAGAGTATTGCCACAACCGCTGAAGTTGTAGTAATCTCCGTCAGGTGTCAACATATAATAAATATTATTGTCAAATCCCTTAAATGAAATGAACGGGCCATTCTTATTACCCTCCGCCGTATGATTAAATACTACATCAAGTATTACTTCTATCCCGTTTTCTTTTAAGAGCTTAATCATCTCTTTAAGTTCAAAGCCCTCTCTGTTGTATTCCTCAGTGGAGGCATAGCTTGTATTTGGAGCAAAAAAGCTAACTGTATTGTATCCCCAGTAATCCAGAAGAGTTCTGCCATTAACAACTCTCTTATCTCTGGTCTCATCAAATTCAAAAATAGGCATAAGCTCTACAGCCGTAACCCCAAGCCTCTTAAGATAATCAACTTTTTCCATGATGCCGGCAAATGAGCCTCTGCACTTTATACCGGAAGACTCATCCATTGTAAAGCCGCGTACATGCATTTCATAAATGATTGAATCACTCATAGGAGTTTTAAGCCAAGTAACTTCGCCCCAGTCAAAATCATTTCTGACAACTCTGGCCCTGTACGCCTCTTCAAACTTTATAGTCTGCCCCCAAACACGTTGTCCCACAACAGCCTTGGCATATGGATCAAGCAGGATATGGTTATAGTCAAAAAGTAATCCCTTCTCCTCATCCCAGGGTCCATCCACACGGTAGGCATATTCCATATTTTCAATCGATAAACCAAATACAATCATGGAATGTACTTTGCCAATTCGATAGTTTTCCGGAAAAGTAAGCGAAACATAAGGTCTCTCCTCACCTCGATGATATAAAAGAAGTGTTACCTTTGTTGCTCCGTTTGAATACACTGTAAAATTTACGCCATCAGGCAGAACAGTTGCGCCATTGATATCATAATAGCCCGGGCGAACCCTGAATCCATTAATAACATCAGCTGCAAGTACCTGTCTGTTTTCTGCTGATCTTCTCATATCTTTATCATATGAAAAAGATATATTGCCATATTTTATTCTTGGTCTTTTAAACTCTGTCATACGCAATTGTTAGAGGATATCCCCTCTTTCCTCTCACTTTTTGTATAATTCAAAATTAGTAAATTCCAACAATATACTACTATAATTGTAACACATATATACATTTTTAAGTATATTTAAGCACTAAAAAAAAGAACAAATACCGCTTTTGGTATTTGTTCTTTTTAAACTTACTAAGCTCGAAAAAACGCGCTAAGTACAGAACCTTATGCAGGATAAGCACCATTCTTGGTGTCAGCTGCTGTAAGATCAACCTTCTCCTGCTGCGCAAGACGATATTTAAAGAAATCGGTAGCAACCTGCGGGAACAATGCATAAGACAATACGTCTTCATCCTGCTGCTTCCACTGCTTAACCTCTTCCTCAAATTTCTTAAGACCGGGCTGAAGCTTATCTGCAGGTCTGCAGGTAATAACTTCTCTGTCGCCGATGATCTTCTTCTGAACCTCAGGATTGAAAGGCTTAATTGTCTTACCATACTCACCTGCAAGAAGATCCTTGGTCTGGTCTGTAGCAACCTTGTATCTCTCACCCATGAGTACGTTCATAACTGCCTGAGTACCAACGATCTGTGAAGAAGGAGTAACAAGCGGAGGCTCACCAAAGTCCTTACGAACCTGAGGAATCTCCTCAAGTACTGTATTGTACTTATCACTTGCATTCTGCTCTTTCAGCTGGCTAACCATGTTGGAAAGCATACCGCCGGGAACCTGATACATAAGAGTCTTGATGTTAACACCAAGAACCTTAGCATCCATAAGTCCGCTTGCAAGACACTCTTCTCTATAAGGTCTGAAATAATCAGCGATTTCAGCAAGAAGCTTCTGATCAAGACCTGTATCGAATTCCTGACCCTTGAATGCCTCAACCATTACCTCTGTAGCAGGCTGTGATGTTCCAAGAGCAAAAGGTGAAATAGCACAGTCAATGATATCAACTCCTGCCTCAGCAGCCTTAAGGTATGTCATGCTGGCAACACCTGAGGTGTAGTGTGTATGAAGGTCAATAGGAAGGTTTGTAGCACTCTTAAGTGCTTTAACAAGCTTCTCTGCCTCATAAGGAAGAAGAAGACCTGCCATATCCTTGATACAGATTGAATCTGCACCCATTGATTCGATTTCTTTAGCAATGTTCATCCAGTATTCTTCTGTATAAGCATCTCCAAGTGTATAAGCAAGAGCGATCTGTGCATGACCGCCTTCCTTCTTACATGTCTTTACTGATGTCTCAAGGTTTCTAAGGTCATTAAGACAGTCAAAAATACGAATGATATCAATACCATTTGCAATTGACTTCTGAACAAAATACTCAACAACATCATCAGGATAATGCTTGTAACCAAGGATGTTCTGACCACGAAGAAGCATCTGCAGCTTTGTGTTCTTGAAACCATCTCTCAGCTTACGAAGTCTCTCCCACGGATCCTCTTTAAGGAATCTCATGGAAGCATCAAATGTAGCACCTCCCCAGCACTCTACTGAGTTGTATCCTACCTTATCCATAGTAGGGATTATGGGGAGCATAAGTTCTGTAGGCATTCTGGTAGCAATCAGTGACTGATGAGCATCACGCAGAACTGTCTCTGTAATCTTAATTGGCTTTGCCATAGTTATATCTCCTTTTCAATACTCACTTTAAAATACTCCGAATACTGCCATGAAGGTTCCGGCAACGACTGCAGTACCAACTACACCTGCAACGTTAGGTCCCATAGCATGCATCAAAAGGAAGTTACTGGGATCATATTCAGCACCAACCTTCTGTGAAACTCTGGCAGCCATAGGAACAGCTGAAACACCTGCTGATCCAATAAGAGGATTAACCTTTCCGCCGGTAATAACACACATCAATTTACCGAAGAGTGTTCCTGCTGCAGTACCAATTACGAATGCGATAAGACCAAGTGCAACAATCTTAATAGTTGTGATATTAAGGAATGCCTCAGCACTTGTAGTAGCGCCTACGGATGTACCAAGCATGATTACTACGATATACATAAGTGCATTGGAAGCTGTCTCCTGAAGCTGACGAACAACGCCACTTTCACGGAAGAGGTTACCAAGCATAAGCATACCGATAAGAGGTGCGGTAGTAGGAAGTATCATACTTACAACAATTGTAACAACGATAGGGAAAAGAATCTTCTCCAGCTTTGAAACAGGTCTGAGCTGCTGCATGCGGATCGTTCTTTCCTTCTCGGTTGTCAGTAACTTCATAACCGGAGGCTGGATAATAGGTACAAGTGACATGTACGAATAAGCAGCTACGGCTATAGGACCAAGAATTGTTGTCTGATTCAGCTTTGTAGCAAGGAAGATAGATGTAGGGCCATCTGCTCCTCCGATGATAGAAATAGCTGCAGCCTGCTGATCATTAAAGCCCATGGCAATAGCCATGAAATAAGCTGAAAAGATACCAAACTGAGCAGCGGCTCCCATAAGGAAGCTCTTAGGGTTAGCGATAAGTGGACCAAAGTCAGTCATCGCACCTACACCCATGAAGATAAGTGACGGCATAATAGCCCACTCATCCAGCAGGTAGAAATAATACAATAATCCGCCTACACCATTCGATGATTTATCGATTGAAAGCATAATATCCGGATAGATATTAACCAGCAACATACCGAAGGAGATAGGCACCAAAAGAAGTGGTTCGAAATCTTTGGCGATTGCAAGATACATGAATATCAAAGCAACTACAACCATGATATAGTTTCCGGGTGTCATTGTTGTAAATGCAGTTTGCTGCCAGAGATTCGATAATGTGTTTACAATGTAATCCATTTAACGACCTCCGTGTGAGTCTCTCCAAAATTTAGTTCATTGTTGCAACAACGCCGCCGGCTTCAACCTGATCACCTACAGCAACGTCGATACTTGCAATTGTTCCATCCTGAGGTGCTACCATAGGGATCTCCATCTTCATGGATTCCATAACAACTACAGCGTCACCCTTTTTAACTGCCTGACCAACATTAGCCTCGATCTTAAGAACCTTACCTGCTGCACCGGCAGTAACCTTAACACCGCCTGCACCTGCGCTTGCCTTCTTAGCAGGTGCTGCAGGAGCCTTGGGAGCTGCTACAGGTGCTCCACTTCCTGCACCTTCTTCTACAGTTACTTCATATACGTTTCCGTTAACGGTAATTGTATAATTTTTCATTATTTATGTCCTCCTAAAATAAGCTCTAATTTAAGCTCTTTTCCAATTACTTGCTTTACCGACTTTACGAACCGATCTAACTACAAAACCATCAGTTCCTGCGCTTGCACTTCCCTGATAAGCAGCTATGGCAGCGGCAATAACAGCCACAAGCTCATCCTCATCTGAAAGCTCTTCTTTCTCTGCTATCTGGGATGTCACAGTCTCAATTGACTTCTGAGTAATTTCTTTTGAAGTCTCTGTCTTCTTTTCTGTCATTTTGTTGATGATAGGGAACAAAGAAATTACCAAAGCTATGATAATAAGGACTGCGAAAGCCATTCCCATACCAAGCAGAGTGTTAAGTCCTGCACTCTTAAGTTTCTCACCCAGTGAATGGTTAACATTCACAGAGATAAGTGTGGGCATTCCCTTTCTGTCAAGGCTGTACTCAAGAATAGCTGTATGTGAATTATCACCTTTTCCCTCGATGATTGCATCAACCATGAGTACGCCATCCTTGTTAACATAGTAGGAAAATTCATCTACGTGAGTCACACTGATGTCTTCAGAAATTGTTTCCTTGCTGCTGTAACCGAGTTCATCGATTGCGTCATACCAGTTTCTGTAGCCTCTCGCAAAAACATCCAGCATAGACTCATCAAAACTGTCTTCCAGTTTTTCTTCAAAATTGTCAGGTGTAATACCCTGCAAATACATGTTCTCAAAGTAATCATCTTCTAATGTCTGAGCAACATTTAACAGATAATCCTTAGTAAAAACTGTCTCATCATATCTGCTTCCGGCTACAGTGTTTTTTTGAATACTGTTGCCACAAGCCGTAAGACCGAGCATGCAGATCAGCGTAACACCTAAAGCAAAAATCTTATGCTTCACTGTCAGGCTCCTCCTTATACTGTAGTGTGCTTCCTTACAGGGCGATCTTCACGCTTGCTGTAAAGCATCTCAAAAGCTCCTATTACATATTTTCTTGTGTCTGCCGCATTGATTATTGTATCAACATAACCTCTTGCTGCAGCACTTTCTACGTTATTCTGGAGTTTGCTGTAAGCAGCTGCTGTTTCAGCTACTGTTCCTGCATCCTTACCGTCAGCAATGATCTTTGCAGCATGATCTGCGTTCATTGTTCCGATTTCAGCATCAGGCCATGCAAATGTCATATCAGCTCCGATAGCCTTGGAGTTCATAACAACGTATGCACTTCCGTAAGCCTTGCCGGTTACAACATTAACCTTGGGAACTGTAGCTCCTGACAATGCAACTACAAGCTTTGCAGCGCTCTTTGCAACATGTCTCTCATCGCACTTTGTAGCGCCGAATCCTGCTACATTTGTAAGTGAAAGAACAGGAATCTCGAAAGCATCACAGAAATCAACCATATCAGCTGCCTTATTGCAAGCATGTGCTGTGAGCACATTGTCAAATTTCTCTGCTACTTCACCGTTCTCATCGTAAACAGCACTTCTGTTAGCAATAACACCAACTGTTGCGCCGTTAAGCTTAATGAAACCTGTAACCATCTCTTTTGCATAGTCGCGCTTTGTCTCAAAGAAGATTCCGTTATCTGAAATCTGTCTAAGCATAAGTGCGGGGTCAGCCATTGCTCCATCAAGGTTCTCACAGCCGCGGTTAAGGTCATCTGTGCACTCGTCAAAGTTCTCTGTATCTTCGTTGTTAGAAGGAAGCAGTGAAACGAGTTCTCTAATCTGAGCATAAAGTGTCATTTCGTCAGCAACCACATCAACGTTGCCAACCTCACCGCTCTGCCATGCAGCAGAAGAAGTATCACACTTCTCAACACTGTTGCCTTCAAGCACATTGGGAGAATTAACAAAGAGCTTTCCGCTCTTTTCTTCCATAAATGTGAAGTCTGTCATTGTCGGAAAAAGTGCAAGACCACCACCACAAGAACCAAGTATTGCAGTGATCTGCGGAACAACACCTGAAGCACTTACCTGCTTGCGATAGATTTCGCCGAATGCATTAAGTGCATCTGTTGCCTCCTGAAGACGAAGTCCGGCAGAATCAATAAGACCAATTACCGGTGCTCCCATCTTAAGAGCCATATCATAGAGACCTGCTATTTTCTTAGCATGCATCTCACCAACAGAGCCACCGAGAACGGATGCATCCTGAGCATAGACGTACACAAGCTTTCCGCCAATCACGCCATAGCCGGTTACTACACCATCAGAGGGTGTCTCTGTCTGCTTCAGATTGAAATCTGTGCTTCTGGCTTTAACCTGAGCGCCGATTTCAACGAAACTGTTTTCATCAAGTAGAGAAACAATTCTCTGACTTGCCTGAGAAGAACTACTCATTTCTTCACCTCCGTAATTTATTGTTAAGTGGTAATGCTACGCATTATGTTTTATCTTATAAATCCAATAAAAAATTATAAGAAAAACCACAACTTAAGTCAGAATATAGTATAGCACAAAAAAAAGACATGGAGAATAGTCCATGTCCTTATTTTATGCGCTTTTTATACATTTTTTGTTGTAGATAGAATTTTCAGGTCAGTACAGATTAAAATTCAGATATCGAGTTTAACACTTACCTCTTGTTCAGCTTCTTGTTTAAACTCTTCAACACGTACAGCATCAAGTGAAGGCAGCTCTTCAAGAGATTTAACTCCAAAGCTTCTAAGAAACTGTTCCGTCGTGCCAAAAAGAAGCGGTCTTCCGGGAGCATCAAGTCTTCCCAGCTCCTGAACAAGATTAAACTCAACAAGACGATTTACGGCATGATCGCTGTTAACACCTCTTATTCTTTCCACATCAAGCCTTGTAATTGGCTGCTTATATGCAATTATTGAAAGCGTTTCCATAAGAGCATCCGTAAGAGTTATCTTCTTAGGAGTTTTTGCAACCTTTATCAGATACTCATACATCTCACTTTTAGTACAAAGCTGGATGGAATCCTCCAGCTCGATAAGTCCTATACCGCTATCATCCCTGCTGTATTTTTCTTTTAAATATGCTATCTGCGCTCTTACATCCTTTAGATCCTGATCAAGCGCATTACACAGTGCTGCTACCGTCACCGAGTCACCCATTGTAAAAAGGATTGCCTCGATAGCTGCAGCTCCCTCTTCTTTAGTCATTTACTCCCTCACTTCGCAAAAACGTTTGATGTGATCATAATATCTCCAAACGTTTTATCCTGTTCTATTTGTATATCTCCAATTTTCATTGCTTCAAGAATAACAAGGAACGTAACTATTATTTCCACCTTACTTCCCTGTTTTTCAAGAAGATGCCTAAAGCTGAATTTTTCATGCTCACGAATATATGCCTTGACATAAAGTGTCTTCTGATCAAGGTCCACTGATTCCTTCTCAATTTTGCCGAATTTGCTTCTGATGGGATCGACCTTGTCTTCCTGTCTTCTTAACAGAGCCTGAAAAATCTCATTTAGCTTGGAAAGATTTGCATCACCAAGCAGTGTATCATAATCTATCGGTTCTTCATAGCTCAGCACTTCTTCAGGAATATTCTTTTTTCTATACATATGAGTATCAGCATCAGTCTGACGGTCTCTAAGCTCATCAGCCATGTACTTATACATCTTATATTCCAAAAGTTTTTCAACAAGTTCTGCTCTGGGATCTTCCTCTTCTCCTTCTTCATTGACTTCCTTAGGAAGAAGCATTTTACATTTAATATCAACAAGCGTAGCTGCCATAACGAGGAATTCACTGGTAACCTCCATGTCGTCCTTCTGCATGGCACGTATATATTCCATATACTGCTCTGTTATCACCGCAATAGGAATGTCATATATATCTATCTTGTTTTTATCTATAAGATGAAGAAGCAGATCAAGCGGTCCCTCAAAGACCTGCAGCTTTACTTCAAGCGCCATCATTTACCCTCTTGAGTTTTATTATTTTTCAGCATACAGCTTTATCACGCAAAGCTCACCCGGATTATTAAATCTTACCCTTATTGAATGAGTTGACAGCCCCCTGCTTAAAATCATTTTAGAATCGCCGATTTCATACAATCCGCCGTCATACTTAGGAAAAGGAACAAGGGCAGGCGAAATAACGCCCCCAATAATCGGAAGTCTTATAATACCTCCATGAACATGTCCGGAAACAGTCAGATCTGCGCCCCACTTTTTATACCTGTCAAAATATATCGGATTATGCGCGATCAATAATTGAAATCTGTTCTTACACGGAACTCCAAAGAAATTCTCGATATATCCTTCAGGTAAAGGGTTCTTTACAAACTTCCTAAAATACTCTCTTTCAAGTTCAAGGCCATGAATTTCCATATTCAGATCTTCCAGGTAGGTCCCCTGATTTCTCAAAAGAATACAGCCCGCCTCCAAGATTTTACTTTCATACCTGTCATAGGCCTGTTTCCTAAAGCCTCCCAGGACATCCATCTTGGTCTCATGATTGCCATTTGCAGCATAAACAGGATATCTGGAGCACAACTCCCGTATAAAATCAGCAATCTCATCGTATCGGTCATTCCCAAGTTCCTGATATGCCGTAAGCATATCTCCGGCAATCAGAATGCCATCCGGTGAGATATCATCAATAGCCTTTATAAGCTCTATATTGCCCTCTCCGAACAATTTCTCATGCAAATCCGAAAGCAGGCAAAATACAGCATCTTTTTTTAATTTATCCGAATGAACCTCATAATTTCTGACAACAAAGTGATTCATATCATGATGAATCACCAAACAAATAAAAATTATGACGATAACTACCATTAGCAGTAAGAAAATAAGCATAAAATATCCTGTAATCAATGGTTAAAGTTTCCATGCATCATAAGAAAGCATTTTCTTATGATATAAAAATAGTCCTTGATTTACAAAAACCAAGGACTTGTTTTTAATTAATTATATTTACGTTTTCTAGCTGCTTCAGACTTCTTCTTACGCTTTACGCTTGGCTTCTCGTAATGTTCTCTTTTACGAATCTCCTGCTGGATGCCAGCCTTGGCACAGCTTCTCTTGAAGCGACGCAGTGCGCTGTCTAAAGTTTCGTTTTCTTTTACAATAACTGTTGACATTCTCTACTCTTACCCTCCCTTCAGACCCTTCCTTACGGGTGACCAGGGTTATTTGCTATGCTCTGAATTTATTCACATAACATCTATAGATTATACCATGTTTTTTCACCACGTCAAGCACTAAAATAAAGGGTTTTTAATATTTTAATAAATGTTTTTTATTTCGTTCATTAATTACTTAATTTGCGACTCAAGTGTAGCCTTTGCCTCAGCAATTGCATCAGGAATTCCTGCGGGATTCTTACCGCCAGCCTGTGCCATGTTGGGACGTCCGCCACCGCCACCACCGACTTTTCCGGCGATAGCCTTTACAAGATTTCCTGCATGAGCTCCTGCTGTAATAGCTCCATCAGTAGCCATTGCCATAAGATTAACCTTGCCATCGTTTTCTGAAACAAGTACAACAACGCCTTCGCCAAGCTTAGCTTTAAGCTGATCGCCAAGATCTCTCAAACCGTTCATGTCAACGCCTTTAACGCTCTGAGCAATGAGCTTAACGCCCTTAACATCGATTACACTATCCATAACATCGCCAAGAGCTGCCTGAGCTTCCTTACTCTTAAGTGACTCATTCTCACTCTTGAGTGCTTTAAGCTCATCCTGAAGTTTTTTAATCTGATCACCAAGATTTGAAGGTGTAGTCTTAAGAAGCTTTGCTGCTTCTGTAAGTTCATTCTCTGCATTCTTGTAATAAGCTCTTGCATTGCTGCCTGTCAAAGCCTCAATACGACGAACTCCCGCAGCCACACCGCTCTCAGAAACAATCTTGAAAATGCCCACATGACTTGTGTTGGATACATGTGTACCACCGCAAAGCTCTATTGAGAAATCTCCCATATTTACAACTCTTACGGTTTCTCCATATTTCTCACCAAACAGTGCCATAGCACCTGTCTTCTTAGCTTCTTCTATAGACATTTCCTTAGTAACTACAGAAAGAGCTGCTGCTATCTTTTCATTTACGATATCTTCAACCTTCTGAAGTTCTTCAGCTGTCATAGCCTGATGATAGCTAAAGTCAAATCTGGTCTTATCAGGATCCTGATATGATCCTGCCTGCTCTACACTGTCCCCAAGAACCTGCTGCAATGCCTTCTGAAGAAGGTGAGTAGCTGAATGATTCCTGCAAGTCTTAGCTCTGTTCTCAGCATCTACATTAAGAGTCACTTTATCTGAATTATTAAAGCTGCCGGATACAACTTTACCTACATGAGCAGTTCTGCCACCGGCAACATGGATAGTCTCCATAACCTCAAACTTAGATCCATCAGATCCGAGAATCTCTCCGATATCTCCAACCTGACCACCCATAGTGCCATAGAATGTAGTCTTGTCAGTGATAATTGTTCCCTGCTGACCTTCAGACAGTTCTTCTACAAGAGCATCTTTTCCGGCCATAGCAACAACTTTGCCATCACATTCAAGTGCGTCATATCCAAGGAACTCACTCTTAATATCTTCACTAAGTGAATCAAAAACTCCTGCTCCTGTTGAAAGATTAGCTGAGAAATTCTGATTTTCTCTGGCTTTCTGTTTCTGCTCTTCCATAGCATCAGCAAAGCCTTTTTCATCAACAGTAAAGTTTTCTTCACCTGCAAGCTCTATAGTAAGCTCTACAGGGAATCCAAATGTATCATAGAGGAAGAATGCATCCTTACCTGCTATCTCTTTTTTGCCTTCCGCAGAAGTCTTATCGAGAATCTTCTTAAACTCTTTCATACCATTCTCAAGAGTAGACTCAAAACGTGTAATCTCTCTCTCAAGTTCAGTAAGAACAAAATTACGGTTCTTGTCGAGGTGCTCGTAGCTCTCTGCGTATTCTTCAATATAGATCTTTGCTACACCAAGAATCTGATCCTTATTTAAGCCAAGTGTTCTTGCGTGTCTTACCGCACGGCGGATCAATCTTCTAAGAATATATCCGGCACCTGTATTTGAGGGAAGAAGCTTAGCCTCATCACCAATCAGCATAACAGAAGTACGTGTATGATCTGCAAGAATTCTCATTGATCTTGTAGTCTTCTCATCAGCCTCATACTTGATTCCGCTCTCTTTTTCAATATATGCGATTACAGGTGCATGAAGATCAATCTTATAAACATCATCAGTACCGTTAAGGAAAGCAAGAATACGCTCAAGTCCCCAACCTGTATCAACATTCTTCTGTGACAGCGGTGTAAGATGTCCATCGTGATGCTTCTCATACTGCATAAAGACATCGTTACCAATCTCTGTATACTTGCCGCAATGACATCCGGGTCCACAATTAGGGCCGCAATCCGGCACATCCTTCACATAAAACATCTCACTGTCGGGACCACAGGGACCGTATTCAAGTCCCCACCAGTTATCCTCAGCCGGAAGATAGAAAATATTCTCCGGCTTAAATCCTGATTCTATACGATACTTTGCACCTTCCTCATCTCTGGGCGCATTTTCATCACCTGCAAAAACTGTTGCTGCAAGATGATCAGCATCAAATCCAAAAAGCTGTGTGAGAAGCTCAAAGCTCCACTGGCAACGCTCTTTCTTGAAATAATCGCCAAGAGACCAGCTTCCCATCATCTCAAAAAATGTTCCATGGCTCTTATCGCCAACAGAATCTATATCGTTTGTACGAACACATCCCTGAACATTGCAAAGTCTTGTTCCCATAGGATGCTTTTTACCAAGAAGGTAAGGCATAAGGGGCTGCATTCCTGCAACGTTAAACATAACGCCTGTTGAACCGTCTGATACAAGTGAAACAGCACCGCAATCAACGTGTCCGCGATCTATATAGAACTGCTTCCAAGCCTTGCGCAGTTCACTAGCTGTAAATTTCTTCATTTCTCCAACTCCTTAATTAAAATGTAAACTTATCAGCAAAATATGCCTCAAGCTCATCAATTGCTACACGCTCCTGCTCCATGCTGTCACGGAAACGAACAGTAACCTTACCGTCAGTCTCTGAATCAAAGTCATAAGTAATGCAGAAAGGAGTACCAATTTCGTCCTGTCTTCTATATCTCTTACCGATATTTCCTCTGTCATCAAATTCGCAGTTATACTTCTTGGAAAGCTGTGCATAAATCTTCTCAGCACCTTCATTAAGCTTCTTTGAAAGCGGAAGTATACCGATCTTGATAGGAGCAAGTGCGGGATGGAATCTAAGCACTGTACGCATATCAGGCTTTTCTTCTGTGCCAAGGTTTTCCTCGTCATAAGCTTCACAAAGGAATGCAAGTGTTACACGGTCAGCACCAAGTGAAGGCTCAACAACATAAGGGATATACTTCTCATTTGTCTCATCGTCAAAGTAATCCATAGGCTGACCTGATGTCTCCTGGTGCCTTGTAAGGTCATAGTCAGTTCTTGAAGCAATTCCCCAAAGTTCACCCCACTCTGTGAAGGGGAAAGCATACTCAATATCAGTAGTGTGATCGCTGTAGAATGAAAGCTCTTCAGGATCATGGTCGCGAAGGCGAAGGTGCTCTTCACTGATTCCGAGAGAAAGAAGCCATTCATAGCAGAACTTTCTCCAATATGTAAACCACTCTGTCTGTGTTCCGGGTTTGCAGAAGAACTCAAGCTCCATCTGCTCAAACTCTCTGGTACGGAAAGTAAAGTTACCGGGAGTTATCTCATTACGGAAGCTCTTACCAATCTGGCAAATACCAAAAGGAAGCTTCTTACGTGATGTACGCTGTACATTCTTAAAGTTAACGAAAATACCCTGTGCTGTCTCAGGTCTTAAGTAAACTGTATCCTTTGCATCCTCTGTGACCCCCTGGAAGGTTTTGAACATGAGGTTGAATTCTCTGATTCCTGTAAAATTATGCTTTCCGCATGAAGGGCAGGGAACATTGTGATCGTTGATGAACTTCTCCATCTCTTCATGAGACCATCCGTCTACTGAAGACTCAAGTGCTATGCCATTCTCTGCTGCAAAATCCTCAATGATCTTGTCAGCACGAAATCTCTCATGACATTCCTTACAATCCATAAGAGGATCAGAGAAACTTCCAAGATGTCCTGAAGCGATCCATGTCTGAGGGTTCATAAGAATTGCGCAGTCTACACCTACATTGTGAGGGCACTCCTGAACAAACTTCTGCCACCATGCCTTTTTAACATTATTCTTAAACTCAACACCAAGATTTCCATAATCCCATGTATTTGCAAGACCACCGTAAATTTCACTTCCGGGATAGATAAAGCCTCTTCCCTTTGCAAGTGCAATTATTTTGTCCATAGTTTTTTCATTAGCTTTCATTTCCAAAACCTCTTTCCGAGCACAATGCTCATTTTTTATTCTAAGAGCTCTATGCTCATTATTTACTTATCAAGAACCACGCAGGCAATTTCTCCATCAACATTCTCAGAAAAATCTGCCACATATTTATCTCTGGCCTTTACTTTTCCCGAAAAATATTTAATCTTATACGGAGCTGCTATAGCACCGTTCGACCTTGTTATGATAATATGCTGATTGCTCAAAAGTGAAGCCTTCTCAGAATCTATCGCATTGCCGTCCTTATCGACAAGTGTATTAACATCAATCTGCCCTGCAAGAACAGCATCGGTTACAGTCTCATATTCAAGCATTTCATTATTAAAATCCTTGTAATTCTCTGCATTGGAGAATTTAATGACAACCTTCACCTTTCCATCATTAACATCGATGCTCTTAAACTCAGCTGCACCCTCTCCCTTTGTAACTATAAAGGAATTAACTTCATTTTCAATCATTTCCTGAAGTTCCTTGGGATCGTAATAGCTCTCGGAAAATTCATCAACTATAGTGCTTATGACGGTACCATCTCTTTTAATCTCTACAGATGAAATATCCAGATCCGAGGTATTGCCCCCTGAGCCACAAGCAGTCAGGTTAACAAGCAGCAGCATCACTGCCATAATTGCAACCGTGCTTTTAATAAACTCTTTTTTCACAATATTTATCCTCTTATTAAAATATGCTTTAGTGCATTAAAATCATGCACACTTGTATGATTATATAACGGCTTTTGCGCTTTTTCAATTATCTTCAATCATCTTAACCATTTCATAGCTTTTTAAATTTCTGTCAATGAATCTTTTCCTATAGATGTCGCAAATATGCAAAAGCTCATTTAATACCTCTGAGGTAACAGCAAAGGAATAAAGTTTCTCTACTGTTGAAGTGCGTATAAACTCGAGTGTATATGCCGTAGAACCGGAATATTTTCTGTCTGTCGGAATCCCGGGAAATTCTCCGTTTATGACAAGGCTTTTTATTTCAAAGATGCATCTCACAAGCCTGTTGTCAAAATTGTCAGACTCGAGAGCTCTAAGAGACTGGTAGAGTAATTTTAGCAGTTCTCTCTCGTCATTATTTTCCCTTGTGTAATAGTCGGCAATTTCAAGAAAAAACATTCCATACATAGAACCATTGAAATCATTTCTGAAATGTTCAAAATAGTTTGTTATTTTGGCTTCCTGAATAGTATACGAAGTACGCCCCTCATAAAGGCTGAACTCTCCAAAACAAAAAGGCTCAACAACTCCGGCCAGGTGATTTCCCGGACGGCGCGAGCCCTTTGCAAAGGCTGAAATCTTCCCACGCTCTGAAGTAAGAACAGTCACCACGAAATCATAGTCTCCTACAGGTGCTCTCTTTATGATCATTCCATTCACTGTGGTAAGTTCAACCATTTAATGTTTTAAACCTCATATGCTGTTACAGCATCACTCTTACATGTTGAAGAGTTATTTTGTATTTTTATATCCAAAGTTTTTCATTTGGACAGTGTCGTTTCTCCAGTCTTTTCTGACTTTCACAAAAAGCTGAAGGTTCACACGACATCCCACAAGCTTCTCTATATCGGCTCTGGCCTGTGAGCCAATCTTTTTCAGCATAGCTCCGCCTTTACCGATGATGATTTCCTTATGGGAATCACGCTCACATATAACAGAAGCTTCTATATCCATAATCTCCGATTCCTGAGAAACATCGGCTGCATCGGTAGCTCCGCCCTTAAGCGCTGCAAGCATCGCCTCCAGATCAGGTGCTTCTCCTGAGCTTTCAGTCTGTACATTAGAAAGATTGTTCCCATCCTGAGCACCCTTTTTAGGTGGATGAAAATGCTTTGATTTTTTCTTTTTTGCAGGTGCTGAAGTTTTTCTGGTCTTCATGGTCTCAACAGTAACTGCTATTCCATGTGGTACCTCATCCGAAAGAAGTCTTAATGCCTTCTCTCGTATAATTTCCGCCACTATATCTCGTTCAGACTGATCCGTAAGCGTCTCATCATCATAAAAAGGATCTCCATACGGAAGTCTGTCAAATATTTTCTGCATCAGCTCATCAAGGTTGTCACTTTTAAGTGCCGATACAGTAACTATATCTGCATACTCCATTTCCTTTTTGTATGCACTAATAAAACTGTTAAGATCTTCTGCTGAAACAGTATCTATTTTATTAATTACAAGAATAACCTGTTTCCCACACTCGCGAAGCTGGTCGATGATCATATGCTCACCGGAACCAATAAAAGTACTTGGTTCAACAAGCCATAAAATAAGATCAACCTCTTCCATGGTTTTGGTCGCAACCTTAACCATATATTCTCCAAGCTTATTTTTTGATTCGTGTATTCCGGGTGTGTCAAGAAACACAATCTGGCCACGCTCATCAGTATAAACCGTCTGTATCCTTCCTCGTGTTGTTTGAGGCTTGTGGGAGGTAATGGCTATCTTCTGCCCTATAAGGTGATTCATAAGGGTGGATTTACCCACATTCGGTCTACCTATAAGGGTGACATAGCCACATTTCATATTTGCATTATTGTTCAGATTTTCCTGCATAAATAAGCTGCTCCACTTTCCCAAATAAATCTTTGTTCTTCATGATCTTGTTGCCATCGCCAACCACGCAAAGACAGTCATCTTCCATGAAAGCATCAACATATGCCGCAAGACTTCTGATCTTATCTCTGTCAGTTGAAAGCAATGTATCTCTGTCATGCTGAATGTCATCCATATTCGCGTTGCAAAGATATGCAGTAAGTCCGTAAGCTCCCTTTGCAGAGGGGGTTTTTGGCGTATCCAGATCACTTATGGCGCCGATAACAAACTGCGTTATTGTCCTCTCATCCGCATCAAAGTTTTTTAGATATTCTGATGCCTCCTTAAAGACATCAATACTTCTCGTAAGATGCGGATCTCTGTATGTAACAAAGTAAGAATCGCCGTTCTTTGCAAACCCGCTCATGCATCCGTATGCGCCTCCGAGCACTCTGATGTTCTTCCACAGATAGTCATAGCCAAGCATAACACGAAGAACTCTGAGAGAACCGTCATACTTTAGCCCCTTCTTTGCGAAATTACCTGCCCTGCATACGTACTGTACCTGACCTGCAGTCTGGAATCCCTCATTCTTTTTCTCACATTGTATGCTAAAGCCTTCAGTCTGAATCTCTTCAGTATGAAGTGACTCCGCAAAAGCTTTAACCTTTTCATCAAGGCCGGGATATTCCTTTTCGGATGCTGTGTAATCAACTAAAAGATTTTCAGCTCTGAAAATTATCCTGCAAAGCTCAAGCATTTTATTAATTACATCATCAGCTGCACTTTCCTCATTTGAAATGCTTTCCCTGACCTCTTCGATCAATCTGTAGCCACCTATACCGGAAACCATATCCGATATCTTCGCAGCTTTTGATACATAAGAAAGTGCTCTTAGTGCAGCACTGTGATGTCCTGCTCCGGCAAGTTCGGAACGAGCTCTGCTGCATGACTCCTCAAGTATCTCAAGAAGTCTCTTTTTATCATCAAACTTAGTCTTTAAAATTATTTCAGAAACAAGCTCAAATGCTTTATCAAGCTGTGTATACAGCGCTTTAACAGATATCTCAAAGGTTGTTACAAATCTGGTTGTATCATTTGAATCAGTATAAGTACTTATGGAACCGTTTATACCGCCTGTCTGTAAATTGATTTCATTATACAGATCTGTATAAGTATAATTCTCTGTATCCATGAGTCCCAGCAAAGTCTTCAACATAGGTGCATATGGCAGAAGTCTGTCCGGTACATTCCTCATATCGAAGACAAAATTAAGATATCCGATCCCGTTAGTAAATACGTTGTGGAACAGAATCTTTCTATCCCCTGCACTTCTGAGTTCATTAATAAACCTGTCTGCTTCTTTCTTAATATCATCTCTGGTAAGGAGCGGTATCTTCGCAAGATCCTCAGGTCTGTCTGGCTCTTCCTGATAAGCTTTAAGCTCAGCAGTATCCTTTACTATCTGCTCAAGCTCGTTTTGAGACATCGCATCTTTTTTTGCTTTCAGTATCTCTTTGAGCTTTTCTTCTTTATGTTCGGTAAGCCCTTTCTCAGGTTTCATTACAAGCACTGAACTGTGCGTATTATCCAGGATATAATCTTTTATCAGATTTTCAAAATAACCTGTCTCAACTTCTTTTTTAAGAGTGGCAAATGTATCATTTGCTTCAATATTTATCCATGGCTTCATATCATCATACAGCCAGCTGTCCAATACCTGAAGACCGTATAAAAGGCCTTTTGGAAATCTTCCAAAATCTGCTTCTCTGTACTTGAATTCATCCGCATTTATGCCTGCAAGAAGCGCCTTCTTGTCTATGCCGTCTTTGACCTGAGCATTTAATACTTCAAAAATAGTATTTATAAACTCATCCTTCTGCTCAGGATTAGCATTTTTTGCAACAATGGAAAAAACAGGCTGGATCATTCCGTTGTCATAATCGCTGAAGACTTCACTTCCTATTCCTTTATCTATGAGAGCCTTTTTTATAGGAGCTCCGGGAGCGGAACATAGAGCATAGTCAAGGATGTCAAAAGCGACATAAAACTTGGGATCAAGACTGCTACCCACAGAAAAATTGATTGAAAGATATGTATTATCCTTCTCAGATTCCTCATTCATGATGGGATAAACGCCATTACAATCTATGCGTTTATCAAAAGCTTTCTGAAGCTTTATCTCAGAGTCAATGTAGAGACTATCAAAATTTGACAGATACTTTTCATCAATATACTGAAGTTTCTCAGCCATATCCATATTTCCATAAAGATAGATATAGCTGTTAGAAGGATGATAATACTTTCTGTGAAAATCGAGATAATCTTCATAAGTAAGATTATAAATTTCGTCCGGATCTCCACCTGACTCGATACCGTAAGTAGTATCAGGGAAAAGGGATTTTCTTATCTCTCTTGCCACAACCTCATCTGCAGAGGAAAACGCACCTTTCATTTCATTATAGACAACACCGTTTATTTTCAGTTCATCATCAATGTCATCCATCTCATAATGCCATCCCTCCTGCATGAATATCTTTTTAGTCTTATATATGTTGGGATAAAAAACAGCATCAAGATATACATGCATAAGATTCTGAAAATCCGCATCGTTACAACTTGCCACAGGATAGACTGTTTTATCAGGATAGGTCATGGCATTAAGAAACGTATTAAGCGATCCCTTTACAAGTTCAACAAAAGGATCCTTTATAGGAAACTCCCTTGATCCGCAAAGAACCGTATGCTCAATTATGTGTGCAACACCTGTGGAGTCCTTTGGCGGAGTTCTGAATCCAATATAAAAAACTTTATTATCATCATCATTTGGCAGCAAAGCAAGCCTTGCCCCTGTTTTTTTATGTCTTACAATATAACTGTCTGAGTTCAGATCCTCAATTCTTCTATGCTCTAAAACTTCATAAGCACTAAGTTCTTCAACTCTCATCAACAAAAATCCCTTTCAAAAAATTCCTAATATTTTATAGATCAAAATCATCACCGGGCTTAATGGTGATATCAAAATCATCTTTATTCTCTGCTATATCCTTATCCTCAACAGCTTTAACAGGCTCCGGTTTATAGTTTTTGACTCCCACAGATAAAATACCTATATCAGTCATCTCCGGCCTCTTCATATTAAAGTTGGGTACAAGGTCCTCCTCGTCCTCATCTCCTGTTGGAAGTATCATTCCTTCAGGAACAAATCTTGGCTTATCTGCAACTTTTTCTTTAACAGTTGCATTTTCAGCTGTTACGCTTTCAGCCGCCATATTTTCAACCTTCACGTCTTCGGCTGCTTTCTTCTTTGCTTCAGCTTCTTTAGCCTCAGTACTTTCAATTTCTTCCTTAGCTTCGTCTGTTTCTGAATTATCAGAAGCAGTATCTGCTTCATCCTCAGCGTATTCTTCATTCTCAGCCAATACTTCATCCTCAGCCAATACTTCATCCTCGGCGGATGCTTCATCTTCATCCTCTGATTCATCAAAGAAAGCTGCACCCTTTACATCTTCTTCACCTTCAATATAGGCAAAGCTGGCTACAGCACAGCTTACAAGAAGGATTAAAGCAGTAATTATCATAACTTCACTATTTGCAGAAGTTTCTCCCAATAAAGCGGATGCTGCAACAATAAGTACAGAAAATAACAGCCATGGCGTAATTATCTCGCATCTGTCCTTAGCCAAATACATTATTGCAGGAATAAATGCAAGAGAAAGGATCGCTAGGGCAAAATATGTATTTGGAAGCGAGTTCTTCACCATAATCAGCCACGCATTTGGGTTATATCCATAAAATCTCCAGGTCCATTTGTAATAGGTATCGGTAATACCGGCAGTTCCGCCCTGGTATACAAGCATACCTATGAAGGATGCGAAGCCTGAAAATACAAGAAGAACTTCATTGATACAAATATTAAAGGTGTTACCATAGAGATCAAAAAGATCCCAGGCTGTGAGAAGCAGTACAATTACTGCAGCACTTACAGCATCAATATAAAACATCAGCCCCACCAATGCGCCAATAATAATGCTGAATATCTTATAATACCATCTTGACCCTGTTCTTGATGTAAATCCTCTTACATAAAAGACGACCATCATTACTTCAAAAGCAATAGCCGTAAACGTGAGCTGATCAGCATCCACGGTCAGAAGTGAGTAACCAAAAGCCGGAATAAATGCAGCACCACCTGCAAATGCAATGGCAGCTGCCATACCAAGGCCGGCTCTCACAGCAATATATAAAAACAAAATCATGAGTATCCTAAGGAAAAGATTCAAAGTAGAAACAACTACAAAGGAATTCCCAAGAAAGCTCATAAAGACTCTGAGAATACTGACATAAGCATTTTCGATCACGCTGAGTTCAACAGCATTCTCACCTGACATAGCTACAATCGCACTGTCATATAGTCCTATATTTCCCGAATATTCATTTACAAGTAAAGAAAAATTATTGTAAGTAAAAAAAGCTATAACAGCTATTACTAAAGGAATCAGTATCTCAATCCACGCGGGCTTCTCCCACTGCCTGATATTCTCCCTGCTATTAATAAAGTCTCCGATTTTACTGCCGATTATCCCGATCACAATGGCAGCAACAAGGCAAGCTGCAAATGTACCACCTGCAACTATACGCCTGTCGTAGGACGGAAAAAGCCCCGAGACAAAACCGGTAACTCCTATGGCAAATATCATTCCCACTAAATAAATCACCCAGACACAAATTCCAATCCATGTCTTTCTAAGCTTCATCTCAAGGCCTCCCCATTGAAAATATTTTTTTCAAAACCTCTTCTTCTCTATTTTTAAAGAGAAGTATTTAAAATTTTTTATTCTACTGAACTGTCATCCCAGTTATGATATACAGCCTGTACATCATCATCCTCATCAAGAATGTCAAGGATTCTCTGGATACGCTTAACATTCTCCTCGTCTGTAACCTCTACATAGTTCTGGGGGATCATTGTGATTTCTGCTGAAGCTGTAGCAATCTTCTCATTTTCAAGAGCTTCAACAACGCCCTGGAATGCGTCCGGAGTTGTAAGGATTTCGTAGCTGTCTTCCTCTTCATTGAAATCATCAGCGCCTGCATCAAGAACAAGCATCATAAGATCATCAGCGCCCATTGAACACTCTTCCTTGTCAATGAGAATCTGACCTTTTCTGTCAAACATATAAGATACACAACCCTGTGTTCCGATATTGCCGTTGCCCTTTGAGAATGCTGCTCTTACATTTGCAGCTGTACGATTGATGTTATCAGTAAGTGTATCAACGATGATAGCTGTGCCGCCCGGGCCGTATCCTTCATATGTAAGTGTCTGATAATCTACATTTCCGTCTGCACCTGCAGCCTTCTTAATACCACGCTCAATAGTATCATTAGGCATGTTGTTTGCCTTAGCTTTTGCAATAACCTGTGCAAGCTTAAAGTTATTAGCCGGATCAGGGCCGCCTTCCTTTACTGCAACTGCTATCTCACGTCCGATAACTGTGAAGATCTTACCTTTAGCAGCGTCGTTCTTCTCCTTCTTATGCTTAATGTTAGCAAATTTTGAATGTCCTGACATTTTATCCTCCTAAAAAAATACAATTAGTTTTCTTTATTTTCCTGATCGTCACCGGCAGCTTCAGACTTACTGTCTTTTAGTCTTTTCACCAGTACGCTTTGGATCATATGGTTCTTTACCGAGAGAATCTTGAAGGAATATCCTCCTATCTCAGCAGTAAAATCTTCTCCCTCACAGGGTATTCTGTCCAGTTTGGATATCAAGAGTCCATTTACAGTTTCAAAATTCGGATCCTCAAATTCAATTCCAAATCTGTCTTCCAAATCTTCAAGTGGGGTTTTACCCTCTATTATAAATTCATCCTTATTTGATGTGGCCTCAATGTAATCTTCATCCTCGTCATACTCGTCCATAATGTTTCCGACTATTTCCTCAATAATGTCCTCCATGGAAACAAGGCCTGCAGTCTGTCCATACTCATCAATTACAATAACCATCTGGGTTTTGGACTTCTGCATATCATGAAAAAGGCTGTCGATATTTCTCGTCTCGGGAACATTCCTCGGAGATCTCAATAGTCCTCTTGTTTTTCTAAGCGGAGTATCATCATCCGTATGCTCGGATAGCTTTTTCATGGCATCTCTTATATGAAGTATACCAATAATATGATCTATATTGTCCAGATAAACCGGGAAACGGCTGTTATTCATATCGAGCATAAAGTCCACCGCTTCCTTCAGGGTGGTATTACCATCGATACAAACCATAGCCTTTCTGTTGGTCATGATGTCCTGAGCCTGCTTATCTGAAAACTCAAATATATTTGAGATCATATCTGCTTCCGAATCCTGAAGAACTCCCTGCTCCTGACCTTCAGAAACCATTGATTTAATCTCTTCCTCAGTTACATCATTGTCATCTGCATCCCAGTGGAATCCGAAGATTCTAAGAATGCCCATCGCTGTAAGCCTTATTAGACCTGTAAAAGGACTGAAAAATCTGATTATAAGACTTATGGCACCGACTCCGAAATATGCCCACTTCTCAGGATACCTGGCGCCAAGTTTCCTTGGAATAAGTACTCCAATCGTAAGCACAACATACATCAGTATAATAACAGCCAGTACATAGGATATTATCTGAACTACTACTGCGTTCTGTATAAAGCGTCCTATCAGCTCATATGTAAATCCACTAAGAGTTCTGATATAGATAACACCCAGCAGCATATTGATCAAAAGTGTCAAGAGATGAATCGTATTGATATATCGCCCGGGAAATTCCAATATTTCCTCAAGTCTCTCAGCTGTCTTTTTTTCCCTCTGCAAAATAGGTGAATTATTATCATCTTCCTTATCGGATCCGAATCTTAGATCATCCGGCTTAAGATTCTCGATTGCAGCTCCAAATCCATAACAGAGCATATCAATCAAAATCACAACAACAAACATCAATAAAAAAGCAGTGGCAGTGGGTCCACCATCATCCATCTATGTTCATCTCCTTCACCGTAAAAATCGCAAAAAGCGTCAAAATAAAATATAGCATCTTGCAGGCATACAGTCAAGAAACCACACTTGTCATCGTTTTTTCGTTAAGTTAAAATAAAAACATGATTTCGGTATTTTTTGAGTTCCTCACGAGAGGACTGATTTGGATAATAAAGTGCATATTTGACATGATACTGTTTTTCCTGCGAATGATGTTCAGGATTATTCGTCTTTTCCTGGTGCTGTCACCTGTCACAGCAGTTTTCTACACAGGTATATATCTTATTCTTGCCATTGAGGTGATTGCAGGAGAAAACGTAGTTTCATCTCTTCTACCTGTTAAAATATACTCATCAGATGTAAAAGAGCTTATCGTTAATACTCTCAAAGGATATCTATCCCTGCTTTCCAATTATAGCGGAACCCTTATGTTTTTCGTGCTCTTCCTGATAATGCTGGTGCTTGCTGTTCCATTATTCCTTGTATTTATAAGTATAGGAACCTTTGTTTATGCAGGAAAGTTTCTTATCATTCCTTTATTTGCAGATGTGCTTATATATTTTTTAAGATGCATCATTTCAGGGCGCACACCATTCGAAATAATATACAGCAGATACAGATTTCTTTTTCCGGTTTCAGGACAAAAGCTTGACAAAAGAAGTTACGACAGATGGCTAAGACGCCATCATGATGAATTCGTGCATGACACCTTTGATGAAAGAGAAACTGATAGTCCCTATGATGATTTTTATGAAGAATACTCCGATGATGAGGATGACTATTATCTCGAGGATGAATATGATAAGAACTATGAAGGCGTCTATGATGAAGACTACGAAGACTATGACTATGACTCTGACAATGACCATATAGATAACCCTTCTAAGAACACAGCATTTTCCGGATTTAATTTTTTTGCCGGATGTACCAGTCTCGAGTCTGCCGCCAGAAAGTATAAATCGCTCGTAAAGCTGTATCATCCCGATAATATGGACGGTGATACCTCTGCATTACAGGAAATCAATGTGCAGTACAGTGCAATAAAAAAACGGTTAAGCTGTTAAACCCCAGCTTAGCCGTTTTTAAAAGTAATTATCTTCAAAACTCCTGTTTCATACTTCAGATTTCATAGCTGCGAAATATTTTACCATCCTTGGCATATAGTCTCGGAACACGGTGGTTTATATCACAGGCAAACTCATAGTTCATTCTGCCGCTAATATCCCCAAGTTCCTCAATGGTGATAGCCTCTGAGCCGTACTCACCAAAAGAAGTATGTGGCTTTCCTATAAGGATTACTTCATCTCCTTCTTTTGCATTGGGAATACCGGTAACATCAACCATGAACTGATCCATGCAGACACGCCCTAGAATTCTCGCCTTCTCGCCGTGAATCAGAACATATCCTCTTCCTCCTGACAGACTCCTGGGATATCCATCTGCATATCCCACCGGAATGGTTGCAACTCTCATCCTTCTGTCAGAAACAAAAGTTCCGCCATAGCTGACAGGTGTATTTTCCGGAATATCCTTAATATATGATATATGACTATACATGGAAAGAACGGGCTTTATCTCAATTTTATCCCTGCTGACTTGATCTGAAGGCCACATTCCATACATAGTGACGCCGCATCTTACCATATCCATGTGAGCTTCAGGCATATCAATTATGCTTGCACTGTTTGAACAGTGCACTATTGGAATATTATAGTCAAGCTCCTTCTGAATCTTTGTGACAAACTCATCAAATTCCTTGTACCTTGCATGAGCATTTGAAAGATCAGCCTCATCCGCTCTGGCAAAATGTGTGAAAATGCCTTCTACTTCTATACCTTCTGTTGAAAGAGCTGTTTTAATAAAATTCTCTCCATCAACATCAGGTCTTATACCTATTCTGCTCATGCCACAGTCCACTGCTATATGTACACGAAATACCTCTTTGCCGCCCTGCGCTCTTCTTTTTTTTACGCGCTCAGACAAATGCTTTAACATATCATATCTGAAAACTGCAGGTCTGATATTCTCCCTCAGCATCCTCTCGTATGCATAGGGGAATGTATATCCCAGAACCAGAATTGGTTTACTGACTCCATTTTCTCTAAGTTCAAAAGCTTCCTCAGCTGTAGCTGTTGCAAAGCCCCATATATATGAATTATCCTGTAGCATCCTTGCAACTGGAACCGCACCAAAGCCATATCCGTCAGCTTTTACAACCGCCATCATTTTTGTATTTCGTGGAAGCGAATTGTACATATTCTCAACATTTTTAGAAATCGCATCCAAATCTATTTTTGCATAAACTCTTGAAAACTCTTCCAGCATTCCTATATTGCCTCGTTTTTACATCATTTTTCCGGAAAAAATATCTCTGAGACTTCCGGATATATCTCTGGCAGTCATACCCTGTCTGCCATTTTTTACAGCTGCCATGTCTCCGGCAACACCATGCAAAAAAGCTCCGACCACAGCCGCTTCCAATTCACACGAAAAGCCTGAAACAACAAGCGCGCCCAAAAGTCCGGCAAGAACATCCCCGCTTCCTGCAGTGGCCATTCCATCATTACCGCTTATATTAATAAAATTACGTTCTCCGTCAGTAATAATACTTCTTGCATCTTTACATATAATACTCGCATGAAATTCTTTTGCAAGTTTTATTGCTTCCTGAATAAGGCAAATGCGACAATCATGTATGTTTTTGCCTATAAGTCTTGAGAACTCGGCAAGATGAGGAGTCATAATAACTTCTCCGTTATACTCGCAGGTGAGCTTTCTTATCTTCTCATCCTCAGCAATTATGTTAAGTGCGTCTGCATCAAGAATCAAAGGCTTTTTACCATTTTTAAGAATAGTCTCCAACAGGCTTTTGCCTGCACTGCCTTTGCCTATCCCCGGTCCGCAGACTATCGCATCACACCACTCAAGTGATTTTGACAGCATTTCACTATACTCTGTAAGCTCAGCCTCAAATTTACTTTCAAAGGCTTCATCTGAATAGATATCAGTCATCGCCTCCGGAAGAAGTGTCTGAATCGCAGCAAGATTTGTCTTTTCAGTAAATATTTTTACCATACCTGCTCCGCTTCTTAAGCAGCTCTCAGCAGCCATAATGCAGGCTCCGCTGATTTTTTTACTTCCGGCAACTACAAGAACCTTCCCGAAAGATCCCTTATTTCCCGCAGGGTTCCTAGGAGGAAGTAATTTTTTTGCAAAATCATTATTATCATCAATATCAATATACTTAAATTCAGGAGCCTCATCCAAAAAGCCGGCTTCGGTAATACCTATGTTAACAATATGGATAATTCCTGAATGGGATGCTCCGGGATAAAAGGCACACCCCATCTTAAGAAAACCAAATGTAACCGTCTCATCCGCACAGATCGCCTGTCCCTGAACCTGACCTGTATCAGCATTTATGCCGGTAGGAATATCTGCCGCAATAACGTATGGCGCTTTCTCATCAAAATCTTCCCTCGCATAATTTATCTCGCAAACAGCTGACAAATAATCCCCTTCGAGATTCCTTGTGCAGCCTATTCCCAGCATGGCGTCAACTATTACATTACTTTTCTTTATCTCTGTATTTAATGTTGCAGTATTAAAATCTATTACATTAACCCCATAAGATAAAGCTATCTTAAGCTGTGTGTTGCAAGCAGATGTCCTTTTTGAGCCCGCACCTTTTTCATGCAGGCTGTGATTGACCAGCATAAGAGTAACCGTGATACCTTCCTGTACAAGTATTCTGGCTGCAGCTATACCATCTCCTCCGTTATTGCCGCTGCCCGCAAGAATAAGGACCTTTCCTGAAGGCGGAAGGGCTCTTTTTACATATTTGCATATAGAAAGCGCCGCCCTCTCCATCAGTACATCCTGTGGAATACCGAAGTGACTGATTGTCGTCTTGTCACATCGTTTCATCTCGGCAGCGCTAACAACATATTTTGAATTTTTATCAACTATCGGTAAATTTTTCATCTTCAACTATTATCCCATCGCGTTCTTCCATACCGGGTTTAACTATAGGATGTCTTCTCTCAGGATCATACTTTAAGTCAAAAAGGTCAATTACCTCCGGGCCAAATATATTATGCATATAAGAATACACATTGAAATTTTCTATTTCTTTCTCCTGCAGCCTTATGACATTCTTCTTAAGCTTGATCCTGACCTGGGATACCCACTCATCTATCGCATCAATCTCCACGGTATTGTCATGAATCCTCTTATAAAACAGATTCATAGTCTCTACCATAAGCTCATAATTTGCCTGATAAATTTCCCGCGGAAGCCCCAGCATATCATCTTCACAATCTTCGATTTTCTCATTGCACTCCTTTATAAGTCGTGTATGATCATCGATCTCTGCTTCTATCTTTTTTCTCTGCCTGGCATTTTTTCCCGCGTCATCTCTGAGAACAACTATTTCTCCAAGAAGCTTTTTCTTTAATCTCTTTATATCTTTTATTTTTTCCCTTGTCTTTTCCTGCTTATTCACAAGCTTAATAAGCTCAGCCTCCAATTGCTTTATCTTAGCAGTTTTAGGACTTAGCACAAAAAGATCCTGCCATTTTGAGTCTTTGAAAAGAATAGGGACATCCTTTCCAACAAGTGCATCAGAATAAGTATTATTATCCATCGCCATAGTGGCTCCCTCATAAGATAACAATTACCGCCAAGGGTAATACTACTTCAGATTATGCGATTTTTCATATCTCTCCACACTATATGAGAGCTTCATTAAAGAATCTGACAGGTGTACATTTTCAACCTGAACATAATCCGGCAGCTCCAGATCCACATGCGCAAAATTCCATATAGCCTTTATTCCGCACTTCACAAGCTTATCCGCCATGGGAACAGCCTGATCCTTGGGTATCGTAAGAACTGCTATCTCAATTTTGTTGTCCCTAACAAACTTTTCAATCTCCTCCACAGGCCTTATCTCAATATCCCTGATTTTCTTGCCATGAAGCTTAGGATCAAGGTCAAATGCCCCTTTAAAAATAAATCCCCTGTTAAAAAATTGTTGTAACCTGAAAGTGCCTGTCCAAGATGTCCCGCGCCAATAATAATAAGTGTGTGCTCTTTTCCAAGCCCTAAGATCTTACCAATCTCATCGTAAAGATATTCCACATTATAGCCGTAACCCTGTTGTCCAAAGCCTCCGAAGTTATTAAAATCCTGTCTTATCTGTGAGGCTGTAACCTTCATTATATCGCTTAATTCCTGCGAAGAGATACGTGTGATTCCCTGATCCTTTAGCTCACCAAGGTATCTGAAATATCGAGGCAGACGGCTGATAACCGCCTGAGAAATCTCTTTTCTTGTCATATTTCCTCCACTACCGAATATATATTAGATTCCTGTATTTCTGAGGAAAAATAAAATTTGCTTATATTCTTATTCAGCTCTGAAAATTCGGTCAACTTTAATTATACTATCTGTTAAAATTTCGTCAATGTATGAAATTGCCTATACAACATCATTTTTTGTAAATTTAATAATTGTGAAAAATCCTTTCAAAATCTCACTTTTTCTTTGAAAATTAGTTTCAAAAATGCTTATTTTTCGGATTTCTTTAATACTAAGTTTATGTTTTGTTTCGAATTGGCAGATATAATAATGTCTAGCTTCGTATGTACATTTTTTGTTTTTATGAGGTAATTTTATGGGAATGTCAATCGGAGGAATTAGTGGATACAATATGTATCAGACACAGCCTATGAACCTGTCGCTATCTAATGAAGCACCCGTTTCAGATGTATACGACAAGCACAAGGCTGTAGGTGATATTTCGACTGTTGCGCCAGTGGTTTATCCCAATGCCCAGGAAGTAAAGGTCGGCGAGATAGCATCCACTGACGGTAAAGAAGAAACTTTAAAAGTCAGTCAGCAGTACAACAATATCGCTTCCAGATTTGGAAACACCACTGTAGGCTACGGACGTGATATGGCTGGCTATTCATATGCGCAGAGCGGAAGCTCATTTGATGCCTTCGCTTAGTTCTGCCCACTCATCATACAATGTATTTAAGCGTTCTTCGTTGGATGTAAGTTCATCTGACAGTTTACGCACTTTAGCAAGGTCGGTAGCTACATCCGGGTCAGTCAGCTCAACATTTATTTTTTCGTTTCTTTCTTCAAGTTTAGCAATTTCGTCTTCGCACTTTTTAAGGGCAGCCTCCTGTTTTCTCTTTTTGGCTGCCTCTTCTTTTTGTGCCTTCCAATCAGCTGCTCCTGAGCCTGAATTATCAGCCTGGCTGCTACTTCCCGCAAGCTTTCCAAAGGAATTGCCTGATGCTGCCGATTTACTATCCATGTCAATTTCTCTTCCGAAAGAGGATGCATCTCCGCTCTCTGAGAGCACTCTGGCTGTCTGTTCCTCGGAATGTTCCATGTAATAGTCATAATTTCCCAAATAGTTGATCATTCTTCCATGTGTAAGATCAAGTATTCTTGTAGCTGTTTTATTGATAAAGTATCGGTCATGGCTCACATACAAAACCGTGCCTTCATAACCTGACAAGGCGTCCTCAAGTATCTCTTTACTTGTAATATCAAGGTGGTTTGTAGGCTCATCAAGTATCAGAAAATTAGCCTCAGAAAGCATAAGCTTGGCAAGGGATACTCTGCCCTTTTCTCCTCCGGACAGGTCCCCTATCCTTTTAAATACATCATCTCCTGTAAAAAGAAACGCAGCCAGTGTATTTCTGATCTCAGTGTTGCTCATGGAAGGATAGGCATCCGAAAGTTCCTCAAAAAGTGTCTTCTCCTCGTGAAGAACCTGATGCTCCTGATCGTAATAACCTATGTGAACCTTGACTCCAAGCGTGATCTCACCATCGTCAAGAGTCTCCATTCCGTTTATGATCTTAAGCATTGTGGTTTTTCCTGTGCCGTTATCGCCAATAATGGCAACTTTCTCGCCACGCTTTATTTCAAAGCTGATGTTTTCAAAAAGTTTCTCATTTCCAAATGATTTCGAAATAGAGTCGACCTGCATGACATCGTTGCCACTTACACATGAGGGCGTAAGCGTTATTCTCATGTCATCCCTTACCTCTGTGGGCTTTTCAAGGCGCTCTATTTTATCCAGCATCTTCTCACGGCTCTCAGCACGCTTAATACTCTTTTCACGATTAAACTGCTTAAGCTTCTCTATTACCTCTTCCTGATGCTTTATCTCTGCCTGCTGGTTTAAATATGCCTTGAGCTTTGCAGCCCTTATCTGCTCTCTCTTTTTTGCATAAGCAGAGTAATTGCCTATATAAACATCCGCGCTGGTCTGGTCGATCTCAATTACCTTCTGAGCAATTCTATCAAGGAAATATCTGTCATGAGATACTATAAGAACAGCCCCTTTATAATTTATAAGGTAGCCCTCGAGCCATTTTATGGAATTCATATCAAGGTGGTTTGTAGGCTCATCGAGTATAATGAGGTCAGGGCTCTGCAGAAGGAGCTTACCAAGAGCGACTCTCGTTTTCTGTCCTCCCGATAAAGTGGATATTCTCTTATCAAACTCTTCCTCTGAAAACCCAAGTCCTTTGGCTACACCAATTACTTCGCTTTCCCAGGCATAACCATTTTTCATCTGAAACTCATGATTCATCTGAGCATAGCGCTCCATGAGCTTGTCAAGTTCTTCCCCCCGAAGTACATCCATCATTGTCTCCGCTTTTCGAATCTCTTTTTCAAGCTCAATGACATCTCTTTTCATCTCACGAAGCTCTTCATAGATGCTGTGCGCACTGTCAATATTCTGATTCTGTGCAAGGTATCCCACAGTTGTATCTCTGGACAGGGTAACCGTTCCGGTGTCAGGTGTAAGCTCACCTATGATCATGCGAATAAGTGTAGTCTTACCTGCTCCGTTAATACCTACTATTGCAGCCTTTTCATTATCCTCAAGGTGAAATGAAACGCCCTTTAATATATCCTTACCGTCAAATGATTTTGATAAGTCATGACAATTTAAAACCATACAATACTCCGTATAAATATAAAAATATGCATCAAATTAATCAGATATCCAGAATAAATTCCGCTTCATTATCTGTCGTAGAATCAAAGCCAATAAATACCTTAAACTCTCCGCATTCACTGTCAAATTTATTATCAAGTGTCCAGAATTCAAGCATTTCTTCGTTTATTTCAAAGCTTACTGTACCTGATTCTCCGGGCAAAAGTCTTATCTTTTTAAAGCCCTTTAATTCCTTTACAGGACGTACTCTCGTAGCGACCATATCTCTTAAGTACAGCTGAACTGTCTGTGTAGCAGCTGTCACTCCGGTATTGGTAACAGTCACACTTGCTGTTATTGTATTTCCGGAGGCTTTACTTATGGCATGTCCTGATAGTTCTACCTTTGAAATCTCAAATTTAGAATATGTAAGACCATATCCAAAAGGATATCTGGCTTCATTCGGGCAGTCAAGATATCTTGTTGTAAAGCTGCTCTGTCCTACAGTAGGCTTTGGTCTTCCTGTTGCGAATGCATTATAATAAACAGGTGCCTGACCAACAGTATAGGGTAAGCTCATTGGAAGCTTTCCGGACGGAGAAAATCTGCCTGTAAGAATATCCCAGATTCCATGACCTCCTTCCGTGCCGGGTCTCCAGCATATCAAAAGAGCATCAGAAAGCTCCGGAATATGCTCAAAGTCAAGCGGTCTTCCGGTAAAAATAAGAGTTATAAGCTTTTTTGCTCTTCTGCGCATCTCATAAAAAAGTTCCATCTGTATCTCGGGAAGTGTGATATTCGTTTTACTTGTGGATTCCCCTGACTGTCCTATACCTTCTCCAAGACACAAAACCACAGTATCTGCCCATTCCGAAACCTCAATTGCTTCGCATAGTAATGAAGCATTCTCATCATCAAAATTATCGTTAGTATAGGTTCCGATCACAGTAGTAGAATCATTATCAAGAATCGTACTACCCTTTGCTACTCTCACAACCTTATCCCTATTTGCTGATGCAGAAATTCCCTGATTCATGCCAATAAACAGATTTACATCATCGCTCTCACCGGCAGCCTCCATAAGTGTGACTGTTTTTTCAGGATCAAGAGAAAGAGCCCAGGAACTGTGAAGATTCTTCTCAGCTGCATAGGGACCTATTAGGGCAATCTTCTTTTCTTTAATGGGAAGTGTATCATCTCTGTTCTCAAGAAGAACCAGAGATTTTCTAACTGCATCCCTTGCCACTTCACGGCTCTCTTTGGAGAGTCTTATCTCTTCATATCTTTCCATTGATGCACCATGATAAGGATCCTCGAAAAGGCCAAGTTCATTTTTTAAATTAAGGATCCTGAAAACAGCCTCATCAAGAAGTTTTACATCTATATCTCCACTTTCTATCAAATCTTTTAGATTTGCTGCATAGCTTTCAGTACACATATCAATATCAACACCTGCCTCAATGGCAAGCCTTGCAGCATCCTTTAAATCCTTTGCAAAGCCCCAGGGAACCATCTCTCCTATTGCTCCCCAGTCAGAAATAAGAACTCCTTCAAAGCCCATCTCATCCCTAAGAACATCTCTCATAAGCCATTTGTTTCCTGATGAGGGAATACCGTTTAGGGTATTAAAAGATGACATCACAAGCTTTGCACCTGCTTCTATAGCCTTTTTATATCCCTTTAAATACTTATCCCTGAGAGTGTATTCTGAGAGCTCGACGCTATTATAATCTCTTCCTGCTTCAGAAGCACCATAGCCGGCAAAATGCTTAACACAGGATGCCAGATGTTCCTTATCGGATACAGAATCTCCCTGATATCCCTTTACCATGGCTGAAGCCATTTCTCCATTTAAATACGGATCCTCACCAGTTGATTCAACTACCCTTCCCCAGCGTGCATCACGCACAAGATCTACCATAGGCGAAAAGGTAACCTGAATTCCATCAGCCGCAGCTTCCTTTGCCTGTATAGCTGCACCTTTTCTTGACACCTCGGGCTCAAAAGTAGCACCCTGTCCCAAAGGGCACGGAAAAACCGTATCATGTCCATGGATAACGTCAAGCATGAAAAGAAGAGGAATATGATGAGGATGAGCCGCCATATATTCATCCTGTATGGCCTTCACCTTATCAGCTCCTCTTACTCCCAACAAGCTTCCTGCAAGTTTTTTATATTTTTCAAAAAGACTTAAATCAGACAAACCTGTAACAGCTGCACCGGATTCATAAACTGCACCGGGAAGCTGTACAAGCTGCATGATTTTTTCTTCTATTGACATATCATCTAATAGCAAACGCAGATCATCGATTTTCATCTTTATCTCCAATTAAAATATTTTTGCTTCATCTGTTATTTATATATTCTAATTGGAAATTTATCAAGATTAATCTATTTTTGATCAATCTAACTTCAAAATCATTTCAAGCACTCTCTTAGCACATTTTTTCAGGTCATCCCGATCTAGTGCACCCTTTTCCATGGCCTTTTTAACTCTCTCCGGATATCCGTTTGCCATTTTTACATCATTGCCTGCTAATATCTCCTTATACTGCTCAGCTCTGTTCCACCAGTCGCTGGTTACCATCCCCTTAAATCCCCATTCTTCTCTGAGAATATTAGTCAAAAGATCCCTACATTCAGAAGCTCTGTACCCGTTAATAGCATTATAGGAAGACATAATTGTCCAGGGATCAGCTTCCTTAACTATAATCTCAAATACCTTAAGATATATTTCTCGAAGAGCTCTCTCTGACAACCTTGAGTCACTGTGCTTTCTGTTAGTCTCCTTATTGTTGACTGCAAAGTGTTTTACACTGCAGGCCACATTATTGGACTGTATACCTTTTACCATCTCTGCGCCAAGCTTACCGGCAAGATACGGATCCTCCGAATAATATTCAAAGTTGCGGCCGCACATAGGATTTCTGTGAATATTTACGGCAGGTGTAAGCCAGATATGCATGTTATTTTCCTTAAGCTCTTCACCCCCTGCAACGCCGACAGCATAGATTATTTCCCTGTTCCATGTGGATGCAAGAAGTGTTGAGCAGGGCCATGCTGTAGTAGGGACCTCGCACTCTTCACTTATTCTGATGCCTGCAGGTCCGTCTGATGTCATGACATTCGGAATGCCATATTCAGGTTTATTCCCCACTCCCCATGTATTTGCGACACCTGTATTTGACTGTCCTCCAAGAAGATCAATAAGGTCATCATCTGTTAGCTGTTCCAGAAATTCATCAAGAGTAATCTTACCTTCAAAAACATCTATTAAAGGCTTTTTGCCCTCCTCATATGGTTTCATAAGAAGATATCTTCCTCTTGCCTTACTCTCAGGAACAATTGCTTCCTCGGAACCCGGAACCATTTTTTCAAATATGCAGTCATTTATGTCTCTGGCTGTACCTGTAGGAAGTTCTTCGTAGCTTCCATCTGCAAGAAGTCTTTTTGGAAGGCTTACAGGCGAAAGCTGTTCCGAAAGTCTCTTGTAAACAGCATCCTCGCCTACTGTATAAACATAATCAGTAAGAATCGCATCTCTTACATTTGCTCCAAGATAAAATCTGTAATCACCTTTTTCAAGCACGTATGCTGACTTTTCAATTTTCCCAAGATCATCATAGGATGCAAGCTGATATCTCGAAACATACAGGCTTATCACCTGAGCCTCTCCGGCCTTTAGAAGTCTTGTCTTTTCAAAAGAAACAAGTGACCTGGCTGCTTTTCCAAGTTTACCCTGAGGTGCTGACAGATACAGTGCTATTACTTCCCTGCCCTCTCTTTTTCCGATGTTTGTTACCTTTACTTTGAACTTAAATCCATCTCCGCTTTCTGAAGCGCTCAAAAGCTCTGTATCAAAATCCGTATATGATAATCCGTAGCCAAAGGGATAGACAACTTTTTCAGCAGCATCCTTTAAAGTCTCAAAATATCTGTATCCTACATAGATGTCCTCAGTATAGTTTACATAGTCCGGAGACTCATGAAAGCCTTCCGTAGAGGGATAGTCGGTAACATCCATTGCAAAAGTATCAGGAAGCTTTCCCGAAGGATTAACAACACCCATGATAATTTCTGCAGCCGCGGTTCCGCCCTCCATTCCACCCTGCCAGGCAAGAAGTGCTGCATTTATATTTGAATTGTTTTTAATCCATTTTGTATCCACCACTCCGCCCACATTAAGGACGACGATAGTTTTCTCAAAGGTTTTACTTACTTCATCAATCAGCTTTTCTTCATTATCTGTGAGGTAGAAATCCCCTTTAGGAAATATCTTGCCTGCTTTTTTTGGCATGCTCACTTCATTGCCCCAGGGGTTATATTCAGCTTCATATTCAACGTCCGAGCGATCCCAGCCCTCACCTGAAAATCTGCTTATACTTATCACCGCTGTATCGGTAAAGCTTCTTGCAGCCCTGATTAGTTCTGCATCTATCTCGGGCTCTATAGTCATTCCGGGAGCATCTCCATTTGCATATTTTGCCCTGATATCGTTTCTATAGAAGTCACACACAGGCTCGTACAAAGAGACGCCAAGACTCTTAAACCCGTCATATATATCATGAGTGTAGACGGTATAAACATCTCCGCTTCCTCCACCGCCTTTTACATAATCGAAAGTTCCCTTTCCGAAAAGAGCAAGCCTTTTGCCTTTTCCTACAGGGAGTGCATCATTATCATTTTTCAAAAGAACCATACCCTCTCTCGCTGCCTCTTTTGACAAACTGATATGGGCATCGCTCGCAGTAACTCTCTTATCCTTGTACAAGGGAAGATTAGGCTGAAATTTTGCTCTGGTCCATTTTTTCATGATATAATTTCCTTTCTTCAGATTCATATTTTCATCTAATACATAGTAACATTTCATGATAAAATTATAGTGTTTGATTTTTTTGTTTTAGTGCAATTATTTTAGGTCACCGGGGTTATATATGTTTAGTAAAAAAATAGCTTTATTCATTTCTCATATATATGGCGAATATCAGCGCAATGTCAGTCAGGGTATCATAGATAAGGCTCTTGAATACGGATATCAGACAGAAATCTACACAACCAATGACGGCGAAGAACTTGGTGGTCTTTCAAAAACCGAGGAATGTATATTCCGTCTTCCGGTATATTCCAATCTGAACGGAGTAGTCTTTGCTTCCGGAACATATTCTTCAATGGATTTCAGGGAAAAGATAACAAATACTTTAAAGGAAAGCGGAATCCCTGTTATAGAGATAAATGATACTGATCCTGTTTTTACAAATGTGTCCATGGATAACAGCACAATGATCGCAGCAATAATAGACCACTTCGTAAGCATGCACAATGCAAAGAGAATCTGTTATCTTGGCTGTAGTCCTGAAGCTGCTATTTCAGATCTTCGTCTTGACATTTATAAAAAGGCATTGATCAAAAATGACCTTGAATTTTCAGATAAAAATGTATATATATGCAACGAAACACGGGAGGATTATTTTGCTGCTCTTGAGTATTTTACGTCGGGCAATAGTATTCCCGATGCAATAATATGCTATAACGACAGGCTTGCCTCAAATCTGATAATCGCAGCAGAGGAAAAAGGTTACCGAATACCGGAAGATTTTGGAGTATCAGGCTGCGACAACTCAGCAGCAGGCCAGAACATGATTCCGGCCCTTACAACAATTTCTTCTCCCGTATATGAGCTTGGACAAATTGCTGTTGAAAATCTTCACAACCTTATAAAGGGACGTGAATTGTCAAACACAGCAGTTTTTGCGAAGGTCATATATGGAGGCACCTGTGGCTGCAGCTACAGATCCGATAAAAAAATTCACTTGTACTCCCATGCTCTGAATAATCAGATTGCTGATCTTGAGAAGTCCATAATCATGTCTTCAAAAATGGCTTCTGCATTTAGTACAGTTGATAATATTGAGGATGGTCTTGATTTTATAGCTGAATTTGCAGGTGAGATTGAAAACTGCACAGGTTTCTATCTTGCGCTTTCTTCCGAATGGAACAATCTGTCTGACAGGATACTTGCTCTTACCGATTCATCTGAATATCTCGATGCTAATAACATACATAATGCCTCAGACGACATGACCTTATATCTCGCAGTTCAGAATGGAAAAAGATTGCCCGGATGCACCTTTAAAAATAATGTGCTTCTTCCTGACTTTATCATGTCAGAAAGTGAAGATGCACGAATCGTATCCCCTGTTTATAACCATGATAACTCCTACGGTTATATTGTGATGACTTTTGATAACAACAGAATAAATTATCCTTTTAAGCTGATACAATGGCTTGTCAATGTTTCTTCTCTCCTAAATAATATCAGAAATAGGAAACGCATCAATGCTATGACCTCACACCTCGAAGATATTTATATGAGAGACGAGCTCACAGGTTTTTATAACAAGGCAGGTTATGAATATTATAAGAAAAAGCTCATAAGTAAAGCACCTTCCTTGGGTAAAGCTACTGAGCTTGCGATCACGATCAATAACCTCGACACTATAAATGAGACCTACGGCTACGATGAAGGTAACTTTGCCCTTCAGATCCTTGGTCAGGCCATCAGTCAGTCCACAGATGACAGCGTTGTTACAGGAAGAATAAGAGGAACTGAGTTTGCCATGATCATACAGGATTCCCAAGATGATATGCTTGTAGAAACAGTCATAAAAGGCATCCATTCATATCTTGATAACTATGCAAATCTCAGTTCAAAAGAATATAAAATAACCGCAAATATCCTCAAGCGATAACCTTTTCTTAATTTGTTATCTCATGTTTTTGCGATATTCACCCGGAGAAACCGCACACATGGATTTAAAAATTTTCATGAAATGCTTTTCGTTATCATATCCGACCATACGGCTTATCTCAACAATCTTGTAATCAGTATTTGCAAGGAGTTCCTTGGCTTTTTCGATTCGGATTTCCTTTAGATAATTAACAAAGTTGCTGCCGGTGTATTGCTTAAAAGAATATGAAAACAGCGAGTAGTTCATTGATACATAGTTGGAAACCACAGCCATATTAAGATCGCTTCTGTAGTTTTCTTTGATGTATTCCTGAGCACTTGCTATTTTCTGTCTGATATTGCTGTCGTCAGACCTGTTCCCAAGTCTTGTACTAAGATCCAATAGCCAGTCCATAAAGTTATTCCTATACTCCGATAAGCTCTCAAAGCTGTGAAGTGAACTGAGTTTTTCTATCATTACAGCATCATTATCAGTTATATGCTCTCTGTAAATGTCAGGTATCTGGGCAAGGCTTTTGTTTATTTCATCAGAAAACTCATTCATCTCAAGCTGCCCGTTTTCAAGTGCTTTAAAAAATTTTTTCCATATGTTTATGGCATCCTCGGTCTTATCTGTTCCGATTACCTGAAGTCTCTTGGTTCTCTCGGAATCAGACAAAAGCTCTCTCCCCTTCTCCTTGAGATTGTCATTTACACTTGCTTTTTCATCACTGCCGTAAATACAGGTTTTCCCCATTATAAAAGCAAGCTTTCTCATGGATGAAGCTTCCCGGTAGGCATCAGAGATCTCAGAAAGACCCTTGTGGATGCCCCCTACTCCCACGCACTTTTCGTACATCTCATTTTTTATAAAAGCATTTACATACTTTGCTTTTAGAATTATCACACTTCCATTTTCGTCTTCAGGTAATAATATTCCCTCATAGGATTCACTTATCGGCTCCTCATTGTATATGCATACCTGATATTCTTCCTCCGGGAAATATGGTTCATATTTACTGATAACCAGATCTCTCTGAGCCTCATCCATTGATTTATTTTCAATGAGCTCCTTTAAATAGCGAAGGCTCAGCTCTTTTTCCTTTGTATCCTCATGCTTTATCTGTTCCAGTTCATCGTTTAATTTTTTTAAAACCTCAGTGATTTTTTCTCTCTCAACAGGCTTTAAAAGATATTCCTTAACGCCGTTTCTAAGCATCTCTACTGCATAGGTAAAATCGTCGTATCCACTGATGGCAACAATCAGAGGTTTATCCTCCATTTCATTCACGCGCCTTACCAGCTCAATGCCATCCATCTTCTGCATCCTGATATCAGTAAACATTACATCTATATGTCTTTCAGACAATAGATTAAGGGCATCTACTCCGTTTGAACAGTCAAATATCATTTCTACAGGCACTCCACTCCTTTGAACCATAGCTTTTATGCCCTGTCTGATCATTTTTTCATCTTCTACTATCAGCAAAGTCTTCATTTTGAAATACTCTTTCTAAAATATGTTTTTCTTGGAAGTACGATTGAAACCTTAGTAAATTTGTCAGGCTCGGAATATATTCTAAGGCCGTATTCATCGCCAAAATACAGCTTTATTCTGTCCTCAACATTCTTAAGTCCTATTCCGTTTCCGTCCCCTCCGGTCTCCTCTACTTCACCCTTTATCTGTCGCATGAGATTGCTAAGGGTATCCTTATCCATTCCTTTTCCTGAATCAGTGATCTCTATCTTAAAATCATCATCCTCTTCCCAGGCCTTGATGTATACCGTTGTATCCTCTGCCACAGGCTCAATCCCGTGCAAAACAGCGTTCTCAACTATAGGCTGCAGCGACATCTTAAGTATCTCCTGATTCATCAGATTTTCAGGAATATTGAAGGATAAAATAACTTCAAAATCGTATCTTAGGTTAATCAAAAGTATATAGCTTTTAATATATTCAAGTTCATCACTTAGCCTCACCGTTCCCAAGGCGGACTTTATACTGTATCTCATAAGTTTTCCAAGGGAAGTTATGGCATCTGAGATTTCATACTTTTCTTCTATTTCAGCCATCATCTTAATTGCCTCAAGGACATTGTAGATGAAATGAGCATTTATCTGATTTTGCAAAAATCTTATCTCGGAATTTTTGGATAAAACTTCCTTTTTGAAATTGCGCACCATTCTATCTATCAGCACACAGGTTATGAGAAGAACAATCGTCATGATGAATACAAACATATTGCGTCTTCTATATACGGAAACAATGTTTTCTGTTATATCCTGCACTGAATACATAACTCCGTTCATAGCCTTTACGGCATACCTGCCAATTGTTATGTATCTTCCGGAATTCTTATAGTATATTACCTGACTTTCTTTATCTCCAATAGGCTCATTAAAGGCATTGATTATATCCTTCTCATCACATTCTTCATTTTGGCAGAATAAGATATTTCCATCATTATCAGTGAAAAAGCTCCACTCGCCATCTATGTTTTCATATACTCCCGGGAACATTGAATCCATAGTCATTGACGCCTCAATGTATCCAATGGTCTCGTTGTCATAATCCTCTACTTTAGTCACAAGAGAAGCAAGCGTGTTGTTCTGATCTGAAATAAGAGATGAGAAAATTGTGTCATTATATCCAAAATGCCATCCTTCCATCTCCTCATTGTTTGCCCAATCCAGCTTATGCATTCTGGAACTGCTGTACAATATGGGCATCATCTCCTGAACATTGTCCGTTACAGAAAATACCCTTACTGAATATAAAAGCGGATTGTTATTTACAAGTCTCTCCAGATCAGCTATTTCAGTATTATAAAATTCCAGAATATCTTTTATATCTATGTTTCTGTTTTTGCAGGCATCTGTCAGTAATGTCACCAGTCCTTCATCTGATAGAAAAAATCTTGTAGACATATTGATTGACTCAACATTTGTCTCTATTCGATCAAGGTCCCTGATGATCTTAGACTCCATATAATTATGGCTTTCTTTTATTGCATCATTCTCCAGATTGTAAAATAGAACACCTGAAAAAATAGCAATCGGTATAAACGTAAGAGCCAGAATTATCAAGGTGAATTTACTATTTATCCTAAATATATTTATAAATCTTATCAGATATTTTTTTATCTTCATTGGCAAATAACAACTTTTCCTTTGTTTTATTCAAGGCCGAGTTTTTCTTTGTTCTGCCTGATCTGTCTGGTTTCTTCTTTAGAGAGCTCATCATATCCAAGAGCAGCTCTTTTTTCAAGGTAGTCCTCAAAGATGCTGTCAAATTTCTCATCTGACTCAGAAAGCAGCAGCATCGGAAGTGTTTTCCCCCACAGGTTTCTGGTGGAAGCATAAATTCTTCCAAGCTTGGAATCTTCGTTGATATACACCTCATACTGTCCCACATAAGTGGCATAAGGACATGCCCACTCAAACATCTGCTTTAGAGGCTCATCAATCTCAGTTTGCCATTTAAGCTGCATAACATTGTTTTGAAGCATCCAGTATGTGTTATCTGCACCGTAAAGATCATTATAAGTTTTTCTGTCTGTGGACAAAATTTCCTTAACCTCAGGCTTAATTACAGGCTTATCTTCAACCATATCATAGGTCTTACCTTCAATTCCCAAAAACGTCAGCTTCTGTCCTTCTTCGCTCATTAAGAAATCAATAAATTTAATCGCTCTTTCGGGATTCTTACAGTTTTTGGAGATAAAAGTAAGTGTCCATCCGGCAATTCCGTTTACCGGTAAAACCGGATCATCGCCATTACTGTTTCTTGGACCATCCACAGCTATATAGATTTTATCAGGGTCCTTTTCATAAAGGATTTTCTGCTGATCTGCCATATCAGTTCTCTGATATATCATGCAAAAATATCTACCCTCCTCTATTTTTTCGCTGATCTGAGTTCTCTGATCCACAAAAACATCATTGGACAGATAACCTTCAGATGCCAGGCGTCTGAACATTTTTAGCCAGTTTATATATTCAGGGTCAGAATACCTGTCATATTTTTCTCCGTTTTTTTCATAAGGAACTGCAAGGAAGTCCTGCAGATACTGCCCAAACGACTCACACCCGTCCGAGTTAAATTCATGTGCCCCAATTGGTAAAAGAGGCTTGCCGTTTACCTCCGGAAACATTTCTTTTGCCTTCACAACCGCATTATAAAAATTATCGGGAGTACTCATGTCAGGACTTCCTATTGCTTCATAAATATCCTTTCTTACAAGAAAAGTCGGATTAGGAGCAATATTATCATTGTTTTCCACGTCCTCCGGAACGTAACTAGAGTTCGGATAACCATATATATTACCATTGCTTAAGGTATACCAGTTTCTGACCTCTTCTCTTGTCACATCATAAAAGGAAGGATCATATAAATCTGCAAGCTCATTCAGGGAATAAACCAATCCCTTATCTATCATCTCCTGTATCTGAGGCTCCCACCATCCTATAGTTACTATGTCAGGAAGCGTATCCGAATCAATAAGAGTATTTAGTTTATTTGTCTCATTTCCCATAGGAGTTATGAAATTTACCTCAACCCCTGTTTTTTCAGTAATCTCTTTAGAGACCAGGTTTTCACCCCAGCCTGTAACAAACCAGGAGTAGTTTACATACCAGTCCATTGTAATTGCAGCATTGCTATTATCAGTAACAGGCTCAGTTTTTGAACACCCTGCCAGAGTAATAACAGATGTAATAAAAAAAACGGTAAATATCAGTACCAGTCTATGCCTCATTATCTGCGAAATATCCCTTCCGTAAGTGAAACTGTTATCTGTAAATATATATGTTAATCATACCATAATATGCAAAACAACCCGGAACCCCTAAATACATAAGAGTTTCCGGATTGTTAATAACCGGTGCTTTTAGTTCAAGAAGTCATATCATTCCTTAACTGCTCCTGCAGATATACTACTGATAATATATCTTGAAAAGAAACAGAAAACCAGAAGAATAGGAATAACTGAAATACTTACTGCCAAATATGTTGCACCCTGATTTCTTGCTGCATCTATGGACGCCCTGAGAGTTGCCATCATAACAGGAAGTGTAAACTTATCATTTTTATTAAGGATTATCATTGGCAACAGGTAACTGTTCCAGTTTCCTATAAATCCCATAATACCCATGGTAGCCATTGCAGGTGAGATAATCGGAAGTGCTATTCTATGGAAAGTATAAAGCTCAGGAGCTCCATCAATTCTTGCTGCTTCTACAAGTGAAGGCGGAAGCGCTGAAAGAATATACTGTCTTAAAAAGAATACCGTTCCGGGAGCTGCAATTGCAGGTAAAATAAGAGGAACATAGGAGTTAACCAAATGGAGCTTAGTACATAACTGATAAAAACCTATAAGTGAAAGCTGTCCGGGTATCATCATAAATGTAAGGATGGCTCCGAATATTACCTTGTTTCCTTTAAACTTATACATCGCAAGGCCGTATGCTGTAAGAGCTGAAAAGTATGCGCCAAGCAGGGTTGCAGGCACAGCTACTATCACACTGTTTAACATACCCTTGAAAAGATTAAAATATCCGAATAAAATATCCCAGTTCTCCATTAAGTGTGAACCCGGTATAAAAGTAAACGAACTGGATATTTCAGCACCGCTTCTTGTAGAATTTACGATCATCAAAACGAAAGGAAGAAGACATGCTGCAGCAAGTATTATAAGTAATACATATAGAATGCCTTTTTTAATTTTTGCACCCATCTCATTTCTCCTTTCTGTTAAATACTTTTATCTGTAAAATTGATACTGACAATATGATAAGGAATAATACATAAGCAATAGCAGATGCATAACCTGTTTGTACAGTACCAGATGTGAATCCGAATTTATATAAGTACATCATTACTGTCTGAACAGAACCATATGATGCTGAAGATGTTTCTGACATAAGGAATGGCAGATCGAACATCTGCAGTCCACCTATAAGTGAAGTAATTGCAACATACATCATAATAGGCTTTATAAGAGGAAGTGTGATTTTACCAAATATTGTCCATCTTCCCGCACCATCAATAGCTGCGGCTTCAAAATAATCTTTTGAAATACCCTGAACACCGGCCATGAGCATGATAAATGAATTGCCAAACCACATCCAGGACTGAATTACAGCAATGGTGTTACCTGCTGTAGCATTAGAACCAAGCCAGTCTATTGGTGAATAATGTGCTCCAAATAATTTAAATACATAATTAAGAAGAATATTAAAAGTACCGTATCTCCAGTCAAGAAGTGTCTTGAACAGGAATGCTACTGATGTAGCTGCTATAAGGTTAGGCAGGTAGTATAAAACTCTGAATACGGGCAGCCCTGCCATCTTGTATTTAATGTCACTGAATACCATCATTAACAGGAATGCTAATCCCAACTGAAGAACAATATTAACAGTCCATATGCGAACTGTATTCCATAAAGCTTTCCAGAAAAATTTATCCGTAACTACTCGTATATAGTTGTCGAGACCGATAAAATGAGGATCTCCCATTACCTTAAGATCAGTAAAGCTAAGGTAGAGAGTCCGCAGTACAGGATACACACTGAAAATGAGGAAAACTATTACAAAAGGGGCTACGAAAGCATATCCCCAGTTGTTATATGCAGTTAATTTACTGTTTTTTTTGTAAGTCTTCATAGTAACCTCGATTTCGTATTTCAAATTTTTTAAGAGAGAGAAAAAGCCTTTCGGCTATTTCTCTCTAAGAAAAGGAATGAAAAAGATAGTATTTTATCTTTTATTATCTTGTAACTGAAATTTCAGGATATGTAGACTCAATTGTGTCATAGAAAGTTGCAAGAGCTTCGTCTTTGCCTGCCTGACCGGTCTTGATTGAGCCGATAGCTGCTCCCCATGCGTCGCCAATTACCTTGTCATACTTTGTTACCTTTGAGTAGTCAATACCTTCAGCCTGCTTAAGCCAGAAGCTGTAAAGCTTTTCGCCGCCGTAAACTGCGTTCTCATCATCCTTGTGCTTATCAAGAGCAGAAATAAGTGATACTGTATCACCCTCTGATTTCTCAATCCACCAGTCAGCTGTATCTTCATTAAGTGTGCAGAACTTTACGAAATCCCATGCAAGATCTTTTTTCTCGGAAAGTGAAGAGATACCGATATATGTACCACCACCGAAACCATAAGCAGGTCCTGCGCATACGCCCCACTTACCCGATGTCTCGCCAACGTTATCTCTCATTGTAAGTACGCCCCATGAAGGAAGACCAAATGCAAATACTGTTGTCTTTTCAAGATCTGCTGTAGCTTCTTTGAAAGCTTCCTCATCCCATACGTTTACTGAATCATCCTCGTAGTTCTGGATCTCAGCTGTAAGGATCGGTACTTCGCCGCTCATAGCCTGATACCAGGGTGTTGACCACTGGTTAGCATAAGCTGTAAGGTCATTCTGATAGAGATCAATAACAAGATCCATATAATCAAATCTTGCATCTGATACATTAAGTGCGCCATCAATTACCCATGCGCTGTCACCTGAGAAATAGCTCATCTCTGAATCAGAAGCAAAGATTCTGTAGCCTGCATCCTTAAGAGTCTGAGCTGTTTTAAGGATTGTACCGTAATCTGCAAAAAGCTTGCCGATTTCTTCAGGATCATCTGTGCCAAATACTTCAGATGCAATGTCTCTTCTGTAATAGATTCCTGCAGGTGTGATCTGATATGAAATAGCTCTCTGAACGCCATCAGCATCCTGGCCAACCTTCCAAACATAATCTACTATCTGTCCTTCGTAATCCTTTGCTCCAAGCTCGTCAAGATTTGCGAAAAAGCCGTTATCATAAAAGTCCTGAAGCATCTGAGGCTCACCTACGATAATGTCAGGCTCTGTCTCGCCACCCATAAGAGCTGTCTGAACCTTTGTAGGATAATCTGCCGGCTCAATTACAACTGTCTCAACTTCATTGCCTGTGTCCTGTGTGTACTTTTCAGCAAACTGCTGTAAGTCAGAAGCAAGTGTCCATACTACAAGCTTTTCACCATTCGAAGCTACTGCCTCGCTGCCCTCAGAATCACTAGCTGATGCTCCATCCACTGTAGCTGCGCTTGCATTAGTATCGGTGCTACTCTCTGTTGAAGCCGCGCCTGAACCGCCACAACCAATCATTGATGCTGCCATCGCACCTGCTAGTGCAAGGCTCATTAACTTTTTCATTTTCATAAAGAAAACCCTCCTTAAATTTAAAGTTCTTTGGTGTTTATGCTTCAAATTATAGGAAGGTTATCCTTTGTATTAAATTATCCAAATTTTAAAAAGGTGTCGTTTTTTTAGTATCACCTTTAAACGAGGTAGACATCTATGTTTCTGTAAGAACCATCCCTTACAAGTTCAGCATCTTTGCCGGTTATAACACCTGATACAGCTTCCTTTTCTTCCCCATTGTCATCTTTTAGTACAATTTTTTGGACAGTATATTCACCGGGGAAATAGTCCTTTCTTTCAGAGAAATGATAGGTTATATCAGTGGATGACATAAATCTGGCACTAACGGTATTTATGTCCGATATAAGGTACTTTGGCAATGTAGGTTCAAGCTTAAATACAAGCTCTCCTCTCACCATTATAAAGGGATTAGAGCCAAACATTATCAATTTCCACATACTTAAAAATTCTATGGTAGAACCCGAAAGTCTGGCGACAAAGCCCTTTCCATGTATAGCTTCATTAGGATTTGCGCTGCTTGCTATAAACGATGAATTTTCAAGTATACTCCTACCATAAATATCGGGATCCATAAACGGGATAAGTGCATTATGGAAGTCCTCTGCAAACTCTCTAAACATTCCTGACTTTATTACTTCAAGAAGGTATTTATATTCCATATGAAGCCATATAGATTCATTTTCAAGCCATCCCGGAGTAAAGCATCGGCAACGTCCAAGTTCGTAGGAAGATGAAGCCAAAGGTGCATTTATTTTATACATATTAAGCTTCTTATCAAAAAGGTCACTGTTTTTTACCTTGTCATACACAGCATGCTTTGTTTTGTCATCATTACTTAGCTTTAAGTATCTTACAGGGCCCTCCAAAAATGCAGGAACCTTATTGAGAGTAAATGACGTAGGATGTATACCCTGCTCATCCTTGGTGTAATCAGTAACATCATAGTAAAAATACGTGGGACAAAAGCCGTCATTTAACATGAATGCCTTATCTATTCCCGCATCCACAACTGACTTGAATTTCTCGAGAAATCCAGCAAGTTCCAGCGTATTTACAGTTTTTATCTCTCCACTGATGCTTCCGAAAACATCATCTCTGTATTTCTCTTTTCTATCATTTATTTCATTCCAAAATGCAATATCAACAGTATCTGTCGAATTCCCGGTATTAAAGAGATCATCTTTGTATCTGTCTGTAATCTTTGCAATGTCCGAAATGAAATCAAATATTTCCGCAAAGAGCTCAATATCTTTCTTTTCACTCTCGTACTTTTTCAGATGACCGATGGTATATTCAAGCATTCTTGAAAGTTCATAGGTTTCGGCCATGGATGAGCCAAATATTCCCGGAAGTCCGTTTAAGGCGTCATACCATCCCGGTTTTCCTCCCTCCATCTCGATACCCATATGCCCCGGATCTAATGCCGCATATTTAAGAGCACTCATTAAAATCAGTTTTTCTAATAAAGTTCCTCTATAAACATCGCCCCTATCTGTCATAAGAAGCTTACAGTCATTTTTCCTCTTAGAGGTCTCATCAAGAGCGTAGTATTGTCTTACACCAGCCTCTGTCTCTGCATATCTTTCTGATCTTTTTCTAATCTTAACCTCAGATGCAAAGTATGTATAATCCTTCTCAAAGAGCAGTTCCTTTTCTTTATCTGGATATATGGATATATATTCTTCAATAAGATCAAGGTTGTATGTCCAGTGGTCAGTCCAATAGCCTTCACCAAAGGAAGCATTAATATCAGCATCACATACATCTAAGATTTTTGTAAAAAGCTCATCCTCACATATAAGAGCAAGCTTACCGGGAGTGAAGTGCTTCCCTTTTATTACCTCGAATATCTTATCTGCATTTGATGCCTTATTTATTTCAGTTTCAAGCTCAGATAATTTTTCATCAGCTATGCTATAAGTAATCTTCTCTATGCTAAGCGGATTATATCCGTCTGCCTGAATCAGACTATAAAACATCTTTATTCCTGCATTTCCGGTGTATGGGGCAAAAAAACTATCCATTCTTCGATTTTGATTAACATCTCTAAAATTCCCATTACCCTGTGAATAGAACTCAGGAGACATGGCAAAATAGTTGTATTCACGCTCAAGATCACCATGTTTTCTTGAATAAACATAGAATATCTTGTCTTTTCCAAGCTTTACGGGAAGACCGCCTCTTAAAACGTTATCCATAAAGGTATATCTTGTGTAATCATCAAAAGCAGTGCTTCCTGTAGTTGTTGTAATCCTCTGTGTGAGCTCTTCTGTTAATTCCTGAGCTCTAATGAGCTTATATTCAAAAAACTCAGGTGACATAGTGGTGGTTTTAATATAGTTATCTAGTATGCTGTACTCTTCAACCTGACCTATAAGCTCATATATAACAGTACTTTCACCTACGTCCAGCACCTTTTTACATGCGAATAATCCTGAAGGAATAAGGTTTGACTTATTCTGATTTTTGTTTAAAACTTCGTCAAGACTGTTTTCCATAAATTCAACAGGGTTCTGTAGACTGTTGTCATAGCCGAAAACCACATCCGGATCTACGATTGTATCAAGTCTTGTACCATTTTCATTTATTGCAAAGGAAAAGTTTCCTCCTTTTACCTCTGATACACTTGCAGTATCTACCATGCTTGCTCTTACCCTGTAGAAAGGAAGATTCTTTTCATTTTCTTCTACCTGCATCCAGGCCTTTGAAAGCTGTGCCATATTCTTCATGGAATCAAGCGATATTCCATAAGGAATAAGCGCAGGCATTCCATCAATGATTTCAAGATCAGCCTTAGTATCTGAAATATTAGTAATTTCAACCCTTCGCACAAGCCCACCAACAGGTTCTTCAGGTAAAACAAAATATGTAACCTTTGTCTGAATCCCATTCTTATCGTTTGTCTCCTTTAGAGTGAGACAGTTCATACCAATTTCCATACAATGAGCATTAGACTCCAGGGAAAAGCTCTCATATACATTTCCGTTCTTTTTTATAAATGTTCTAAATCCTGTTCTCTTAACGTTCTGATATGCTGTATGAGCAGGATAGAATTCCATAATTGCATGATCTTTATTATCAACGCCAAAGCTGACAACAGCCTGCCCTCTGTTAACGTAATAGCACCATATGGGAATTCCCTTAAGTCCTGCTATTCCAGGCAAAAAGCTTGCAAATGTTGTTTTCCTGCCATAATTTTCTATAGTAAAAGTATTTGAATTTCGCTTAGACATACTTCTTCCTCTTTTCATTTTTTATTCATGACTTCCCGATCTTTACCCGGATATTTTCATCCCAATTCGATTTCTATCAGATGTCTCACACATGAATCCAGCTGATCTATACATGCCTTTGGGATGCTTATGTTTGTTGCACACCCGCACTCATTATTTATATCTATTTCCCGGCCATCAAGTCTGCATCCCTTGATACTATATGAGCCATATTCCAGAGCCTTAGGATTGCAGATATCAATTTTGAATGATCTAAAGGCATATTCCATTTCAATGCTGCATTTACATTTATCATCAAACTGCGATTTCAAAAGTGCAGGTGCTACAGTAAGATCACCATATTGCCCGCTTACTCCAAACATATTCATAGTAACAGTCATGAGATACCAGCTGGCTGCTCCTGTCAGGTAACTGTAAAGTCCTTTTCCTCCCCTTCCGAAATATTCCGGAATTCCGGGATAAATCTGTGAAATATGGAAATCTTTTGAAGAGTTATATAAAGAATTAAGAGCTTTATAACCTTCTTTAGCATATCCTCTCTTGTAAAGTGCATTAGCAAACATTACCGCCATGTGACTAAATACAGCACCATTTTCTTTTTCGCCATAGGCAAAGCCAAACATGCGCCCCATATCAGTCTTTACTTCACCAAAATCAGTATTAAGTCTGTATCCGCCAGAATTCTCATCATATAAGAGTCTGTCAGCACTTTTACAGATTTTGTGAATCTGCGTTTCGTCAGCCGTTCCGCACATTATTGAAAATACCTGGCCTGTAAGCATCATATTTTTTTTGCCTTCAATTGTAAGATCCAATGCTCTGCCGTTATTGTCGTAATAGCTGTTATACCAGCCACTATTTTCACCATCTGCAATCCATTCTTTCTCTCTTATATTTTTTATGATCCAAAGGCCTTTATTTCTAAGGCTGCATGCAAGCTCTGAAGCATCAACGATCACTTTGTTACCGCGGAAAGATTCTGATACATTTGAAAGATAATCGTTTAATACTTTTTCCTTAAGCTCAATATTGTTATACGATTCCTCATCATCCCTTAAAAGAATCTGCAAGTCCTCACAGATGGAAATGCCTGAATCCTTAAGCTTTCCGCTGTCAAGTAAATCTGCAATTCCCAGAAGATTCCCTGCATAAGCATTGGCAAATGCAACACTCTCTCCTCTGTCACCTGCCATATCCAGAGCATCATTCCAGTCAGCGTCTCTTAATTTGCATATATTATGTTCTCCAACTTCCCAAAAGGCAGTAAGATTCTGAATGAGAATATGCTCCAAAACAGTCCCCTCATACATCTGATCATTGTTATTCCTTAACCAGTTGTCCGCACTGTTAAATGACTCTGATATACCTTTACCACGACGTATCTGCTTGTCACTGAAATATCTGCACTGCTCATTTAAAAGCTCCACATCACCAGTCTGATCTATATAGAGCCTTGTAGTAATAAAAGGCCACACTCCGTGATCCATCCATACTCTTGTAATGGAATTTCTATCTGCCTTAAATTCTCCTGTTTTGCTGCCAATGATAGTAGCATTTGTTCCATCTATTCTCACTCCGCAGTAATTTCCCAGAAGCATCTGTCTTACGCCGGAAGGATCCATCAAAAGAAGTGCCAGACAATCCTGCCACAGGTCTCTCCACCCTCTTCCTCCTTTTCCGTAGTCATGGTGAGGAAGAAATGAGCAACCGTATATTCTTCTAAGCTCCGGCTGGAAAGCCACCCATCTCATATAGTTGTCAAAATCCGAATCTCCCGTTAATATTCTGATATTGACCTTACTCAACCAATAGTTGCGCGTTTTTTCAAAACTCTCTTTTACCTTTTCCAGTGTATTTATCTGAGCTGTATGTCTCGCATACTCATCATCATTTTTACTAATTCCGGCATAAATAACGAAGGTTTTGCTCTCACCTTTTTGTAAAGTAAACGGTTTGAATTTAAAAGCACCGATAATCTCCTGACCATCTACACTTTCGGTGCCTGGTGCTATTGCTTTATTTCCATCATCTATTATTTCATTTCCAATGACGACAGCATTATTTACAATCTCAGGCCAATCCGGAGTCCCTCTTCCAATAAAGTCGTCAAGTACAGGATAAAACTCAAACGGATTTTCTCCATTTTCGTCATAACCCTCAACATAATACATAGAATCAGCAAGCTGATGCCCTCTCTCGTCAAAGGACAGCGTAGGTCTGTCTATTACACCTCTTTTTGATACAAATGCCCTTAATAAAAGCGATGTAACATGCCTGTGATCTCTGATATTGTCTGCACTTCTTCCATAAATTGGAAATGCAGGTATAAACGAAATCTCCTTAGAGGATTCTCCCGAGTTGCACAGTCTTATGATATGTACTTCGGTATTTAAATCGTAAGGCACAAAAGAAGTTATTTCCGATTGAATATCAAATTCATTATTTTCTCTTGTAATTCTGTGCCACATAAAGCCTGCTGTCACTTTACAGGTCTCTTTGGAATCAAGAAAACGCTTCGCATTTTGGTTTGCGCTATTACCACTTGCCGACCAGATTTTTTGGCCATCTATAATACACCATAAATTTCTTGTCAATCTATTATTGTTCAGGTTCTCAATGCTCATAGGCTCAAATAAAAAGTGATTCTGATCTGTTTTTGAATCACCTGAAAGCGTGGGTGTAACGCAGCTCTTCAAGCCATACTCACTTGCAATAGGAAAATACAGATTGTTATATAAGTCTGCATTTTCTATTTGAAAGGTTCCATTCCTATCAATGAATTTAATTTCAGACATCTTTTAGCTCCTATGCTTTCTAAATAATTACTTTCTACAATATGCTTCGTAATTATCATAAAAAAATAGAGCCCTTTGAATTAAGGCTCCATTTTTTTTATTGGTGTCATTATTTTATTATCGATTACTGTCTAAGCCAGCCATAGTTTGTAATGTCAATTGAATCAACAATACCCTCAGAAATATTCACATAATAGCGGTTAGCGCAATAGCCCGGATCTGCCGTCTGATCAAATGGCACTTTATAAATCTCTGTTGTGGCTGAATATTCATAATTTTTAATATTATTAGCATTTAACCATTTAAGGAAATCTGCCTCAGTCATACCTGCATAAAGCCCACCGGGCAATTGCATATTGTTCTTGAAATGACTGGCAGCATTTGTAGTTACACTGGTAACAATTGTATTCTTAAGATAAGTTGCTTTCTCATCATAGTTAAATACTGTTGTTGTCATGTAAAGATCATCACCCTTATGAAGAGTAATTACATATCCCTCGCCGGCACCTACTACATATTCATCCTCTACGTCATAAGTCCATCCGCTATCTCGCATGGTCTGAAGCGGAACAGGAAGTGTAAATACCTGATCTTCGAGCTGGAAATTACCTGAGAACGGATCAGTTCCAAGTGCTGAAGGCGCAACATAATTGCTCAGATATGCAGGCTTATCTGAACTTACCTCTACCTGCTCAACATCCTCCGGCTCTGTATCATTACGGAAATCAATGTACTGAATCACTCCATTTTCAAAAGAGATTGAAATCTTAGTATCAGAGTCGTCTCCATTATCTTTAAAATAGTAGTAGGCATGACTTACTGATGAATCATATACGTCATTAGGCTCACCAAGAATACTCTTTACCTCATCCTCTGTGCTTGATCCAATCTTAAGAAGGCCTGAATGAATGCTTATATCATTACCCAGTTTCTTAACATCATTATCATAAAGCGTAATAGTGGTAATATAGCAATCTTTAATTTCCTGAGCATTCATGCTGAAATTCTTTACATCCACTGAAATACTGCTGGATTCGCCAAGGGGACATATGAGATAAACATAATCCTTGTCACCGGCACCAAGCTTCCTTGTGGCATCAGTATTTGTATCAAAAGTCCAACCTTCATCAAGAAGGGCACTTACCTTCATAGGTACATGATAATATTTATCTCCGATAGCAAATGTAAAAAGGTCATTAGCATCAATATCAGCAGGAGAACTTGCTACTGTATTTGCAGGCTGTTCCTGTGCAGGTTCCTCAGCAGGCTGCTCCTGAAGCGGTTCTTCTGCAGGTTCTTCTACCGGTTGCTCCTGAAGCGGTTCTTCTGCAGGTTCTTCTACCGGTTGTTCCTGAACAGGCTCTTCTGCAGGCTGAGCAGGTACCTCCACCACAGGCTCATTATCTGTAGGAGTATTATTAACTACATCATTATCTGTTGTTAACTCTGACTGATTATTTGAAACACTGTTCTTAATTAACTTAGTTGCCTTAACAACGCCAAATATTGCAAGTCCAATAAACGCAACAATAACAAGTACAAGCACAATAAGAGCTACTTTTTTATTCTGAGAATTCTGTTCCTTCTCAATTGCAACCGGATCATATCCATATGTGCCGTTACCTGACTGTGATCCATATGTATTCTGGGCTCCATATGTGTTCTGAGCTCCATATGCATTCTGAGCTCCATATGTGTTCTGGGCTCCATATGTGTTCTGGGCTCCATATGTGTTCTGGGCACCGTATGCGTTCGGAGCTCCGTATGTACTTTGAGCTCCGGTAGCTACATTATTCAAAGGCTGTGAGCCATATGTAGGTTGAGATGTCTGTACAGAATTTGGATCGATAGGCTTACCGGTAAATGGATCAAACTTTGGGCCATCATTTTTGGGTTTGTCCAAAGGTTTGCCTGTCATAGGATCAAATCTAGGTCCCTCTGTTGGAGCAGGCTGCGGGTTGATAGGCTTTCCGGTCATAGGATCAAATTTGTAACCACTATTTTGTTCATTAGTGATTGGTTTTCCTGTAACCGGATCAAATTTTACATCACTCATTTCATTTTCTCCTCTATAATAACTTATTTCATACAAACGCTACTAATTTTAGCAAAAAATGCCCGATTCAACAAGTAAAACATAGCTTTATAACTGTGTTTTCAAGGTAATGACCGGCACCCGACGATAGCCCCCAATCAGTACTCTGTAAAAAAAGGAGCTTCACCCTGATAATAATTCTAAGGTGAAAGCTCCTTCTGATATTATTTGGTTATATCTTCGTAGGTCTCTCTTATAGCCTTTATAAACTGCTCAGAATTAAGCTTCTTCGCATTCGGATTACTGGTAATCAGCAGAAGGTCTCCAGTCATTTGTCCACCTTCAATAGTCGATAATGTAGCCTTCTCCATATTATCTGCCCAGTCAATAAGTCCCTGAATTCCATCAAGTTCTCCGCGCTTTTTCATAGCACCTGTCCAAGCAAAAATAGTTGCAACAGGGTTGGTAGATGTCTCCTCACCCTTTAGATATTTATAGTAATGGCGTTGAACTGTTCCGTGTGCAGCCTCATACTCATATATTCCTTCAGGTGAAACCAAAACAGATGTCATCATAGCAAGAGAACCACATGCAGATGATACCATATCACTCATAACATCTCCGTCGTAGTTTTTGCATGCCCAAATGAATCCACCCTTAGACTTCATAACACGAGCAACCGCATCATCTATGAGTGTGTAGAAATACTCGATTCCGGCAGCATCAAACTGAAGCTTATAATCTTTTTCAAAGGTTGTATCAAAAATCTCACGGAATCTTGCATCGTAGGTCTTACTGATAGTATCCTTTGTGGCAAACCACAGATCCTGCTTTGTTGAGAGAGCATATTCAAAGCATGCTTTTGCAAAGCTCTTAATAGAAGCATCCTTGTTATGAATGCCCTGGATAATTCCGGGTCCGTCAAATTCCTGAATAGTTTGTCTTATCTCTTTGCCGTCTTCGCCTGTAAAAACAAGCTCAGCCTTTCCGGCTCCGGGAACAGCAATCTCAACGTTTTTATAAACATCACCATAGGCATGACGTGCAAGTGTAATAGGTTTTTCCCATGTCTTTACATTAGGCTCAATTCCTTTAACAAGGATTGGCGCTCTGAATACCGTACCATCTAGCATTGCGCGAATTGTACCATTAGGACTCTTCCACATCTTTTTAAGATCATATTCCTCTACTCTTGCGGCATTGGGAGTAATTGTAGCACACTTTACAGCTACTCCATATTTCTTTGTAGCTATTGCACTATCTATAGTAACTCTGTCATCAGTCTCGTCACGATATTTAAGACCAAGGTCATAGTACTCACTCTTAAGCTCTATATAGGGCTCAATCAATTCCTCCTTGATCATCTTCCAGAGAATTCTTGTCATCTCATCGCCGTCCATCTCAACAATGGGTGTAGTCATCTGTATTTTTGCCATTTTCTCTCCTCTCCTAAAAGTAATATATTTAAGCTTTCTCAAATAATTCCAATAAACCGTTCTTTACCATATTATCATATGCACTGCGCATATGCCTATTGGCAATTTCTTCCGCTCTGTCGGGATCCTTATCACGTATAGCTTCCATGATCATGCGATGTTCATTGTTGCAATCCTTGCCTCTTTTTCCGGCAAGTGTCTTTTGTCTTATCTGCCAGACATACTGATGGTAGTCTTTCAAAATGTGCTCCAACATCTTTGAATCACAGGACTCATACAAGGTTGTATGGAATCTGTTATCAAGCTCAGCCAATTGATCGTTGTGACCCTTTTTCTCATGAAAATCTGCAAGATATACAATTTCTTCCAGATCCTCCATCTGCTGAGGTGTTATGTTTTCACATGCCCATCTTGCGCAAAGTCCCTCAAGCTTCGATCTGATCATATAGATGTCTCTGATATCCTTAGCACTTATTCCAACAACATATGCACCCTTGTTGGGAATAATCTGAACAAGTCCTTCGAGCTCTAGCTGACGAAGTGCTTCTCTTACAGGTGTCCTGCTCACTCCGAGTTCTTCTCCGATTGCAACCTCTTTTAATTCTTCATAATCAGCATATTTGCCATTCAGAATATCTTCTCGTATCCTGTTAAAAACTCTGCCACGAAGTGAATATTTATCAGTGACCTCAGTCTTTAAATCCTTCTTTTCCATATCTTCTATTTTTCCCTCTTTTTGCCTTCATTCATTAAAGTATGTTATGACTCTGCTTCAATGATTTTCCCATCACAGACTTTAATTCCAATCAGGCCGGAAACCTCATCAATTTTCTTGGTAAGCTCTTCGTCATACATTACCGTAACACGTCCATTTTCATATTCTTCATCAACCCAGTCCTTAAGTAAAAGAACCAGCTTATGTTCCTTGCCGATTGCCTCATCACCCTTTAAGTGATAATGAACGTTTATCCAATGAGCGATACCTGCAAGGCCGGATGTGTTGGAAACTGCACTTACCGGAGGTCTTCCAAGGAACTTATCTGTATCAAAAATATTGTAAATCTCCTCATTTTTAAGAAGACCGTCTGCATGAATTCCTGCTCTTGTTACATTAAAGTTCTTACCAACAAAAGGTGTCTGTGGAGGAATGCTGTATCCAAGCTCTTTTTCGTAATAACGGGCAAGCTCTGTGATAACCTGTGTATTCATGCCATTTAATGTACCCTTAAGCTGCGCATACTCAAATACCATTGCTTCAAGTGGTGTATTACCTGTTCTTTCTCCTATTCCGAACAAGGATGCATTAACACCGGAGCAACCATAAAGCCATGCTGTAGTTGAATTGGTCACAGCTTTATAAAAGTCATTATGGCCATGCCACTCTATAAGTTCACTAGGCACTCCTGCATTTGTATTAAGCGCATAAATAATCCCCTGTACACTTCTTGGAATAACAGCACCTGAGAAATTAACGCCATATCCCATAGTATCACAGGCACGAACTTTTATCGGAATGCCATACTCCTCACGAAGCTTCATCAGCTCTACACAGAAAGGAACTACGAATCCATAGATATCCGCTCTTGTGATATCCTCCAGATGACATCTGCAGGCAATACCCTCCTCAAGGCAGTCACGAATAACACTAAGGTAATGCTCAAGAGCCTGCTTTCTTGTCATTTTTAGCTTAAGAAAAATGTGATAATCAGAGCAGCTTACCAATATACCTGTTTCCTTCATGCCAATCTCTTTTACAAGTTTAAAGTCCTCTTTGCTAGCTCTGATCCAGCTTGTAACCTCAGGAAATTCATAGCCTCTCTCCATACACTTGTAAACAGCATCTCTGTCCTTCTTACTGTACAGGAAAAACTCGCTGGCTCTGATCATTCCATTGGGTCCACCAAGCTCATGAAGCTTATCATAAATATGTACAATCTGTTCTGTTGAATATGGCGCTCTGGATTGCTGACCATCTCTGAAGGTTGTATCAGTTATCCAGATATCCTTAGGCATATTGTGCGGAACAATTCTATCATTAAACGGAATCTTCGGAACCTCATCATAAGGAAACATATTTCTGAAAACATTAGGCTTTTGCACATCATCCAGAATATACATATGCTCTTCAATCTGTAGCAGATTGTTATGTTCATTCATTGTTACCGGTCTGTTTTGGAATGTCTGATCCTGCATTTTGGTTCCTCCCTAAAACTATAAAAAATTGTCTATAAATAATTAAATCACTCGTTTGCATTATTGTATACAATGATACCGAATATGTCAACGCTTTAATGTGATAAAGCAATAAAAAGTAAGGCCATGTATATTAATTAAGCATACATGGCCTTATTCCTTATTTTTTCTATTTATTTTGTATTTGTCATTTTGTATCGATAAACAATTTTTACCTTATAAGTTATCTAAGCTTAAACTGATTTATCAGCCTGTTGAGATCCTCAGATTGCTGTGTAAGTGACTGAGAAACATTGCTCGATTCCTGAGCTGTTTCGGAATTACTCTGTACAACAGTGGATATCTGATCAATACCTTCATTGATTTCCAGCATGCTGGCAGCCTGCTGCTGAGCCATCTCACCGGTATCGGCAATCATGCCTGTGATTTCTTCAACAGAAGCCTGCATCTGTTGGAGAGCTTCCGTTGTTTCTGCCACCACATCATTACCATTCCTGATTTCTTCCATCGTATCCTGAATAAGCTGATGCGTATTCTTAGCCGCTTCAGTACTCTGACTTGCAAGTGTACTGATTTCATCTGCAACAACCGCAAAACCTTTTCCTGACTCTCCTGCTCTGGCAGCCTCTATTGAAGCGTTAAGTGCAAGGAGCTGGGTCTGCTTTGCAATGGATTCTATAGTATTCGTAACCTGCTCAATTTCATTTGATGCCTCTGTGATTCTTACCATAGCATCAGTGACAAGGTGCATCTTTCTGGCACTGGCATCTGCATCGTCACGAACTCTTCCTGCCATCTGCCTTGATCTTTCTGCTGTCTCAGCCATAGTCTTGGTCTGCTCAGTAACAGTGTTGACAGAAGCGGTAAGTTCCTCAACTGCAGCTGCCTGATCTGTTGCGCCTTCCGCAAGATCTGATGCACCTTTACTCATTCCGCTCGCGCCTTCAGATACATGATGTGAGGAATCCCGTACGTGCGAAAGTGTATCCGACAAGGAATCAGTAATATTATTTAATGCCTCACTTATAGGTGCATAATCTTCTTTATAAAGCTCCGGATGTAAAGTGCCCTGTGTAAAGTCACCGTCAGCTACCATTCTCAAAGTATCTCTTATATCCGTAACAATCTTTTCTGTAACTCCGGTGGATTTACTGAGATCTTTTGCAAGTACTCCAAGTTCATCTTCAGATTCATATTCAATGTTGATATGGAGATTTCCCTTAGCCATCTCATCCGCTGCTTTTGATATTTCTTCAACAGGAACGAGAATAGAATTGGATAGTTTTTTCTTAACATCAATAATATAAATGAGAACCAGAATTACAATTATAAGAGTAAGGCAACTCATTACTATGCCAAGTATAAGAGCATTTTTGTATGCTTTTTCAGCTGATTCAGTAGAACTGGACGATACACTTTTAAAATCTTTTACTGCAACATCTATTGATGGATAAAGCGTATCATTAAAGTAGTAAAAAATATCCTCCGAGGAAGATCCATCATTAAACATGTTACCAAGTGTTACACCATTTGCCTCAACAGTTTTTAAATCTGCTGATACCTGATTTATTGCTGTGCTGTCGCCCATAACCTTAGCCAGCTTGGAAAGATTTCCATCAAACTCTTCAAATTTTTCCATTGCTTTTCCAAGCTGTTCCTGGCGAATTCCTTCATCAGGTGATGACAGTGCCCATAGAAAAGCCTTGGACAACGCCTGGACATCAATTCTTATCTCTGCCTGTATCGTATTCATCTCATAATATTTTTTATAAATAGTACGTATGGAAAACAATGCAGAAATAATTGTAACTGCCAATATCGCAACAGCAACACAGAACATAATTATGATCTGTTTAAAAGTCGAGTTGAATTTTTCTCGAACACTCATATTGCGAATCTTTGTTTCATCTACACTCACAAGACCCTTTATACTCATAATTTGCCCCCTATCTCGAATAAGAAAACCTACTATCATAATTCTAGCAAATCATGTGAAAAATGCATTAATATATTGACGATTTTCCAAAAATTTAATATTTATGATAAGTTGTTATATCTGAATTTTACTAGCAAAAAAGGCTCATGTTCAAAAATGAACATGAGCCCAAAAATCCCAAATAAATATTTATTTCATTACAATATTGACAATCTTGCCGGGAACATAAATCTCTTTAATAATGTTTCCGTCAAATTTACCGGAAATAGCTTCCTTAGCCTTTGTAAGAACTGTGTCCTTAGGATCATCCTTACCAATAGAAATTGTTGCCCTTACCTTACCATTTACCTGAACAGCGATCTCTATAGTATTTTCAACAGTTAACGCCTCATCAAATTCAGGCCATGACTGCTGATACAGTCTTCCTTCACCACCGATTCTCTGCCAGATTTCCTCTGTGATGTGAGGAGCAACCGGATTAAGCATGGTGATAAGAGTCTTATATTCAGCCTTATTAACTGCGTTCTTCTTATAAAAATCATTAATAAGTGACATCATGGCAGCAATAGCTGTGTTGTACTTAAGGTTCTCGAAGTCGCTTGAAACCTTTTTGATTGTTCTGTGCATCTCTCCCTTGAGATCATCAGAGTACTCATCTCCGTCAACAAGAATATCCTGAAGCTTCCATACTCTCTCAAGGAATCTACGACATCCCTTTACTCCATCCTCAGACCATGATGCAGCCAGATCAAATGCACCGATGAACATCTCGTATGTACGAAGTGTATCTGCACCGTAATCCTCAACGATATCATCAGGATTTACGACATTACCACGAGACTTGCTCATCTTCTCGCCGTTTTCACCAAGAATCATTCCATGGCTTGTACGCTTCTGATAAGGTTCTGTCGTAGGAACAACTCCCTGATCAAACAGGAATTTATGCCAGAATCTTGAATACAGAAGGTGAAGAGTAGTATGCTCCATTCCTCCATTATACCAATCAACGGGAAGCCAATACTTAAGAGCTTCCTTACTTGCAAGAGCGTCCTTATTGGTAGGATCTGTATATCTAAGGAAATACCATGATGATCCAGCCCACTGAGGCATAGTATCTGTTTCTCTCTTAGCAGGTCCACCACAGCAAGGACATGTTGTATTCACCCAATCTGTCATAGCTGCAAGCGGAGACTCACCATTATCTGTAGGCTCGTAGCTGTCTACCTCAGGAAGAAGAAGCGGAAGCTCTGATTCATCAATCGGAACATATCCGCATTTTTCACATTCAACTATCGGAATAGGCTCTCCCCAATATCTCTGACGTGAAAATACCCAGTCGCGAAGCTTATAGTTAACCTGTGCATGACCAATCTTCTTTTCTTCAAGGAAGGAAATCATCTTTTCCTTGGCATCCTTTACAGAAAGTCCATTGATAAAGTCTGAATTGATAAGCACACCTGTTGCTACATCTGTAAATGCGGCTGCATTTACATCAACCTCTTCGCCATCTTTAGCAACAACCTGGATAATAGGAAGATTAAACTTCTTTGCAAACTCCCAGTCTCTGTCATCATGTGCAGGAACTGCCATAATAGCTCCGGTTCCGTAACTCATAAGTACATAATCTGAAACCCAGATTGGAATCTCTTTACCATTTACGGGATTGATTGCCTTAAGTCCGTCTATTTCGACACCTGTCTTATCTTTAGCAAGTTCTGAACGTTCAAAATCAGATTTCTTTGCAGCTGCTTCTCTATAAGCAATTATGTCATCCCAGTTTTTAATTCTCTCCTGATATTTATCAAGATAAGGATGCTCAGGAGAAACAACCATATATGTTGCACCAAAAAGTGTGTCACAACGGGTTGTATATACTGTAAGGTGATCCTCAGTATCTTTGATTGCAAAGTCAACCTCTGCACCTGTGGAGCGGCCAATCCAGTTTTTCTGTGATACCTTAACACGCTCAATATAGTCAACGCCGTCAAGACCATCAATAAGCTTATCAGCATATTCAGTGATCTTCAGCATCCACTCACTCTTAACCTTACGAACAACCTCAGAACCGCAGCGCTCACAAACACCGTTAACAACTTCCTCGTTTGCAAGACCAACCTTACATGAAGTACACCAGTTGATAGGCATCTCCTTTTTATAAGCAAGACCTGCTTTGAAAAGCTTAAGGAATATCCACTGAGTCCACTTATAGTAATCCGGATCTGTAGTATTTATTTCTCTGTTCCAGTCAAAGGAATAACCCAAAGAGTGAAGCTGGCTCTTGAACTTCTTAACATTGTTTGCTGTTACGATCTTGGGATGAATATGGTTTTTAATCGCGTAGTTCTCGGTAGGAAGTCCGAAAGCATCCCAGCCCATGGGATAAAGAACATTATAGCCCTGCATTCTGCGCTTACGTGCAACAATATCAAGTGCAGTATACGGACGGGGATGACCAACATGAAGTCCCTGTCCTGAGGGATACGGAAACTCAACAAGTGCATAATACTTGGGCTTGGAATAATCATTGCTGGCAGCAAAAGCATTCTCATCGTCCCAGATTTTCTGCCATTTCTGTTCAACTTCTTTGTGATTGTATAACTCTGACATTTTGAGGTACCTCGTTTTTTTCATAAATATAGTTTAAAATTTTAACATATTAAAGTACCATATTCAAGCGAGATACCGTAGTTCAATGAGCAGAAAATGACGTAAAATGCCTGATCAGGCTTTTTTATTAAAATATTTTCCAAGGTTTTCTATAGGCGAAGGCTTTGCATAATGGTAGCCCTGAATATAGTCAAAGCCTCTATCAATACTGAATTTCTTCTGGGATTCATCCTCAACACCTTCTATCAAAGTTACAAATCCATTCTTTTTAAAGAACTCGATCATATACGTGATAATGTCATCGACACGGTCATCCTTTATGGATTTATATAGTAGTGACTTATCAAACTTTATAGTCTGTACCGGAACGTCAACAACTCTCTCAAGGTTAGAATATCCTGTTCCAAAGTCATCCATATACAGCTGTATTCCTTCTCTGTTGAGCATATCCATATTATGTTTGACTGCATCATAATTTTCAGCCATCATGGATTCGGTAAGTTCAAGCCTTATCATCTTTTGATCTATCTTGTAGCTGTGAACAATATCCATTATCTCTTTATAAAAAGTCTTGTCCATAAAGTCCGCTGTTGAGCAATTTATCGTGACAGCATCAAAATCATATTCGGCTGATAGTATCTCTATTGCTTTGCATACCTTGTGCATCATTATTACTGTAAGCGCATGAATACAATTATTCTTTTCTGCAATATGAATGAAAGCATCCGGATTGATCAGCTTTCCATCGATTGTCAGACGCATCAATGCTTCAGCTGACCTGAATTCTTCCTGCTTAACACTGTAAATAGGCTGTGCATAGCAGAGTATCCGCTCATCCTCCGGATCCATTTTTGCTCTGATGTCTAAAAGTGCCTGTTCAATCTTATATATTTCATCAAATTCCCTAAAGTCTGTTCCATTTGCGAAATAATACACATTTTCGCCATCCAGCATCTTCTGCTCTTTCAGATACCACATAAAAAGCTGTGTCCACTTATTTCCTACAGCCCTGAATCTTCTGCTGTCTCCACATATCCCTATGAAATAATGAATGTTGTCCTCTGTTCTCTCATAGAAATTGTCCAAAACATCACGCATATGTTCCGCGTAATTTTCAGCATCAGAACGCTCTTTTGTTTCTATGAGGGCCAGGAAGGTGCCAAAATTCACTCTATAAAGGTGAATTTTATTTGATATCCTTTCTATTTCACGGCATACTCTCGCAAGTTCAACGGAAATACTTTCATAATCAGGAGCAAGTGAACTATCTGTCAGCTGCTGAAAATCAATATATGCCACATAGAAAATCCTGCCCCTTCTGATATTTGTAATGAATTTGCTTTCAAGAGCACTAATATTCTGACATCCAGTATCTTCATCATATGGATTTGAATGGAAGAGCTGATACATAACAATAAGAGGCATAACATAAGTAGCCCCTGTGAAAATAGCATGATTATCAAGAATTTGAATGAACAGCATTAGAATTTCAATAGGAACAAGAATAATACATGTTCTTATGACTATTCTGGATACGTATCTTCTGCGCAAAAAACACGCCAATGTGCAGCATATAGTGCATGCTAGTCCCGCAATACAGTAAAACCTTGTAAAGCGACCTATATCAATGCCATCGGTTCTTACAAAATACAGGTTTTTCATTATAATGTTATAGCCAAACCCGGAAATATAAATAGTCAAAATGGCAATGTAAATAAATGCCAATACTGATTTTTTCCTGATCCTTTTCTCGCTCAAAAGGCTTACATAGTTGAATATCAATATAAGGATCACAATATAGAGCATCAAAAATACTATGAGAAGAGCTGTAAACGAAGTTCTGTCATAATATTTCTCAACATTGCTTGCTACCTCAACAATAAATATCTGCACAGCCGTAGCAAAAACAGATACTATCACTCCTATAACAAGGTATTTAAACGCTTTTGACTTCTTAGGTTTTGTAAGTGCCATAAAAATCAAAAGAAGTAAAGCAAATAAAAGACTGGCATATTCACCGATTATGTCATACCTAAGCCCCATGTGCATTCCAAATTGTGGCATTATATTACCCCTCATAAAAAACATTGTTATTATCGTAATTTCATAAAATAAAAAGACATACAGTATTAACTTCATCCTAGCATACAGATATAAGCACAATTTGAAAAAAATATAAAATAAAAATGAAAAGAGCCGAGATTTCGTTTATATCGAAATCCCGACTCTGTATCGACTACTTAAATTATGAATATAATTCAAAAAATAATGTTATCAGTCCTCAGCACTATTCTCCTTAACCTTCTCTGCTCGAGCAGTAACTTCCTTCTGCTGAATATCAGAGGGTGCCTGCTCATAACGGGTAAAGCTATATTCATAATCACCTGCACCACCTGTCATGGATCTCAATGTAGTGCAATATCCATAAAGCTCCATCATAGGAATATCTGCCTCAATGACCTGTTTTCCATCCCCTGTAGGATTCATTCCAAGAACGCGTCCTCTTCTCTTATTGAGGTCACCCATTACATCACCGGTAAAGCTATCCGGAACAGTAACCTTTAGAGTAGCTATAGGCTCAAGAAGAACAGGCGTCGCCTCCATGAATCCCTTCTTGAAGGCATTGCTTGCTGCAACTTTAAATGCCATTTCAGAAGAATCAACCGGATGATATGAACCATCATACAAAACAGCCTTTACTCCAACTACAGGATAAGCTGCAAGAGGTCCTCTCTGGGAAGCCTCTGCTATACCCTTCTCAACAGCAGGGAAATAATTCTTCGGAACAGCTCCGCCTACAACTTCCTGCTCAAATACATATGGCTTTGAATCATCGCCTGAAGGCTCAAAGCGCATCTTTACATGTCCATACTGGCCATGACCACCGGTCTGCTTCTTATATTTATATTCCACATCTGAATTTTTGCGGATTGTCTCTCTGAAAGCAACCTTTGGCTTGTCAAGGTCAATACCGACCTTGTACTCGTTAAGAAGTTTACTTACAGCTATCTCAAGGTGCATATCTCCCATTCCGTATATAAGTGACTGATGATTTTCAGCATCATTCACAACCTTAAGGGTTGCATCCTCTGCCGCAAGCTTAGCCAAAGACTGAGCAATCTTATCAATATCAGCTTTATTCTGAGCCTTATATCTCATATAAGTATAAGGCTGTGAAATATCCATCGGTGCATACTGAACGGGATTTGCCTTTGTTGAAAGCGTGTCACCTGTTGATATATCCAGCTTTTGAAGTGCTCCAAAGTCACCTGCATGAAGCTCAGGAACTTCAATAGTCTTATTGCCCTGCATTACATAGATCTTACCGATTTTTACTTCTACATCCTTGTTGGAATCATACATAAGATCATCTGTCTTTAATACACCTGAGCGGACTTTGATCATTGAATATTTGCCAATGAAAGGATCCATCATTGTCTTAAACACAAAAGCTGTCTTGGGCTTTGCAAAATCAAAATTAGCTTCGAATATTTCATTTGTCTTAAGGTTAATACCTGCCATCTTGCGGTTCTCCGGAGCTGGCATATATTTAATTATATCATCAAGAAGCGTGTAAACACCCTGTGCAAGAATGCTTGAACCCATCTCTATAGGAACAATTGAACCGTCACAAACATTATTTCTAAGTGCAGATCTGATCTCCTGCTCTGAGAATGTATCACCACTAAAGTATCTGTCCATAAATTCTTCACTGGTCTCGGCAACTGCCTCCATGAGTGTATCACGGTACTGCTGCAGATATTCCTTATTGTACTCAGGAACTTCACACTCTATAGCCTCTTTACCTTCCCAACGGAAGCCTTTTTCCTGAATTACATTTACATAACCAACAAACTTCTCATTCTCACGAGTGGGAAGATTGAAGGGTGCTATCTTCTTACCATATTTATCAGTAAGATCCTGTACAACCTGTCTGTAGGAAGCATCGTCAATATCCATGTCGGATACAAAGAACATACGCGGAATTCCATATTTCTCACACAGATCCCATGCTCTCTCAGTTCCTACTTCAACTCCTGCCTTACCGGAAACAACTATAATAGCTGCATCAGCAACACTCATAGCCTCCTGAACTTCACCAACGAAATCAAAGAAACCGGGTGCATCCAAAACATTGATCTTATGGTTATCCCACTCCATTGCAATGTTTGTTGTGCTGATAGAGAACTGACGCTTCTGTTCCTCTTTATCAAAGTCACTGACTGTATTTCCGTCAGATACCTTACCCATTCGGGAAGTTATTCCGGAGAGGTATGCCATTGCTTCAGCGAGTGAAGTCTTTCCGGCACCCCCATGACCTAAGAGTACGACGTTGCGTATTTTGTCACTAGTGTAAACTTTCATCTCTTGCTCCTCCAAGTCTTAAATTATGTTGGGAAATATAATGAAGAATTTTTAGATTCCCCCCAAACCCTATGGATATATTTTACTAAAATTGTGCATACAATACAAGTAATTCGGTCAAATTTGCACAATAAGATAAATAACATCTATATATTTCTAATATAAAGTTATATATGTTGATTTTCGCACTTTAACGTGATATAGTGAACAATATTGAGAGCATTTGCTCTAATAGTAGTTTCCAAGGAGTTTTTTCATGAATACTGATAATTTAACCTGCGGATTTATTGGCCTTGGTCTCATAGGCGGCTCCATGGCCAGAGCTATGAAAGCTAAAAATCCAAAAATCCGTATTATTTCATATACGCCACATCCTGAAACATCACTCAGAGCAAAGGAAGACGGCATAGTCGACATCGCCTGCGATAAAGTTGATGAGCGTTTTTCAGAATGTGATTACATTTTTTTATGTGCACCTATTGAGAGAAACAACGATAACCTCTCTCTGATCAAGCCTTTTTTAAATCCAAAGACCACTCTTACTGATATAGGCTCCGTTAAGACAAGTATTCACGAGCACGTTAAAGCGCTAGGACTTGAAGAACAGTTTATCGGCGGACACCCCATGGCCGGTACAGAGCGTATAGGCTACATTAATTCCAAAGCTTCTATTTTGGAAAATGCTTTTTATATTCTTACCAAAACTGAAAAAACCACTGACGAAAGATTGGAGAATTACAGAGAGCTTGTTGAGATGATGGGTGCTACACCTCTGATCATTCCTTATGAGCAGCATGATTTCATAACTGCAGCCGTAAGTCATGTACCGCATGTTATTAGCGGTTGCCTGGTAAATCTTGTTCATGACAGTGATTCGTCGGATGGTCTTATGAAAATGATTGCAGCAGGCGGATTTAAAGACATCACAAGAATTTCATCTTCATCTCCTGTTATGCTTCAGCAGATATGTCTTACGAATCACAAGAACATCTCTGTTCTTCTTGATAGATACATAAGTTATTTAAATGAGATGAAAGCTGTGATAGATGAAACAGACGGTGACGGCTTAATGGATTTCTTCTCATCAGCAAGAGAATACAGGGATTCCTTCAACGATCTTCGCCGAGGACCGATTCAGAAAACCTATGTCATTCGTGTTGATATCGCTGATGAGCCGGGTAATATTGCATCAGTTGCTACTCTTCTGTCAGTAAACGGAATAAATATCAAAAATATAGGAATTGTTCATAACAGAGAGTTTGAACATGGTACATTAAGTATAGAATTCCATGATGACAAGGCCATGGAAAAAGCATTAAAACTATTGGAAACACATGGATATCCATCTATTGACTAATACTTTTTAACACTTAATATATTCAGACCGAGAAAAAAAGAGGGAACTAACCATGATAAGTATTGAAAAAAGTTCTAAACCTTTAACAGGTAATGTATTTGTACCGGGGGACAAATCAATTTCACACCGAAGCATTATGTTCGGTGCTCTTTCTGAAGGAACCACTGAAATAACAGGCTTCTTAAAAAGCGGGGATTGTCTCTCTACCATCGAATGTTTTAAACAACTTGGCATTCTGATTGAGCACTCTCAAAGACCTATGAATGGTGTCCCCACCATAACAGTACATGGTAAAGGGCTACATGGACTAAGTGCTCCGTCTTCTACTCTTTACACCGGAAATAGCGGTACAACAACCAGACTTTTATCAGGAATTCTGGCTGCACAGCCCTTTGATTCCATGATCACAGGGGATAGTTCAATTGAAAAGCGCCCTATGAACAGAATAATAAAGCCCCTGACACAGATGGGTGCTGATATTACATCTGCACTTGGTAATGACTGTACACCTCTAATAATCAAAGGAGGAAAAAGGCTTCGTGGCATATCCTACCACAGCCCTGTCGCTTCAGCCCAGGTGAAATCCTGCATAATTCTCGCCGGCTTATATTCAGAAAGCGACACAGTAGTATACGAGCCCGCACTTAGCAGGAACCACACCGAGATCATGCTGCGCGCCTTCGGTGCAGATATACACAACGAAGTTGACGTAAAGGGTGGTGCTTCCGCTATATTACATCCGGGACTTCCTCTTCGCGGTATAAAGGTCAATGTCCCCGGTGATATCTCTTCAGCTGCATATTTTATAGCTGCCGCACTGCTTGTTCCCGGCTCTGATATAATCATTCACAATGTTGGAATTAATAAGACAAGATCAGGAATCTTGAGCATACTCACTCAGATGGGTGCAGATATTCAGCTTGAAAATGTTGATGAATCCATAGAGCCAAGGGCAGATCTTCATGTCAGATATTCAGAGCTTCATGGAAATGAAAACGGCAGATTTGAAGTCTCAGGCAAACTGATTCCCACTATGATTGATGAACTTCCTATTTTTGCAGTAGTTGCAGCTACAGCAAACTGTACTACTATTATTAAGGATGCTGCAGAATTAAAGGTAAAGGAATCCAACAGGATCAACTCAATCTGCAAAAACTTAAAGGCTATGGGTGCCGATATCGAGCCCACCGAAGACGGAATGATAATACATGGTGGCAACACACTGCATGGAGCAGACATTGACTCCGAGGGTGATCACAGGATTGCCATGAGTTTTGCAGTAGCTGCGCTTGCAGCTGAAGGTTCCACAAGAATACTTGACGATAAGTGTGTAGGAATCTCTTATCCTGACTTTTTCAAGGATCTAATGAATTTGAAAAAATGTTAAAGTGATTTCTGAATCGTTAAATTTAGAAAAAGAGTCACAAAAAGCTCGCATGACGCCTATTATGTTTCATGCGAGCTTTAACTTTTTTGTATCAGTCTCTTCTAAAAATATCTCTTGAGTATACTTTATCAGCCACATCATCAAGGCAGGAATCATATCTGTTAGCTATTATAGCTGCACTCTTATCCTTAAATTCCTCAAGATCATTAACAACGAGGCTTCCAAAGAAGGTTGTTCCGTTTTCAAGTGAGGGCTCATAGATTATTACCGTTGCTCCCTTTGCCTTGATTCTCTTCATTACGCCCTGTATACTGCTCTGGCGGAAATTATCGGAATTACTCTTCATGGTAAGTCTGTATACGCCGATAATAACCTCATGTTCTCTCCTGGCATCATAAGCTTCACTATTGCCATAAGCTCCGGCAATTTCAAGGACTCTGTCTGCAATAAAGTCCTTACGGGTTCTGTTTGATTCAACTATAGCCTCAATAAGGTTCTCCGGAACATCCGAATAATTGGCCAGAAGCTGCTTAGTGTCCTTAGGAAGGCAATAACCACCATATCCAAAAGAGGGATTATTATAGAAATCTCCTACTCTGGGATCCAGGCATACCCCTTTGATTATATGATCTGTATTAAGGTTTTTCATCTCAGCATAGGTATCAAGCTCATTAAAATATGACACTCTCAATGCGAGATAAGTATTAGCAAATAGCTTAACTGCCTCAGCCTCTGTAAAGCCCATAAAGAGCACATCCACATTTTCCTTAAGTGCGCCTTCTTTTAAGAGATCTGCAAAAACATGAGCTGCATTCGTAAGCTCACTGTCTTCTTCATCAGTACCTACAATAATTCGGCTGGGATAAAGGTTATCATAGAGCGCTTTAGATTCTCTAAGAAACTCCGGGCTAAATAATATTTTATCCGTTCCCATCTTTACTCTGACTTTTTCAGTGTAGCCAACAGGAATTGTGCTCTTGATCACCATATAAGCGTCAGGATTAACACTCTTAACCAGCTCGATAACAGACTCCACAGCACTTGTATCAAAATAATTCTTCTTACTGTCATAGTTTGTCGGTGCAGCAATAACAACAAAATCTGCATCCTTGTAAGCGGCAGCACCATCCGTCGTTGCTGTAAGATCAAGCTCTTTTTCAGCAAAATATTTTTCAATATACTCGTCACGAATGGGTGGTATGCGTTTATTCAGCATATCCACCTTCTCCGGTATAACATCAACAACTGTAACCTTATGTCTCTGTGACAACAAAGTCGCGATTGAAAGTCCGACATAGCCGGCACCTGCAACCGCGATTTTTAAATCCCTAAAAACATGCATGATAACTTCCTCTACATTTCTTCGAGAGTATCCTGAACTGTCTCATAAACCGAGATTCTCTGTCTATCATACTCAGGCATCCCTATAAAAATAGCACCATACTCGTAACTATCTTCCAGGGCTGTTCCTCGAACAATTTTAATAAACACATGAAGAACCTCTTTTGTCCATATAGTGAGATTGCATTCATAGTTATCGCCCATGGTAAGCTGCAGATCAGACTGGAAACCCATTCCGGCTCTGGAACAGTTGATAACTGAGATAGCAACTGCTTCAGGCTCAGTATTATTCCCAATCGGATTCATAATAAGCTCACCATCAAGATCAAGCCTTTTATACTTTCTTCTCTCTTCCATAATATCCCCCTCGAATATATGTGATTATAATTATAATATATATTAAATTTCGTCATCCGTAAAGAAACATGCATCACCAAAACTAAAGAATCTGTAGCGTCTATCAATAGCTTCCTTGTATGCATTTAAAACATTTTCTCTACCTGCCAGAGCAGAAACAAGCATGACCAAAGTTGATTCAGGAAGATGAAAATTAGTTATAAGGCAGTCTGTAACCTTGAATTGATATCCGGGATAAATAAAAATAGATGTATTATCTGCACAGGGCTCAATATGACCATTTTCCTCTGCAGCACTTTCTATTGTCCTGCAGCTTGTGGTTCCCACACAGATAACACGATGTCCGCTTTCTTTTGCTTTATTAATCTTATCCGCAGCTTCTTTATTTACCTGATACCATTCAGTATGCATATGGTGCTCAAGAACATTGGTAACCTTAACCGGTCTGAATGTTCCAAGTCCTACATGAAGTGTTACATAGGCAAGGTCAACACCCTTATCCTGAATTTTCTGCAAAAGTTCTTTTGTGAAATGAAGTCCGGCAGTAGGTGCTGCAGCTGAGCCTTCATATTTGGCATAAACTGTCTGGTACATATTTTTGTCCTGAAGCTTATGGGTAATATAAGGCGGAAGCGGCATCTCACCGAGCTTGTCAAGGACCTCCTCAAAAATGCCTTCGTATGAAAACTGAACAAGTCTGTTTCCTTCTTCAACAATATCCAGAATTTTTGCATTTAAAAGTCCATCACCAAAAGTAACTTCTGCACCCGGACGAAGCTTTTTCCCGGGTCTTACAAGAGTCTCCCAGATATCATTTTCTCTTCTTTTAAGAAGTAATATCTCAACCGCAGCTCCTGTATCCTTCTTTGTACCAAGAAGTCTTGCAGGTATTACCTTTGTGTCATTTAACACAAGACAGTCACCGGGATTCAGATAATCTATGATATCGTGAAAAATCTTATGTGCTATTTTCCCAGAGTTCTTATTCATTACAAGAAGCTTCGCATCATCTCTTGCTGGAAGCGGATCCTGTGCTATAAGTTCCTCCGGAAGATCAAAATAATAATCACTTGTGCGAAGGCCCAGTTCCGGATCCTTCGCACCTGTATTTGTATTGCTCAATTATATATCTCCTATTGCAATTCTGCTTACGCTTCGCTTATCAGATATTTATTCGTTCATCAGACTGGCTTTGTTCAGGAATGTCTTATATCCGCGAAGTGCTTCGTAAATGTCAGCCTTTGATGTAGCTTCCCAAGGAGCATGCATATTAAGTACGGCTACTCCGCTGTCTATAACATTCATTCCATAGAGGGCAAGAATATAAGCGATTGTTCCGCCGCCACCAACATCTACTTTACCAAGCTCTGCAGTCTGGAAATCAATATCATCCTCTTCAAAGATGCCTCTGATATGCGCAATAAATTCAGCATTGGCATCATTTGAACCTGACTTGCCACGGCTTCCTGTAAACTTGTTAAATACAGGGCCAAGACCAAGATATGCTGCATTTTTCTTCTCAAACTGTCCTGCATACATAGGATCAAAAGCAGCACTTACGTCTGAGGACAGCATGCATGAATTAGCAAGGCATCTTCTAAGTTTAAGGTCATTGTAGTCGCCACAGAGATTCATAAGCTCAGCTACAGCGTTTTCAAAGAATCTGCTCTGCATGCCTGTAGCACCAACGCTTCCGATTTCTTCCTTGTCTACAAGAATGCAGCAGCCTGTCCTGCTAAGATTCTTAACCTCAAGAAGAGCTCTCATTGAAGGATAAGCGCAAACTCTGTCATCCTGGCCATATCCAAGGATCATTGATCTGTCGAAGCCTGCATCTCTTGCTTTTCCTGCAGGAACTATCTCAAGCTCAGCTGAAAGGAAATCTTCCTCCTCTATTCCATAAAGATCATTAAGGATGCCCAGAATTCCTCTCTTTACTGCGCCACTGATCTTGCCGCTTTCTTCCTTCTCAGCCTTTTCATAATCAACAGCATACTGCTGACCATCTGTAAGCTTTGAATTCTTCTTTTCATCCTTCTTCTTTTCGTCGCTCTCAACTACGAAGGGTCTGCTTCCGACAACAAGGTCAAGTGCTTCACCCTCAACTACCTGAGCAGCCTTTTTATTCATGAGGTCACCTGAAAGGTGAATAAGAAGATCGCTTATAAAGAATACCGGATCATCCTCATCCTCACCTACATTCAGCTGAACTGTAGTGCCATCCTTCTTCACAACTACTCCGTGAAGAGAAAGCGGGATTGCAACATACAGATACTTCTTGATACCACCGTAATAATGTGTATCAAGATAAGCAATACTTGTATCTTCGTAAAGAGGATTCTGTTTTACATCCATTCTGGGTGAATCAATGTGTGCACCAAGAATATTCATTCCGTTTTCAAGAGGCTCTGATCCTATCTGGAACATAGCGATGGACTTATTCATCCATACGCTATAAACCTTGTCACCCTTTTTAAGCTTTGTCTTTGTTCCTATAAGTGTGTTGAGCTCACGATAGCCTGCCTCCTCAATCTCATTAACTATACAGTCTATAGCTTCGCGCTCTGTTTTTGCATTGTCGAGGAAGTTCTTGTAATCATCTGCAAAAGCTTCAACTTCCTTAAGCTGTTTTGCATTGTATTTTGTCCATACGTTCTTTTTAATCATTTCTACTCCTTTTTGCTAATCGGATTATTAGCTTCTCAAAGATATATTAAGGCTCTCAAGGCCGTTGAGAATCTTCTTCATTGCTGCATTTACTTCATCATCTGCAAGTGTCTTTTCCTTGTCTCTGAATGCAAGCGAATAGGCCATTGACTTAAAGCCCTTCTCAATCTGAGATCCTTCGTAGATATCAAACAATTCAAGCTTCTCAAGCTTCTTACCGCCGCGCTGTTTGATCATCTTCTCGATATCCCCGGCTGTTACTTCTGAAGGAACTACCATACTGATATCTCTTGTAACAGCAGGGAATTTAGCTATTCCTGTATATACGCGGTTATAGTTTGCAAAAGGCACGATAGCAGGAAGGTCAAGAACTGCTATATAAGCTCTTGTTCCGATTCCGTAATTATCAAGTACTTCAGGATGAACCTCTCCAAGGTATCCTATTGCATTACCCTTAAAGCTGATAAGTGCCTGACGTCCGGGATGAAGGAAAGGCTTTCCTGCCTTAGCATTATACTCCAGATCATCTGCCATACCAATCTGTCCAAGGAACTCTTCAACAGCACCCTTCATTGTGAAGAAATCACCTTCTCCATAGAAACCAAGAACAAACTGTGATCTCTCGTCGGGAAGCTCCTTAAGAGGAAGTTCCTTTGCGATATAAATATTAGCTATCTCGTAAAGCTTAACATCCTTATTTCTGCGCTTATAGTTTGTAGCAAGGCTTGTAAGAATAACATTAAGCGGAATGGTTCTCATTATCGAGAAGTCCTCTCCCAGAGGATTGGATATCTTTATCGCATTTCTCTCAGGTGCATCCTCAGCAAGAAGAAGCTTATCGAATACCTTGGGGCTCTCGAAGGAATAGCCGTAAGCCTGTGAAAATCCACAGAACTGAGCAACCTCACGAGCTGTCTTCTCAACTGTCATCTTAAATGTAAGCTTACCTGTTGTAGGAGCATTCTTAGGAAGAGTTGACGGTATCTTATCATATCCGTAAAATCTTGCAACCTCCTCAGCTATATCACACATTCCGATAAGGTCCTGTCTGAAACTGGGAATTATAATCTCATTGGAAGCTTCATCATATACAAGCTCTTCTCTCTCAAAAATCTCAAGCATTGTCTGTCTGTCGATATCAGTTCCAAGAAGTGCATTTATTCTGTCAGGTTCAAATACGATTCTGTTAAGAGGCTTGATGGGTGACTTGGCTTCAACAATTCCTGAAGTAACCTTTCCACAGCCGAGCTCATTAACAAGCTGGCAGGCGCGGTTAATAGCATCCTCTGCATTGTTTGGATCAAGTCCTTTTTCAAAGAAACCTGAAGCATCTGTACGAAGTCCGATTCTCTTTGCACTCTTACGGATATTAGGTCCGTTAAATGTAGCTGCCTCGAACAGAACTGTCTTAGCACCCTCTGTTATCATGGAGTTCTCGCCGCCCATGATTCCGCCGATTGCAACTTCCTTTTCTCCGTCACATATCATTATAACTTCACTGTCTAAGTTTCTCTCCTGTCCATCAAGAGTTACAAACTTCTCTCCATCCTTTGCGCGTTTAACAACAATTTTGTTACCTGCAATGGTTGAAAGATCGAATGCATGCATAGGCTGACCATACTCAAGCATTACATAGTTTGTGATATCTACGATATTATTGATAGGTCTTACTCCGTTAGCAGCAAGTCTTCTCTGCATCCACTCAGGTGAAGGACCTACCTTTATATCTGTGCAGACTCTTGCGCAATAGCGTGAGCAAAGGTCAGCATCCTTGATTTCAACTGAAATGTAATCAGATGCCTTTTCAGCTGTCTCCTCTACCTTTACCTCGGGTGCCTTGAAAGGAAGCTTGAATGTAGCAGCAGCCTCTCTTGCAATGCCAAGAATACTATAGCAGTCTACACGGTTACTTGTTACTTCGAATTCAAAAACAGTATCATGAAGTCCCAGTACCTCTACGGCATCTGCTCCCACCTCTGTATCCTCGGGGAAAATGTATAGACCATCCTCGGGTGCTTCAGGATAAAAATCTTTTGAAGATCCAAGCTCCTCAATTGAGCACATCATACCCTGGCTGGGAATGCCACGAAGCTTACCTGCTTTAATCTTAATTCCTTCCTCAGGATTCGGGCTTCCGTCATGTCCGCCGGCTACTCTTCCGCCATCAAGAACAACGGGAACCTTATCTCCTTCCTTCATATTCTTAGCACCTGTAACTATCTGGATCTTCTCTGATCCGATGTTTACCTGGCAGATCACAAGCTTATCTGCATCCGGATGAGGCTCAATCTTATCTATCTGACCAACTACTATTTTTTCAAGGTTCTTATCAAGACGATGAAAACCTTCTCCCTTTGTTCCGGAAAGTGTAAGTGCATCAAGAATCTCCTGATCGCCGGCATTTAAATCCGGTACATATGCTTTAATCCATGACAAATTTGCATCCATGTTAAATCCTCCAAAAATTATGTATTGGCACAATTAATTCGTAATCCTGCCCTGTCGGTCGGAACCATATTATAGTTCCTCCCTCAAAACTGCTCCAAAAATCTGATGTCGTTCTCGTACAGAAGACGCATGTCATCAATCTCGTACTTCAAAACAGCAATTCTCTCAAGACCAAGTCCGAAAGCAAAGCCTGTGTACTCCTTAGGATCGATTCCACTCATCTCAAGTACGTGAGGATGAACCATTCCGCAACCAAGGATTTCAATCCATCCTTCACCCTTACAGAAACGGCATCCTTTTCCACCACACTTAAAGCAGCTTACATCCATCTCTGCAGAAGGCTCAGTGAAGGGGAAATGATGAGGCCTGAACTTAACCTTTACATCCTCACCGAAAATCTCCTTTGCAAATTCAGCAAGTGTACCTTTAAGGTCTGCAAAAGTAATACCCTTATCAATAACAAGACCCTCAATCTGGTGGAAGCTAGGGCTGTGTGTAGCATCAACTTCATCAGCTCTGAATACACGGCCGGGAGCTATCATCTTTATAGGGAGCTTTCCCTTTTCCATCTCATGAACCTGTGTTGAAGATGTCTGTGTACGAAGAAGGAGATCTCCGGTTATATAGAAAGTATCCTGTTCATCCTTTGCAGGGTGATCTGCAGGAATATTAAGTGCTTCAAAGTTGTAGTAATCCTTTTCTACTTCAGGACCCTCCGCAACTTCATATCCCATTCCGATAAATACGTTCTCAACATCCTCAAGAGTAATCGTATTGGGATGACGATGTCCAACATTATTCTTCTTTGCGGGAAGAGTTACGTCGATGGTCTCACTTGCAAGCTTAGCCTCACGAACTGCTGCTTCAAGTTTTTTCTTTGTGGATTCAAGATTCTTCTCAATCTCTTCACGAACCTCATTTACCATCTGACCAACCTTAGGTCTGTCCTCAGGTGCAACATCCTTCATACTCTTTAAGATGCTAGTAAGCTCTCCCTTTTTACCAAGGATATTTACACGGATATCATTAAGCATATCGAGACCTTCAGTCTCACTGATCTGCTTAAGTGCATTCTCCCTGATCTTGTCTAATTGCTCTTTAATCATTTTTACCTTCCTTTCATAATGGCTCTGAATTTCAAAGTCAAATACCCATCGGGCTAATTGATATAATGGTATAAAAAGAATCCCTTACATCAAAAAGATGTAAGGGACGAATATAATCCGCGGTACCACCCTGATTCCTGCTATAAAAAATAACAGACACTCATTTCAATCTTAAATTCAGGCTCCAATGCGAAACTTCCGAACTGCCTATACAAAACCGGCTCTCAGCCGCTGACCGGTCTCTCTGGGTTGTAGTACAGAACATCCTGGGGACTTCCCCACATCTTCAACGCTCTGCAAACTAGTTTAACCATGAGAAAATAAAAAGTCAAGAAAACCCACTTATTTTAAATAAGAAAAAAAATTTATTTGTCTATTCACATAAAATGTAGTTTGTGATATTATAATAAATTGTACGCAATATTTTATTGATTAGTCTCCGTCCATCATTTTTCTGAGATAACATCTAACAAAAAATCAATAAAAAATTATATAAAAAATGGAGGAAATATGAACATTAAGAATTTATTTGCTCCTGTGGATATGACTGAAGGCTCGCCTGTAAAGCAGATAATCAAATTCACTATTCCCATGCTTTTAGGTAATATCGCACAGCAGCTATACAATACTGTTGACAGTATAATAGTAGGACGATTTGTTGGAGATAATGCGCTTGCAGCTGTAGGAAGCGCCGGCCCTCTGCTGAACCTTATGCTTGTTCTTTTTATGGGTGTGGCTGTCGGCGCCTCCATTATGGTTTCTCAATATTTCGGAGCCAGGAAAAGAGAGGAACTTTCAAAATCTATAGGTACAAGCATTACGCTTACAGGGATTGCATCTTTGTTCATCATGATAGTCGGTCCTTTAATAACCAAGCCTATCCTGGAGCTTCTTGGAACCCCTGAAAGTATCATAGACTGGTGTACCAGTTATCTATGGATCATATTCATAGGTATCGCAGGTGGTGGATATTACAATATCATGAGCGGTATCCTGAGAGGTCTCGGAGATTCTGTTTCAGCGCTTTTATATCTGCTTGTGGCAACAGTTCTCAACATTGTCCTTGACCTTGTTTTTGTAGCTTATTTCCGAATGGGAGTGGCCGGTGTTGCACTTGCTACCGTACTTGCTCAGTTCGTGTCGGCTTTCCTTTCACTTTGGAAGCTTACAAAAATGAATTCCGTTTTTGATTTTAAAAAGGAATATCTTTTCCCTGAGAAGTACTACGTTAATACTCTCATAAAGCTCGGTCTTCCCTCAGGTGTTACACAGGCTATTTTCTCCATGTCAATGATAGTCGTTCAAAACCTGACTAATACTTTTGGCGAGCTTTACATAGCAGCAAACGTTATTGTAATGCGTGTTGACGGATTTGTTATGCTCCCTGCATTTTCATTTGGTTCAGCAATGACAACCTTTGCCGGCCAAAACATCGGAGCCGGGAAGCTTGACAGAGTAAGCCATGGAGCCAAGAGCGGAACTCTTGCTGCAATGGGAATATCTGCCGTTCTTTCTGTTATGATACTAATATTCGGAAAATTCATAATGGGAATTTTCACAAGCACACAATCACTTATAGATATGAGCTATAATATGATGTGTATACTTATAATAGGTTACATAGCTATGGAAGTTACCCAATGCCTGTCCGGTATTATGCGAGGCGCGGGTGACACTATGACTCCCATGTGGATTTCCATGTTTTCATCAATACTTATGCGAGTACCCATGGCTTATATATTCGTAAACCTCACCAAGACTCCTGATATGCCTCAGGGCAACTGTTATATGATGCAGTTATCCATGCTGGTGACCTGGACAATAGGTGCTTTCATAACCTTTGTAATGTACAGAGTCGGGAAGTGGAAAACAAAATCCATCTCAAATTAAAAAACAAAAGGTAAAGACCATGAAAAGAAAAGACGATTATCGTGCTCAAATACTAAAACTAACCATACCGATAGTCCTTCAGAACCTTCTTAGCGTAGCAGTAAACTCCGCTGACGTTGTAATGCTCAATTATGTGGGACAAAGTCATATATCGGCGGTTTCGCTTGCAGCACAATATGCCAGTGTTCTTTTCATGGTCTTCTACGGTCTTGGAACCGGTGTTACCATGCTGTGTTCTCAATACTATGGAAAAGGCGACATGCGCGCAATTGATGTGGTTGAGGGCATTGCACTGCGATTTTCACTGCTTGCAGCTTTTATTTTTGCAGGCAGTGCTTTTATTTTCCCAAGACAGATGATGCGTGTGTTTACGCCTGACCCTGAACTTATTACCATAGGTGCGTCATATCTGAAAAATATCAGTGTTGCCTATGTTTGTTGGGGAATAATTGAAATTTATCTTGCTACTCTCAGAAGTATCGGTCGTGTAACTATCTCCACTGTTTTAAATACAATCGCATTTTCTTTAAACATATTGCTAAATGCGGTGTTCATATTCGGCCTGTTCGGAGCTCCAAAGCTTGGAGCTGCCGGCGTTGCACTCGCCACATCTATCTCCAGAGTAATTGAACTTATTCTGTGTATTGCAGTTTCAGTCAGAAGTAAAAACGCAAAACTTAAGCTCTCATTTATGTTCATAAAAAATGATCTGCTTTTGAAAGACTTCCTGAAAATGGCTCTTCCTGCAATGATCAATGATGTTTCCTGGGGACTTGCATTCTCAATGTACTCTGTTATCATCGGTCAGTTCCTTGGAACTGATGTGGTTGCAGCCTACTCCTTCACATCTCTTGCAAGAAATTTCGGAACAATCCTATGCTTTGGAGTTGCTAGTGCAGGTGGAATCTTACTTGGCCAGATAATCGGCGAAAACAGACTTGAGGATGCTGATAAAGCATCGAAGGTATTGATGAAAATGACTGTGCTTTTCGGAGCTATAGGCGGTCTCATAATATTATGCCTTATCCCTGCCTTTTTGGGATTTGCCAATCTCACTCCCATGGGAAAACACTATCTTAAAATTATGCTCTTTATTAATACTTACTATGTAATGGGTGCCGCAGTTAACACCACCCTGATTGCCGGAGTTTTTCGTGCAGGTGGTGACAGCAGATTCGGCGCAATATGTGATACCATCGACATGTGGTGCTATGCAGTTCCTCTCGGTTTCATCGCTGCAGCCCTTTTAAAGCTCCCTCCCATGTGGGTATATTTCCTTCTGTGCACAGACGAATTCGTAAAGTGGCCTTGGGTTATAGGTCATTACAGAAGCAGAAAATGGCTTCGCAATATCACAAGAGATGAGTATTAAACTTCCGATTAAAGCTTACTGCATATTTGGATCAATCTGTCGATACTTTTTTTATCTTTGACCGCTATGCGATAAAACCCCTTGCCAAGGCCGCGAAAATTCTCGCAGTCTCGTATCAGTATGCCGTATTCAAGCAGATTTTCGTATAACTTGCGCTCAGTCTTTATCAAAATAAAATTTGTTTCAGAAGGAAAAACTTTTATTCCCTTTTTTTCAAAGGCTGCAGAAAGCCGTTTTCTGCCATCTTCTATAAGCTCTGCAGAGTCCTTTTCATAGGTGCTTTTTTCTAAAATATTTGCGCAGGCAATCCCTGCATTTTCTGCAAATACTGAGAGATTCCACTCAGGTAAAAACTTACTTATACCTTCAATATTTTTTTCATTCGAAATAGCATATCCTAAACGCACTCCCGGAATTGAGAAAAGCTTGGTATATGCATTTATTATAAAAAGATTCGGAAATCTGCCTGATTCCCTGAAATATTTAATCGCACTTGTTCCTGATGACAGTCTTATAAAGCATTCGTCAATAATAAGTGCTGTCCCTGCACTTTTACATTTATTAATGATTTCATCAAGGATTTCTACAGAAATGCATCTTCCTGTGGGATTATTTGGATTGGCAATTATTACTGCGTCAGTTTCATGAGTTATTCTCCCAATAAATTCCTCATCCAAAATATAATCATTGTCCTCACGAAGAATATACTCTTCTACCATACAACTACTTAGCATATTAAGAGCATGGCGGTAGCCATAGAATGATGGTACAGGAATAAGAACTCTTCGGGGATCAAGATATCTAAGGACAGATACCAAAAGTTCCGAAGCGCCATTTCCTCCAATAATATTTGATGGCATGATGCCATTGCCTTCAGCTGCGGCAACTGCTCTTCTAAATTCAGTCTGATTTGTATCCGGATACAACGAAATCTTATCGCCGGCACATCTAATAGCGCTTATTACATCCTGTGGACATGGTAGCGGATTAAGATTTACCGAAAAGTCATATTCAATATTCAGTTCGTATATTTCACCGCCGTGTAGCATGTCCATTCCTCAATTTCCATATTATGACTTTTAACCCTATCATCATATTATTGAATCATATAGAAAAATATCCCGATTCCTATAAGTATAAGCATGCACAGAAACTCTGTTACAAACATAAGTCTGCAGGCTCTTTTTATATCCTCAGGTTCAACATGTCTTATATCGTCACCTATGAAAGGTTTTTTAACAAGTTTTCCAAAGTAATAAGCATCGCCCGCAAGTCTTAGTGATAGTGCTCCTGCACAGGCGGCTTCTGTCTGTGCTGAATTAGGGCTCTTATGGTTATATCTGTCTCTGCAAAAAATCTTAAATGCCCCTCTTCCGCTATATTCAGATCCGCCAATATAGGCTGCAAGTATCATAAGAAGGCCGCTTATTCTGGCGGGAATATAATTTACAACATCATCTGCCTTTGCAGCAGCTGTGCCAAAATGCTCATATCTGTTGTTGTGATATCCAACCATGGAATCCATAGTATTTATGGCTTTATATGTAAATCCCAGAACCGGTCCGCCTATAAAGGTATAAATAAGCGGAGCAATAATTCCATCAGAGGTATTTTCCGCAACTGTCTCAACCGCAGCTCTCGCTATTCCGGCTTCATCAAGCGACGCGGTATCTCGTCCCACTATCATTGAAACCGCATATCTTCCATCTTCGATACTTCCTTTTAAAAGTGCATCATGCACCTTCATACTCTCATCTCGAAGGCTCCTTGCTGCCAGAATATAGCAGGTAAGGATAGCCTCTGTCACAACTCCCACATATGGATGGATTCTGTATGCTTCTACAATCACAACTCCGGTTATTAAAGCTGTGCATATGATCACAATTAGAAAAAGAACAATTCCTTTAAAAAATTCCGCCTTGGCATTTCTCTTTTTGTTCTCAGTTTCTCCCAGTAATTTTCTGTCCAATAGACCAATAAGATTCCCTATAAGGCGTATGGGATGCGGAAAATTCATGGGATCCCCGATTATCAGATCAAGGAAAAATCCCATAACAAAAGAAATCAAATGATACTTCATAACTATCCCCATTTATGTAAATTGTTTATATCGGGTCGCTTTTCATAATATAAACATTGACAAGGAACCCGTTAAATATTTCATTAAGCAAAAAAAGCTGCCAGAGAAATACAAACCATAACAGCTTCCTCACAGACACAGATATAAAACCCTGCCGTATCTCCGGTTACACCACCGAAGTTTTTTGAACACATGGCTTTATAATAGACTGTAAAAAGTACTATTGCTGCAATACTTATAATTCCTCCGATGATGTCCAAAAATAACATGACACCCATCCCCAAAAGCAGCTCTGCAGTTAATACTATTTTATCTGCACCTCCGGTACTTTTGGTTTCGGTATTTAGCATGCCATCCCTTCTGGCTTTTTCAAATAAAATACTTGTAAGTCCGCAGGCTGCTCTCACGATAAAAAACGAAACCATATAAATATACAAATAATTATAACTTCCTTTTTTTAACGTATTTGATATCAGCAAATTAAAAAAGGCAAACCATATCATGCCATAGATGATCACACTTATTACTGAAAAAGCTCCAATATGCGGATCCTTCATAATCTTCAGTTTCTTTTGTCTGTCCTGATAGGAATTCCTTGCATCCTGCACATCCATAATGCCATCCATATGAAAGCCCCCCGTGATTATCAGCGGCAAAACAGATAACAAAAGGATTATGCTCAGATGCGGGAATTCAAAAATTCCTGTAACCTTAAAAACTGCAAAGGACAAGCCTCCGATCACTGCGCCTATCAGAGGAAGCGCACTAATGGCGTGCTTCATATCCTTTTCCTGCCAGGTAAAGACAGGCATAGGAATCCTTGAGTATAATGAAAATGCGACGATTATACTTCTAATTACGCTTTTAATGGCGTTCAAAATATTTCCACTCTCCTTCTGTCAGCTCATATATTTTGTCAGCTTTTTCCTTGAGCTTCTCATTTACATCCAGGGTCAGTCTCACATAAAGCTTTGTGTCCTCATCATATTCGGGATCATCTGCAGGGAACATGTTCGATACTACAACCAGGTGTCTGCATTTATCCCCAAGGAAAAGTACCTCAGATACAATTTTATTTAGAAGCTCTTCATAACCCAGATCTTTGTTTAATTCAGAATGCTGCTCATTCCCAACAAGATTGGATATACACTCCAAAAGAACATATTTATTTTCAATGTCACTTATTTTGGAAGCTACATTGTCTATGCCGACAGGACATTCAACAGTCTGAAAGTTCTTTCCTTTCCGCATATTTCTATGTCTCTCAATGCGCTTCTTTCCATCCTCCCCAAAGGGTATCATAGTAGCGACATATATTTTTTCTGCGCCACCTGAAACAGTCTCTATTATATCCTCAGCTTTCCGGGATTTACCGCTTCCCGGCGTTCCAATTATAAGTGTTATCATCAGGAATACCTCTTATACTCCTCTATTTTGTAGTCCTCGAACCTTGCTGCATTATTATAAAAATATGCAGAAGTATCTATGAGGGGAAAAAGCATGATTGCTCCTGTTCCTTCTCCAAGCGCCATATCACCGTTAATATAAGGCTTTAATCCCAGGTATCTGAGCGCAGTAATGTTGCCCTTCTCTCTTCCTGCATGTGATGCGATAAGATATTCCCTTACACCGGGAATAATCATATCGGCGATTACTGCTGCAGCAGAGCTGATAATCCCGTCAACTACAACAGGAACATGATTTATCGCTCCTCCTATAATAAGTCCGGAAAGTCCTGCAATATCCAGGCCTCCAACACACTGAAGTATTCTAAAAGCTTTTTCTTTTTGATCAGAAATATCTTCAAAATGATATTTTTGAAGTCCCTTTTTTATCACTTCTTTTTTTCTGCAAAAGCCCTTATCATCTATACCGGCGCCGCGACCTGTTATATCATCACTGTCAAGAGCAAGAGCAGCAGACAAAACAGCTGCTGAGGTTGTCGTATTACCTATTCCCATTTCCCCGGTTAAAAGAACATGAAAGCCGGACTTTGACAGTTCACCCGCTATATCGATCCCGGTTTGTACTGCACTTAATAGCTCTGTTTCAGTCATAGAAGGCTGTTTTAAAAAATTATTCGTTCCGGGTGAAATCTTATGATCCCTTACACCGTCAATTATTTCATCAGAAGCTATTCCTATATCTACCGGAATTATGTCTACTTTAGCTGCCTTTCCCAAAGTACATGCAGAGCTTATGCCGTTTCCAAGAGCCTTTGCAACAGATAAGGTTATCTCTTTTCCGCTCTGTGATACCCCCTCTTCCACTATGCCGTTATCTGCACACATTATAACTGCAGCGCGTTTATCTACGCTGATAATTTCTGTCCTCTGTATACTTGCAATTTTGCAGATAAGCTCTTCAAAGTCACCAAGTCCGTCAAGCGGTTTAGCTATCGAATTAAATACCGACTTTGCACGTAGCCCGGCTTCTCTGTCAGGTGCATCTATTTTTATCCTGAATAAATCTTCTTTTGTCATGCTTCTAAAAACCTCTTTATAAATTCAGGGCAGGAAGGATAATAAAGGTGTGTAAAACCTCCAAGCACATTCTTTTCAAGCCTGTAGCCCTGCCAGGAAACGTCCCCCACCGGCTTTTTAATTTCAAAAATATCACCGTTGTAATCAGTATCACAGTAATGAAATTCATGGCCTTTAATAAGCTCACCCTGCATTAAATATGGATTATCCTTAAGCGCAGTAACTTCCGCGTATCCAAAATGCTTAAGAGATGACGTCATATATCCTCTGCCATCAAAGATATCTACCATGTCATAAACTATGCCATCAGCACCGGATAGTTTTTCCATCAGATATAAAAAGCCGCCACATTCTGCCAACATAGGCATTCCACCAATTGCCGCGTTTTTTATACTTTCTCTCATTGATAAGTTTTGTGACAACTCCTCTGCATATATCTCAGGGTATCCTCCGCCAAATATAAGTCTTGAAACATCAGGAATAGACTTGTCATGAATTGGTGAGAAAAAAACAGGCTCTGCTCCCATTTCTCTTAGTAAGTCCAGATTGTCCTCATAATAAAAACAGAAAGCCTCATCCATAGCAATACCGACACGGGTACTCACGGCTTTTATATCTTCTTTTGCTTTATCCTCTTTGGCTTTAGCTGTTTTATCACCGAATATAATACTTATCAGTTTATCAAAATCTGCTCTCTTTTCCAGTTCGTCCGCCGCTTTATCTATCTTTTTTAATACATCACAGATTTCATCCGGCATCAAAAGTCCCAGGTGTCTGCTCTCAAAACTTACGTCTTTTAATTTCGGAAGGTGTCCTATAACAGGTACTCCTGTTTCTTCAAGGATAAGGTCTTTTATCCGGTCTGCCACTTTGTCAGATATATTGTTTAAAATAACGCCTTTAATCCTGCTCTTGTTTCCATATTCCACAAAACCCTTTATAAGCGGAATAACTGACCTGCTCATTCCCCTGGCATTTACAACCAAAATTACAGGGATATCTGTTATCACTGAAATATCGTAGGATGAGCCCTTATATGAGGTGGCACTTATTCCGTCAAAAAATCCCATCACACCTTCTGCAACCGCCAGATCTCTTCCTGCTGTTCCCTTTTTAAGAGTATGCATAACTCCTTCTTCTCCTGCAAGAAATACATCAAGATTCCTTGATGGAAGACCCAGGACTTTCTTATGGAACATTGGATCAATATAATCGGGCCCACATTTAAAGGATGCCGGATTAAACTGTTGTCTCTTTAACATTTGAAGTATTGCACAGGTTATCAGTGTCTTACCGGAGCCACTGCCGGGTGCAGCTATTATTATCCCCGGTATTTTGCCTCGTTTTTTCAATATATAGTCTCCTATTCACAGCGCTATAATATAAACAGGGTTTTGCGCACAGGGAAGATTATAATTTCCTGTCTTTTTAAATCTTGTTGACATAATCTGTGTAATATCAGGGCTACTGTCTGTCATCTTTTTTATTACACTCACAACATCCGATAAGGTCTCAGGAGTCAGGCAGTTTATAACTATTCTGACATCCTTATTCAGTTCCCGTACACATTTAATTATTTCTTCCATATTTCCGCTGCTCCCACCGATAAAAACATGTGTAGGCACAGGGAGTCCCTCGAGTGCTTCAGGTGCATTTCCCGCAACAATGCTGATATTTTCCGCATAAAACTTGTTCCTGTTTGATGTAATAATCTCCAGGGCTTCTTCGTTCTTCTCAATAGAGTACACTTTGATGTCAGGATGAATAAGTGCTGCCTCAACAGATATTGATCCTGTTCCTGCACCGATATCATATAGAACAGATGAAGGTGTAAGCCCAAGCTTTCTTATAGAAAAAGAGCGAATCTCCTCCTTGGTCATAGGTACCTTTCCGCGAATAAATTCATCATCACTTATGCATTTATATACAGGATTATTTTTTACATAGGGATTTTCTATATAGATGAGAATTCTTCCGTCGGGTATTTCTAAATCATGTTCTTTTGAAGGATTTACGGTGATTATCTTCTCATTCCTTCCACCAAGCTCACAGCCAAGCACAAACTGTAAATTGTCCGGAAGTTTTGATATTATTGCCTTTGCCTGTTCTCTTCCTTGTGCAAGCACGATCAGCTTCTCATTTTTTAAGGCATAGCCCGTTACATTAGCTTCCTTACCGTGTACACTTAATATTTTGCACCTTTCAAGATCAATCTGAAGTTTCTTTGCAAAAAGCGTTACAGAAGATATTCCTGGTATCGCGAAAACCTTATAGCCTGAATTTTCAAAACACTTAACAGCCTTAGTAGCACCGCTGCAGAGGCTGATATCTCCTGAATAAATTACCAAAGGGTTAGCAATTTCATTATTCTCAGCAAGGTATTTTACAATTTCATCTCCCCGGTAAATACTCTCTGTCCTAATACTATTTCCCGTTAGTTCCTTAAAAAGTGACAGAACAGTAGGCGCTCCGAAAATTATATCTGCTTTTTTTGCGGCTCTTTCAAAGTCAGCTGTAAAAAATCCACTGCCTCCAGGCCCCATTCCGGCAACAGTTATTTTATGCGGAGCGTCATTATTTATACCATCGTTTTCCTTGGAGATATACTTAAATACTTCCTCAAGGCTTTTGCCCGCAGATTTTTCATCCTCTTTCTCCGGATTTTCCATAACTACAGCTTTTATGCCACATTCTGCGGCAGCTTCAATCTTTTCATCAAATCCTCCGCTTTTTCCACTCTCCTTTGTCAAAATGACATCTGCACAGACCTCTCTGATAAGTGCAACGTTCAGCTGCTTGGAAAATGGTCCCTGCATGGCAATTATATGTTTTCCTGATAATCCAGCCTCTTTACACTTACCGATACTCTCCTCATTTGGCAAAACCCTTGCGTATATTTCCTTATCCGTTGGAAGCTCATCTACAATTTCCTTTAGATTCTTACTTCCTGTAAGAATCAGAATAACCCTGCCTAGTTTTGAGAGCTGCCTTGCGGCATCCATAGTGCTCTTAACTGTAACTACATGGTCTCCATACTTAGAAGAATAATCCGTATTTCTGCTCAGTCTTATATATTCCCTTCCTGCTTTGTCGCAAGCCTTTTTGATCTCTGCAGAAGCACCTGTAGCAAAAGGATGTGTAGCATCCACAATTATGTTAATATCTTCTGCTGTTATAAGTTCAGCTATTTCTGCAGCATTCCTTCTTCCTACAAAAAGGTTATCTTCACCGCTTTGTGTTTCTATCTCCCCGCCATATTCTGTTGCCACACTTACAGCATGGGATATGGAAGCCTTTGATAAAAGATCTGCAAGTTCTCTTCCTTCAGTTGTTCCGCCAAATATCAGCACCTTATTTTTCACTTTTATATCCTCTTGCTGTTACCATAAACTCTCCTATGTTTTTTGTTGTGGAATTACCTATAAAAACCGTACAAAACATATCTGCATTTATGTTTTTAAGTTCCCCAAGAGTTGTAACCTCGCAGTTTTCTCCCTGCCTGCCAATGTTTCTTACAATGCCGCATGTTCTGCAGTCCTCCATTTCTTCGCTTAAAATCTCGCAGGCATGCTTAAGATATCCGCTCCTTGATCTGCTCTCAGGATTATATATAACAATAGACATATCAGCTCTTGCAGCAAGTCTTAATCTCTTCTCTATAACTTCCATAGGTGTGAGTCTGTCGCTTAAGCTTATTACACAAAAATCGTGGATAAGCGGTGCTCCCAGAAGAGCTCCTCCGCTTAAGGCTGCAGTTATTCCGGGTATTATCTTAACAGTCACATCAGGATATTCTTTGGCCCTTTCGCAGGCAAGACCTGCCATTCCATATACTCCCGCATCTCCGCTGCAGATAATTGAAACAGTTCGGCCTTCTGCAGCTTTTTCAAAAGCAAGGGCGACTCTTTTTTCCTCACCTGTCATGGGAGTTTCTATATATTGCTTATCTTTAAAAAAGTCCCTCACAAGATTGCAGTATACTGTATATCCAGCTATATAATCACTCGCATTAAGAGCATCAAATGCTCTTTTTGTCATATCTTTTATATCTCCGGGGCCAATTCCTACAACATATATGATGCCGTTATCCATCTCTGTTTTCCTTTTCTATTTTATGAAATAAATCCAAGCGCAAAGGTCATTCCGTCTTTTGCTGTTTTCTTAACTGCAATTTTCTCACAACCATAGGCTGCAACAGCGCGCTCGCATATATTATCTGCGCCTGTAACCGACTTGACAAAATCAGATGAGGAAAAATCTCCCTTCTGTTCCATCAGCTTTTTTGATGAAAATGTGATAAAAGAAGCGTCCAGTTTTTTGGACAGTTCTATAAGCCCATGTTCGTCTTTTTTTATATCTGCTGAGACTATAGCCTTTACTGCGCGAATGTCTATACCTGCTTCATTAAGACATTCATTACAGAATTCAAAAAGATGCGTGTAATCCATATTTTTCCTGCAACCCATACCGATAACAACACATTTTGGAATAAGCTGAAGTATTCTCCCATCAGTAAGTCTTGGCGAAATAATAAGATCCGGATTATCTACTATGTTTTCTACCTTCCTTAATTCACTGTAGGTATTCTCTATTTCGCTGCTACAGGAATTATACGTACCACTTATGCAGGCATTTTCAACTGCAGGCAGGTGAGAACAATTGTCATCTATATAAAAAGATGCTGTTTTGTTTTTTAGGAGCTTTGCGGAAAACTCCTTTGCCTTCTTCATATCAGAAATAATGAAGCCGTTTTCTTTTGCAAAAACGTCCACGGAAAACAGCCCCTCAACATCTGTTGCCGTAGTTATGACAGGTGTTCCTCCAATCATTTGGGCTATTTTTCTTGCAAAAAGAACCCCTCCGCCAATATGCCCCGATAAAACAGGTATTACATATTCACCTTTTTCATCCATTACTATTACCGCAGGATCTGATGCCTTATCCCTGATAAATGGTGCTATGCTTCTTATGGCAATCCCAATAGCGCCAATGAATATCAATACATTTCCTGTCTTAAAACATTTCTCAGTCCACGTTTTTAGGTCGTCAATCGGTTCCGCCAATACAGAATTTTCTGTTTCAATGCTCTCACTTTTTTTAAGCTTATCTGAAAGCTTATTCATCAACTCAGCTCCGGAATCAGTAAAGGATATTATTTTAAATTGATTGACCTCAGTGGTTTCCATACATCTTTTCCTTTAACTTTTTAATAACCATTCCATAATTGTTTCTATCATGTGGAAATGTGCAGTTTTTGCAATTCTTTACGCCCTTTTCAGTATAGGTATATTCACCTCCGCAGTCCTTTATATCGTACAGTGGACAATAGCAGAACATACAGCTGAACTTATCATCAGGCAGATCATGACATGGATAATATTCGCACTCTCTGTTAACAAAAAATGATGAATGCCTTACATTTTTGTCCTTGGGATAACCCATATGCGCTCTTAGCTGTCCTTCAACCTTCTTATACATCTCATCAGTAAGAGAATACAAATCCTTTATAATTCCATTTTCCAGTACTGCATGTGGTTCTTCCAAAAGCACTTCCCCATCACTTTTTATAAGTAGTACTCTTGATGATACAGAAAGAGCAAGTTCTATTTCGTGAAGGGACATAATTATGGTTATGCCCTCTTTACTTAACCCTTTTATAACATCCATCAGTTCCACTCTATATCTGATATCCAGATAAGATGTGGGCTCGTCCATAACAAGATATTCCGGCTTCTGACAAATCGCTCTTGCTATAAGGGCTCTCTGCTTTTGACCATCACTTAACGCTTCAAAGCTTGTGTCCTTAAGAGCATCAATTTTCATAAGTTTCGCAGCCTTATTTCCCTCCAGATAGTCTTCCTCAGAAAAAGTCCCAAAGCCTCCTGTGTAAGGAATTCTTCCTGACATCACAACATCGAAACAGGTCATTAGCTCCGGCCTTACCCTCTTCGTAGTAACAATGGAAAGGCTCTTGGCTAAATCTTTAAGCGGGATATTTTTAATGTCATCCTCTCCGATAAAAACAGAACCGCCAAGAGGTCTTATCTGCCCTGAAATTGTTTTAAGGAGAGTGGATTTTCCTCCGCCGTTTGGTCCTATAAAAGATATGATTTCTCCTCGTCCTATCTCCAGATCAGCTCCATTAATTATTATTCTTTTCCCATATCCTGCTCTTACATTAAGAAGCTTCATTATTCTTGTTTCTCCTGACGATCATGTATATTACAATTGGTGCTCCAAACAGCGATGTCACAGCTGAAATGTTTAGTTCCATCGGCGCAAACATTGTTCTTGCAACAAGATCACTGAACATACAAAAAAGCGATCCTGCAAGAAAAGAAGCCGGAATAAGAATTATCGGCTTAGAGGATTTCAAAATCTGTCTCATAAGAAAAGGAACCGCAATACCGATAAAGGATACAGGCCCCGCAAAAGCTGTAACACATGCTGCAAGAAGACTTGATAACAGAATTATACAAATTCTGCATACAGTTATATTTACACCAACGCTTTTTGCATACGCCTCTCCAAGTCTTAGAGCATCAAGGCTCTTACTTAAAACCATAGTTAAAATGAATGCTGTTCCAACTACTGTAAGTGAATACACAGCCCCTGTCATATCTGCCCCTGAAAAGCTTCCCTGGGACCATCCATGGAGATTGACTATGTCTGAATCATCGGCAAATGCAATAAGAAAATCAGTAACCGCACTGCATATATATCCAATCATAATTCCTGCTGCAAGAAGAGCTGCCATATTCTTAATTCTGGAAGAAATAAGAATTATAAAACCGGTCGATAAAAGAGCACCTGTAAAAGCAGCCAAAATAAGCATAAGCCCTGAAGATCTGCCGCTGCTTCCTACAACAAATATCAAAGTTATTGCAACAGCCATCTTGGCACCTGATGAAATACCAAGGATATATGGTCCGGCGATAGGATTAGCGAAATAGGTCTGAAGCAGAAAACCTGAAACCGCCAGAGCACCGCCTAAAATAAAGGTCATTATGGTTCTTGGAATCCTTATGCCCATTATGATGTTTCTTAGTTTATCGTCAGCAATATTCCCACTTATAGTTGCAATCACATCCCCGGGACTGATTCCCACACTTCCCACGCACACATTTATGAAAAAGCCGGCTATTATCAGTATTACCAGTACAAAATAAACTATTATGGTTCTCTTTCTCTGAGCTTCCCGCATCTTAAGATTCCTGTCCTTTTCTATACCCTGTTGAAAAATCAGGTGCATAGAGTCTTGATTTTTCATATCCTGTCTGTGCGACAGTTTCACCCACTATGATGAGGGCTGTTTTATTTATTCCGTAATCCAGCGCAGTTTTTTCCAAAGTATCAAGAGTACATACAAATTTCATTTCATCATCCCATGTTGCCTTATATACTAATGCGCATGGGGTGTCCTTATGCCTTCCGGAGGATATAAGTTTCTCCACAAGTCTTCCAATGTCTCCTGCTGATAAAAAGAAAACCATTGTTGCTCCATGGGCAGAAAGGGCTTCAACCGACTCTCTTTCCGGTACCGGTGTCCTTCCTTCCATTCTGGTAATTATCACGCTCTGACTTATACCCGGAAGGGTGTATTCCATATTAAGCGCAGCTGCTGCTCCGCAGAAAGAGCTCACTCCCGGCGTTGTATCATAAGGGATTCCTTCCCCGTCAAGATAATCCATCTGTTCCCTTATAGCTCCGTAAATAGAAGGATCCCCTGTATGAAGTCTTACAACATTTTTCTTCTCATCATCAGCTGCTTTCATTAACCCCAGAACCTGATCCAGAGTTAATTTTGCGCTGTCATAAATTTCCGTGTCTTTTCCTGCGTATTTCAAAAGCTCCGGATTTACCAGCGATCCCGCATATATTATTACATCTGCCTCTTCTATAAGCTTCTTCCCCCTTACAGTAATGAGGTCTACAGCTCCCGGGCCTGCTCCAACAAAATGAATCATAAACCAGTCTCCTTATCTAAATAAGCTTTGGCATTTTCCGTACTTACAAGTTCAGTGTACTCGTTTGAAAAGACGATAACCTCTGTTGTTATTTTATCTTCTGAAAACTGTTCCATTACTGCTTTTATCTTTTCTGCCATTCTTCTAAAGACCTTATCACCTATTCCCACAGACTTAAGGATATTTACTGCTTCATCCGTCATAACACATTTCATTAGCTTATCTGTAATAGTCCTTTGTTTTTGTAAGGAAACAAATTCTGATGCAATTTCCGACAAAATCTCTATCCTGTGATCGCCGTACATTGAATGCGTATTTTTTATTCCTCCTGCCACCTTCACAAGCTTTCCTATGTGACCGACAAACAGCATTTTTGTAAAGCCCTCATCAGCAGCAATTTTCACTGTATCATAGACAAAGTTTGAACAAAGTACTGCCTCATCTTCATTAGTCCCATATTTTTCTTTTAAAAATGTGAGCCCGTAATTTCCCGGTGCGACTAAAAGTACTTTTTTACCTTCAGCCTTTTTTACTCTTATCTCCACTTTGATTGTCTCAAGTATTGCAGCATCGCTCATGGGCTCAACTATGCCCGTTGTCCCAAGAATCGATATTCCTCCAACTATTCCCAGCTTTGGATTAAAGGTCTTCTCAGCAAGTTTTTCTCCCTCGGGAACAATGATGTTAATCTCTACACCCTTATCTGTAATTCCATATTCAGATAATACCGTTCTTACATTTTCCTTTATCATCTCACGTGGAACAGAATTTATGGCAGCTTCTCCTATAGGCTGATCAAGTCCGGGTTTAGTCACAGTCCCTACACCTTTTCCGCCCTTTATTCTTATTTCATCATTATCCAAAAGACGAACAGAAGCATATATCAGAGTCCCGCTAGTGATATCAGGGTCATCTCCTCCATCCTTTATTACAGCGCAGCTAACATAATCTCCATTTCTTTTTACATCAAGTATCTCTGCGTTATATACAAGTCCTTTTGGAGTAACAATGCTTGCGTTATATATGTTCTCACCTGTAAGAAGCATAATGAGAGCAGCCTTTGCTGTGACAGCAGCGCAGCTCCCTGTTGTAAAACCACGCCTTAGATTTTTTTTCCCATTATCATTTTCCATCAAATGTTATAGAGGATTGAGTTACATATAGCTGCAGCAACTCCGCTTCCTCCCTTTCTTCCTTTGTTGATTATGTAAGGAATGTCTGTATCAAGTATCAGCTCCTTAGCTTCTATTACATTCACAAATCCAACAGGGACACCGATTATCATCTCCGGTCTGTAGCCTTCATCTATCATCTCCCGGAGCTTTATAAGTGCAGTAGGTGCATTACCAATAGCGTAGATAACAGGCTTATCTATGCTTCTTGCCTTCTCCATACTGACATAAGCCCTTGTGACCTGCCTTATTCCTGCGCTTTGGGCTACATCCGTGTCAGCCATGAAACAGTGAACCTCCCCTCCGTATTTAGAGAGTGTTTTTCTGCTTATGCCCTGAAGCGCCATATTTGTATCGGTTACTATGTGAGCACCTCTTTTTATGGCATTCTTTGCACGTTCTATTACATTATCTGAAAATGTCATTGTATCTGCATACTCAAAGTCCGCAGTTGTATGAATCACCCGTATAACAGTAGGTTCTGTATCCTCCGGAAAGCTTTTTCCCATCTCTGAAAGTTCTTTCCTGATGATTCTAAAGCTTTCCTTTTCAATGTCTGAAGGAAGTATGTGTCTTATCTCCATTTTATATACCTATTGCCTCATATATCAGATCAAAATCAAGACTGTCCCTTAACACATCAGCAAGCCTGTCAAGCTCCTTTTCCTGATGTGATGCCTCATCCTCAATATCAAATGTCACGTCCTTTAATCCCTTTTTCTCACATATTATTTCAAGCAGTTTTCTGCACGCCTTGGCAGAATCAAAAATACCGTGAATATATGTTCCAAAGACATTTTCTTTGTTCATTATCGGGAGCTTTTTTTCATCCATGTCAGAAGTTCCCATATGTATCTCATAACCGCTTATATCCAGTCCGTTTAGTGATACATAGTCATCTGTAAGCCCTGCAATTATCCCTTTTGTCTGCCTTAACATCTTTTCATGATTAAAAGTTGTTGTGATTGGAAGGAGTCCTAATCCGTTACAGTTTCCTCCCCCCTCAAGGAAATCCTTATCGTCAATTTTCTCTCCAAGCATCTGTAAGCCGCCGCATATACCGACAACAAGAGCTTTTCCGTAAGATGCTTTTATGATTTCGTCTGCAAGTCCTGATTCCCTAAGCCAGTTCATATCTTTTAATGTATTTTTTGTTCCGGGGATAATGATCATATCTGCGTTTTTTATATCATCAGCTCTTTTTGTATAAATAAGGCTTACTCCCGGGATTCTCTGCAAAATTGAAAAGTCTGAATAATTACTGATATAGGGAAGTCTTACAACAGCAATTCTAATAATTTCTTCTTCACTTCCCCTCGCTATCTTGTTTTCAAGTCTTTCAGAAATACTATCCTCTTCCTCCAAATCCAGATTCACATATGGAACTATTCCCGCAAAAGGAATTTTGCAGTATTCGTAAAACATGGAAAGTCCCGGTTTTAGCAAAGATACATCTCCTCTGAATTTATTGATTATAAGACCTTTGACTCTTTTTCTCTCCTCATCAGACATCAGATTAACCGTGCCAAGGAGCTGAGCGAAAACTCCGCCGGGATCTATATTTCCTGCAAGAAGTACTGGTGCATCCAGCATTTGGGCAAGTCCCATATTAACTATGTCATTTTCTCTTAAATTGATTTCAACAGGACTTCCCGCACCTTCTATCACAATTATATCTGTCTCTTTGGAAAGTCTGTCATAGGCAGATATAATATCGGGAATAAGCTGCTTCTTCATCCTGAAATAGTCAGCTGCACGCATATTTCCTATAGGAACGCCATTTACTATAACCTGCGAGGTCGTATCTCCCATCGGCTTTAGAAGTATAGGGTTCATATCGGAAGAAGGCTCTATTTGCGCAGCCCTTGCCTGAACAGCCTGAGCTCTTCCTATCTCTTTTCCATCCCTTGTCACAAAGGAATTCAAAGCCATATTTTGAGATTTAAAAGGGGCTACTCTATACCCATCCTGCCTTAGCACCCTTAAGATACCTGCAGTAAGTATACTCTTTCCGGCGCCTGACATAGTGCCTTGAATCATTAGATTTTTTGACAATTTTTACCACCTTAGTTTATGAATGAATTTTGTATCTTCACTTTTCCCGTTAAAAATACTTCTTAAATTATCTATGATTGTTCCGCTCTCACCTGCAAACTGATACAGCGATTTATCTATATAATAGACATCACCTTTGTTAAAGGCTTTAAAGTCATTGAAAGTAGCATCCATGCTCATCAAATCACCAATCGAATCCGGAACATCCTCTATTGTTGCGTTATAGAGCACTATATCAGCTTCCGAGGCATAATCATAAAAGCTTTCTATACTGATAGTTTCCTGTGTGGAGGAGCTATCGTCATCATTGTCTTTGGGCCCAAGATAGATTGCACCTGCCATTTCTATCATTCTGGCCAGATAATCATTCTGCTTTTTTGTAATCACAAGATGATTTGAATTTATCGAAAAAACTGCAACTGTTTTTCCGGAAGCCTGTGAATCATCAAGTGCTTTTACTATACCAGTCTGTTCCTCAAAGGCTTTATGGGCTTCCTCTTCTCTGTCTGTAAAAAAACCATATATTTTTATCCATTCCAATCGCCCAAGAGGACTTTCCTCATAGCTTGACCTGTCAATAAAAACCTGTATACCAAGATCCTGTAGCTTTTCCAGAACCTTAGGTGCATGAAGTATCATCGTGTTTTCAATAGTCAGATCAATATCCTTCATTATTATCTTTTCATAGTCCGGAGCGCTGTATTTTCCACCATATTCCATGCTTCCGGTCTCCATTGCCTTTCTTGCAGAGTCGATATACCACTTGTCCTTAGTAAGCCCTGAAAGAACAATTTTTTCAGTTTGACCAATAGTGTCAAAATGGCACATCACTCCTGAGGCTGCCAGATATATATTATTAAAAGGCTTATGCAAAACAACTATATCCTCATCAAGGTCTTTTGGAATCCCCTTATCCCCCGGAACTATGAGATATTTTCTGTCATCATCCAAACATATACATGCATATCCTTCGCTGTATCTGTGGATTGCAAAGCACTTTGCGTATTCATTTTCATCTGTTGATATATAGCGCAGTCCATCTATATCAGGAGCGCTTTTTAGACTTTTAAGTCTGTCTGCAGGATGTTCATCTGAATTTAATTTATCTGAATCTATTTTGTCCTGCGCGGTGTCATCACTGTCTGAATCAAGCGTATCCTTCCCGCTTGATTTTTCAATGGAAAATCTAAGTGAGTAATCAATGAGATGTGCCTGACTCATGGCTGTTGTATCAGCCTGCACAGACATATCCTTGTCAAATTCTATAGGAATTATGAATTCAGAATTGCCTTCAGAATTGACTGGATAATAGGTCTTTCCACCAACTATCATATAGTCATAATTAGAGCTGCTCCAAACAATATCCGCTTCTGCTTTATTATTCTTTACAACAACCCTGCATGGACTTTCAATATGTGCTTTTCCGCTTCCTCCCATAAGCGACACAGATGCGGCATATTCCCCATCGGAAATAGAACCGCATCCTGCCATGCTTAAGGTAAAAAGAATGACCAGAAAAGCTGCTATAACAAATTCGGTTCTTCTTTTTACAATTTTCATATGTATTAATCTATCACTTCACCTGCGTGAGAAACATATATTTCCTGTACCTCAGGTATTCTGCCAAGTCCGCTGATCTGACAATCAACACTCTCAAATGAGCCGTCACTTGTAAATAAACTCTTCCAGCTATCCTCATCATCACCTGCCATATCGTTGTTTGCATGATCACCTGCTACTACCATAAGAGGGCGAAGAATAACCTTTTTGTAGCCTGCAGTTTTAACAGCATCTATTACAGCATTCACCTCTGTCTCCTCAGGAAGACCTTCTACTGTACCTATGAATACATTTTTGTAATCAAGCTCCTTCATTTGTGTCTGCATCTGTGAATAGGTCACATTTGCCTTATGGGAAGTGCCGTGTCCCATAAATACAAAAGCAGTACCGTCTTCACCTGCAGCCTCAAGGCTGTCATAGCCTGCCTCCTTTACAGCAGCTTCTGCAAGAGCCTTAGCGACCTTCTCCTTATCTTCATTGCTGATGCTTGCATCTTTTCCAACTTCTCCAAGAAGAGGCTCAGCGATTTTAACACTCTCGAATTTGTCACTGTACTTATCAAGTGTTTCAACTAGTTCATCATACTCTGCGCCATGCATCAGATGTGTGGGCTGAACAACAATATTCTTAACACCGTTATCTGCTGCTCTCTGAAGAGCCTGATCAACATTATCTATCTTCTCAGCATCTCTGGCATTTACATGATTAATAATAATCTGAGCAGTGAACGCTCTTCTTACTGACCAATCAGGATATGCTGCTGCGAGAGCCTTTTCAACTCCTCCAATGTCCTCGGATCTGCTGTCATTAAAGGATGTACCAAAGCTTACAACCAAAAGTTCATTTTCTCCAATGTCATCACCGTTTAACGGATCATCCTTGGAAGCGTCACCTGTATCATTACCAAAGTAGTCAGGATCTGCATTCTCTCCTTCCACCAGTTCCTTCTGCTCATCTGTAAGCTCATCCCATGCTTTTTTTGCTTCCTCGCAGAGGGAATCTGTCTCTTTTGTCCATGTCTGAACATAGATAGAATCTATAAGGTCAGCAACCTTTTTAGCCTTAGCCATATCGTCTCCTTCTTCGCCTGCTTCGCCCTTTGTCACATCCGAAACAGTAACTTCATGGTCATACCATTTTCCCTTTGTGCCAAGAAGAGCAAGCTGGAATGGCTCATCGATTGCAGGCACAGGAACATCAAAGCCGTTAACCTCTTCCTCTGTTCCATCCTCATACTTAACTGTGTCTACTGTAGGTTCAAGAAGAACTGCGCCATCCTTTTGTGCATCTTCTGCAGTACCGGGAAAAAGATTAACAATATTCATGGAAGGAAGTGTGATATGAATCGTCATCTCATTATTCTTAACAGTAAGGGTTCCTCTGTCACCATATACTTCATTTATATGGAACATGCTGTTGTCTGTTGTAAATTTTGCACTGTACTCGCCATCTTCAAGTTGTGATGAATCGGATACTTCTTCTGTTTTTACTTCATTTGCCGTTTCTTCAGTTGCAGTTTCTCCATTTGTCTCTTCAGTCGATTCAGAAGATACTTCTTCAGAAGACTCTGCAGCTGCTTCTTCTGTTGTCGTTTCTTCGGCTTCCTGTGTAGCTGAAGGCAGCTCCTCAGTAGGAGCTGTTTTTTGACCACAACCGCTCACAAGTGAAAATGTGAGAGCAAGCGTCATTATTGCTGCGATAGTTTTTCTTTTCATAATTTACCTCTTTCTTTATGCACTTGTTTTTATGGAAATGAATAATCCGAAATACGACTGACTTAAAAAGAAGAAAAATAAAAAACTCCGCTGAGACGGAGTTCTTAAAAATACGCACACAATAAAGACAAACATAACTATTTGCCCTGAATAAAGTATTCGTACAGCTAATTCCTCGTAGCCCGGATGATCCATGTACAGCGAAAGGCAGGTCTCCCGGCTTATCGATTCAGTATACACAACGTCAGTTTCACCTTCCCGGATTATTCTCCAGTGGCCAATTGAAACAGACTCTCGAAACACGGTGACGAGATCGTGCAGGATTTGCACCTGCTTCCCTTTTCACCTGCACAGCAATTTCTATACTCAATTTATGATAAAGCAACTATTGCCTGCAGACACCTCACGCTTTCCCTATGCAATTATCAGTTATAATATCATCTAACTATCATTTTTTCAAAGTTTTCATGCATTATGTTGTCAGCACGTTTGACAACCATAGCTATATCTGATGTGCCATACATGCAATAAACAGGTGCAAACTCCACTTTTATGCCCTTTTCAGATGCAAGGCGTTTAACCCTTGAGGTATCTGAATTAAAATGAACCTCATCTGTTTCAAATCCGAATGCCACAAACTCCGTACCATTCATTCTAAAAACATATTTTTCACCAAACACTTCAATTAAAGCTTTGGCGAGAACAATAACTATCATATCTCCTACTTCATAGCCCTGAGATACATTTATTTCTGAAAGTCCTATAAGATCACATCTTAAATATCCGAAGGGTTCACTTATATCCAGCTCATTTTCTACAAATCGCTTATAAGCTATATTATTAAAAGCACCGGTAAGCGTATCATTATAGCTGTAAAAATATGTCCTTTTCTGCTCTTCGCGCTGCATTATAAGCTGTGAAATAAAATAGGAGATCAAATTCAGTATTTCAGCCACATCATCAAGTCTGTTCTTCGGTATGTCGGTTACACAACATATTCCGAAAGAATTACCATTTACTTCCAGTGATTCCAAAACCATATTATCAATATCATTATTCTTAAAGAAATCATACAGAGAAGGTATTGTTGCTTTGCAGGCTTCAGCATTTTTTATTATGTGCTGATTGTTTTTCTCAAATCCCTCATATATTTTGTCTACAATTCCAGCAACAGGAAGATACAGGATATCCAGTGATGCTGATTCCAATTCCTCATCATACCATTCATAGGTTCCGCGATACTTCCCGTTTTTCTGATCTTCAAAGATAAAAAACCTCATGGCCTGAAGTTCTTTGCCCAGATATCTGACCATATTGTTTATATTTTCCTCCGGAGAATTGGAGGATACTGCATACTGAATGGCACGATTTATAAGCCTTTCCCTCTCCTTTGCAGCATGATCCTTCTTCCGCAATCTGATTATACTGACCATAAATAATGTCATCATTATGATTCTCAACAGAATAACCATACGGGTATCTATTTTTTTCCAAAGAAGCAGCACATACAACACTATGATTATTGAAAAGTACACACCCAACCAGATATATAATTTTCTTGATGCCTTATTAAGACTCATATATATCACCTGCGCATTTATGATTTCACATCTATGGAATCCAACAGATTTTTATCAAAAAAATCATTCAGAGTTTTTAGCAGCTCAGCCTTATTTGTAGTTTTCAGAATATACCCTGCGGGTTTTAAGTCCACAACACGCTTTATACTTGCTCTGTCACCCTTCCCGGTAAGAAACATAACAGGAATATTTGATGTAGCCGGAAATGATTTAAGCATTTCCAGTATAGTTGGCCCATCAACTACAGGCATGTCATAGTCAAGCAGTATCAAATCCACTTTTCTTCTTGATATATAAGTTATGCCCTGAGTCCCATCCTCTACAGTGCTGACAGTGTAGTTAAATCTAAGCCATTCTCTGACCATCCTGGCATATACGGGATCATCATCTATTATTAAAATACTGTAATGAGAGTTTTCATCGGCAAGTCTCTCTATTTCGCCTTTTATTTCATCAGTCAGTGCTTCCATGTCAACAGGCCGTCCCATCCATGTACAGTCATGAAGCGCAGGAACCGTCTGAATAAACGGTTCACGATCTCTGTCCGAGCCAATAAGGATCAGTCTTCTGTTATGGTCTCTTACAGCATCGCATAGCTTAAAAAGCTCCTTCACCTTTTTCTCATCATCAAGAATTGAATTTTGAAGATAAATAAGAAACACATCCGCCTTATCAATAAAGGCCATTATCTGCTCCATATTTATATCCAGCTTTACTACTGAAAAGTTTTGCTCCTGCAGGCTTTTTTCAATTGACCTGACCACTACGCTGACCTGGTGTGATATAAGTGCAACTTTGTTTGCCATATAGTCCCCCTTGTTTCATAAAAAAGAACAGAGTCATTTAATAACTAATTTACCAGTTTTCTTATCATTTCAAAATTGCTTTCGGCTACATATTTTTTTATCTGTTTTAGTTTCTCCATATCCTCTTTTGGAATCTTATATTCAAAGATTTCATCCAGAATATCCTCAATCATTCCCTTGTCATTTTTTTGAGTGGCATCATATATTCCCTCATAAACATTTTTCAGCAGTTCACTGTCAAATCTCTCGTTAACCTGCGATTCATCTGCTTTTGCACTATCCTCCTGAAGATTATCAAAAAGTGGCGATAGTATATCTTTAAAGCCTCTGAATTTGTTAATAAGCCTGTTATGATTTTCCTTTATAAAACAAATATCATTATTATTACCCGCCATTTCAAGGTCTTTTGCAAGATTTCCAAGATCTGTCGCACCAATAAGTCTCGATGAGCTTTTTAAAGCATGCACCTTAATTGTATAGTTCTTATAATCCTCTTTATCGTAAAAATCTTCTATTTCATCCGCCTTCTTATCAATAGACTCATAGAATATTTTCATAACAGATAAAAGCGATTCCTCAGACCCGGAATATTCAAGTGCAGTTTTTGCATCAATTCCCGTCAACATCTCAAACCGGGATTTTTTACTTTCTTCTGCCTTGTTCTGTCCCACTTCCATTATAGCTTCATCAGTATTACCTTCTTCATAAGTACTGTTCTCTTCGAAAGTGCTGTCTTCTTCATCTATTTCATCTTCAAAGCTGCGTTCTGTCAAAAACTTACCAAGATCATATGAGGTGTTTCCCTTGGTCAAATACGAGATACCCAAAGCACCCATACCACAGTTAAGGGTCATAACAGCAGATGCATTTTGAAAAATAATATTCTCAAAAGCAAATCTTCGACTTATGACCTCTCTGATCCTTTTACATCCTTCCTCTGAAAGTTCAGCATAATTAACCATGATCACATCCAGATCAGGCTTTATCTTTTTCGGAAGCATATGCTCAATATATTTCTCGTAGCAGATTGAAAAATCACCGTAATACATTTTGTCTATTGAAAGAATTCCGTTTTTGACTAGAATACCCGGCCTAAGTCCAAAGGTATTCATAAATCCGTAAATCCACTTACCGATAGACCCGCGATTCATCATAAGTTCTGCATCACCGGTGATAAAACTGCAGCATATTCTATTTTTGGCCTTCTCAAGCTCCTCAATTATTTTTTCAGAGTTCATACCCTGCATGGCCAACCTATGTGCTATAAGCGCGACAAGTCCCATGGCACCTGAATTACAACCGGAATCAAAAACCTTAACATTTCCATACTCCTTGGCAGCTTCAAGTGCATTATCGTATTCCTTGCTTAAGACAGAAGGAAGCGATATATATATTATCTCATGAGCCTTTTTTATCTCTTTTCCGAAAAACCGCTCAAAATCCTCAACAGATGGCGGCAACGATTCAAAGGATATGCCATGCCTCATATAATTGAGCACTTCATCAGCACTTGCCTCTGCTCTGTCACTATAACTCTTGCCGCCGGCATTTATACTAAAAGGAATAATATCAATCTGGCAGCTTTCAAGAGTACTCTTAGGCAGATCGCACATACTGCTGGTTGTGACAATTACAGAAATCTTCTTGCTGTATCTACCTGTGCTATTCTTTCTAACCTTGGCATTAGTGTCTTCGACATTTCTCTTAACCTTATGCTCAGGTAAATATTCCAGCAGCATTTCTTCAAATTCAGCTCCTGATAAAGGTTTAAGCAAATATCCGTCAAAGCCGCTCTTGTTATAAAGCTCTCTTACATCACTACCTGCATTTGCCGTCAAAGCAATTACAGGGACCTGGTTATTAAGGCCTCCTGCCTGTTTTCTGATATATTGAAGACATTCTATACCATCCATCCCCGGCATGAGATGATCCAAAAAGATCACATCATATTTTTCACTAAGAGTCATAGACAGCGCTTCTGTTCCGCTTGAAACCGTATCAATACTGATTTTTGTTTCAGCGATAAGCTTTCTCTCTACCTCAAGATTCATCTCATTATCATCAACAATGAGGATTCTGGCATCAGGTGCAATAAATCCCGGCATATACTTTTCATGTACATCCTTGTAAGCCAGGTTTTGAATATCCACTTCGCCTATACTGTCATGACTTGTTATCTTCTGTCTTAAAGACACAATGAAGGTTGAGCCCTCAGTATATATACTACTAACAGTTATCTTTCCGTTCATAAGACCCACAAGTCTTTTTACTATGGCAAGTCCAAGACCTGTTCCCTCTATGCCGGCATTTCTTTTTGTATCAATTCTTCTGAATTCATCAAACAGGTAAGGTATCGCATCCTGTTTGATTCCAATTCCTGTATCAATTATTGAGTACAAAAGAAGAATGTCATCACCATTCATGTCCCCCTTCTCAATACGAAGAGTTACAGATCCTTCCTGTGTATACTTCACAGCATTGTTCAGCAGATTGATCAGTATCTGCTTTATACGCATTTCATCTCCGTAAAGCTCCGCCGGAATTGACGGATCTATCTCTATGTTCAGTTTAAGTCCCTTCTGCTCAACGCGAAGGCCTATTATATTAACAATATCAGAGAGCATATTCTCGAGATTGTAATTGACAGGAACGATTTCCATCTCTCCGGCTTCCATCTTGGAAAGGTCCAGAATATCATTTACTAAAGACAGAAGCATCCTGCCGGAACCCTGAATATGTCTTGAGTCCTTCAGTATCTCTTCAGAGGCTTCCTCCTGTCTTAAGATGATCTCGTTTAATCCCAAAATAGTATTTATGGGTGTTCTGATCTCATGGCTCATATTGGAAAAGAATCTGCTCTTACTCTCTATAAGTTCCTCAATTTTCTTATTTTCTTCCTTTACTCTCTTATTCTCTTCCTGGTATAGCCACTCCTCAAACCACACCATAAGACAGCCCACTATACCAACCAGAATCATTGAAAACAGAGAGTCAAGGTAGAACAACTCCTGACCATGATGATATATAAGATCAGGATAAAAATATTCATGCGCATAAAACAATATTGTTTCCATGGTAAGGATAACAAGTATTACAGGCTTCCATTTTCCGCTAAGTACCATACCGGTATACAAGTAAGCAAAAATTATCCAAAGAATTCCTCCGCCCTCAATACCGCCGCCAAAATAGAACAGGATAGGAAGCAGCACAAAAACAAGTCCTATAACTACTATTCTCGCTGCCAGATTTACTTTATTCTTTTTTACGGAAACAAAAGTGACTACAGGGATTAAAACTGCAGTGATAATAAGAGATATTATTTCTATCCAGTTTTCATCAAAAGCAATATCTCCCGCCAGCGCAATTAAGATTACAAGATATATGACCAGCGTAAGAAGAATAAATACTCGCTCCTTGAAATTTCTGGATGGATCCTTTATCATATCGATTACTTTTTTCAGAGGTCGTCTAATCATTTAGCACCTCCGTTACGAACAATTTTGCCTTCCGAGAGCCCACGGTTCATGACTCTCTCAAAATCAGCAATCTTTATGGGCTTACTAATAAATCCGTCAAAGCCTTCCCGTAGGAACATTTCCTTTGCTCCGCTTATAGCATTGGCAGTAAGTACTACAGTGTATAACTTCTTCCCCTTTCTCTCTGCCATCCTCTTAAGCTTTTTCATAGCTTCAATACCATCCATTTCAGGCATCATGTGGTCAAGGAAAATTACATCATATTCTTTATTCTCATATTTATTTATTGCTTCCTGCCCGCTTTCTGCGGTTTCGGTTATCATATTGTAATCATTAAAAAGCCCTGATGCCACCACAAGATTCAATGGTTCATCATCCACTATCAGTGCCCTAACTCCATCAAGAACAGGCCTGATTCCTTCACCATCAGGCAGTTTTCCATTAGCATCACCATTAATAAATTCAGCAATAGGATATGAATAAATAGGCTTTGACATATAGATCAAAGAAGAATTTTCCGGCCGTGATATACCTCTGTCCAAAAAGACAGCGACTTTAATGCCATCTTTTGCCAGCTCTTCGAAATATTCAGGTGAGCGTCTATACTCGTCATAACCCATAAAAACATGAGTTATATCCCTTCTTTCCATGACCTTCTTAATCTCAGTCAGGCTGGGAGCCGGGTATAAGTTCACTCTAAGCCCTTTAGCCATATTTGTAGCCATCTCATTATAAAAAGCCCTGACCTTCATGTTTTTAAATTTTTCAGGATTTACATGATATGCAATATTTACAAAGTCCTTTGTCTTTGTTCTGAGGCAGGGTGTGGCATCCAGTACTTCCTGAACCACACTTATCCGCACGGTTGTGCCCTTATTTTTTTCACTTTCTATAGTCACAAAGCCATTCATCAGTCTCACAAATCCATAGACTATGGATAGCCCAAGACCTATTCCACCTGTACTTCTGTTTCTCTTTCTGTTTGCCTGATAATCTCCCTTTGAGATTTTTTCTATATCAGACTTTTTCATTCCAACACCGGTATCAGTCACTTCGATTATCAGGTTTATACCATATTCTTTTCTTATTCCGGTTATTTTCAGATATACTCCGCCCGACTTGGTGAATTTTATTGCATTATCAAGAAGCTGCTCAACAATTTTTCCAAGTCTTGATCCGTCTCCCTTTAGAAGTGCAGGCAGATTGGGATCAAGATCAAGTATCAGCTCAATTCCCTTCTTTACTCCCGTAATATTCAATCCGGTGAAAATATCATTAACCATCGAGATGATGCTGTACTTTTCCTCGACTATAAGAGCATCTCCTCTTTGTATCTCACTGTAATCCTGAATTTCTTCTATCTGATGTGAGAGCCGTATTCCCGCATTTCTTATTGATTCGACATCTTCGCTATAGTTCTTTTTAAGTATAAGCTCAGACATTCCTGTTATTACATTTACAGGAGTCCTGAGTTCATGAGAGATGTTTACAAGGAAGTCCTCCATTGTGGAGTTGTTCATTACTTCGTCTCTCTCTTTCAGTTCCAGGCTTTTTTCAACTGTATGATAATCATCAATAATACTAAGCAATGCTCTATAAAGGGCAAACTCTGCCACACAATGTAGTACTACTCTGGAAATTGTAAGAGAATCGAAGCTTATTGCTTTTGTAATGACTGCATGAACAGTCTGCATTATCATAATGAGATAAAACTCCGCAAGATTAAGATGAAGATACAATTTTCTCTTCAGCAGAGTTGATGTTACAAGAAGAAGTGAAGACGTAACAAAAAGATCAAAATAGCTTGTGAAATGAGCTCCATGAAAAAAGGCTATTATCATGGAAAAAATCATGTAGAAGTTTTCTCTGAACTCCACATCACGGTACTGCCTTATATGAATCCCCCACACAGCTATAATGCCGCACAAAATCAAGGGTAAAACCCAAAATTCCCAACTCAGGTTTATACTCTCTACGATAGCCCCAATACTTGCTATGGTAATTATTACTATTACCACATTATGCGATTTAAGATTCCGGTCAGTACTATCTTTCACAAGTTTATTCCCTCAAATAACGTGAAATCCACCACCTTCTTCACCTAACATATGTATTTTATCATGTTTATATATACGTTTTTTTATTATGCTAATTAAATTTCCATAAAGAAAGGGTGAATAAAAATATAATTATTTTCACGTTTTGAGGGAAATAAAAATTCATTAATTCATATTTTCTTCGTCATGCTTGAATGCAATCTGTGCAAAGTTGTAAAAGCCAAGGTACCATATATGAAAATCGTGGCCACCATCAAGCTCCTGCCACATAAAGTTTTCACCCTCAGTAAACTTATCACTAAGTGAAGGAAGATTTTTAGCTGCTGCAGATGAGCTCTGGTAAGCTATCCTGTCCTGAAGGCCGCATATATTGTACATATAGTATATTGGATATTCACAGTCCTCAAGGATGCTTGCCGTTTTGGTAGCGGGATTACTTGTAGGTGCTGCTGAAAAAGCCCCAAAATATCCAAAAATATCATTGCACTCATCAAGCCCTATGTTTATAGTCTGCATACCGCCCATAGATAATCCTGCAATAGCGCGGTGAGCCCTTGCAGCGCTAAGGTCATAGCCATCCTCACTGTATTCCCCATAGGTAGCATAGTGAGAATCCATGTAAGGTATCAGATCATTTCTAAGCTCCTCTCCAAATTTGTAAAAAGAATCTATTTTATTCGTATCCTTGCTGTTATCAGCTCCTGCTCTCCCATTTGGGGTAACAACTATGAAGGGTTCAATATCACCGTAGTAAGTCAGATTATCCATGATGGCTTTGACTCTCGATGTTGTTTTAGTAAGTCCCCATTCATCCTCATTTCCCCCAATTCCATGAAGAAGGATCATTAGATTATACTTCTTTTCAGCATCATAATTGGGTGGCAGATATACATTTGCTTCCTTAGTAATCTCACTTCCATCACCTGCATAATCATGTCCCGTGTATGATATATGCTCAATTGTACCTGCTTCATCTGTCCGTAAATTAGTATATTTCGGAAGCACATGCTCACCAATTTCAGCAGTAGGAACTCTCTCCTCTTTGGCATCTTCCTCCGCAGCTTCTGTCGCTTCTTCGGAAACCGAGGTTTCCTCCGCTATTGCCTCTGCATAAGCATTATCCGCAGGTTCTTTTACTTCTGAGTCTTCTGATTCTGTTTCTTCTGTATTTGCAGTTTCTTCCTTCACTTCGTTTTCAACGCTCTCAGCTGCCTCGGCGTTTTTATTTGTGGTATCTGCCATGCTGCAGGCTGTAAGTAATCCCATAGTCATCATAAGTCCCCATATCGCTTTCTTCTTCATTTTTATTACCTCCCATACACTAATATAATTATGCTTATTTACTGCTTCAAACTCTACCTGAATATTGCTAAGTAATTATCATATAGAAAAAAGATAGCCAATTCATAAATGCCTGAAATATTCCCTTTAGTATTGGATTTATGATAAAATAGCGGGAAAAGCGACTTATAAGGGGATAATAATGAACGAATTTGACGAGAGATACAGTACTGCCGAGGATGCAATAATCGATGCTTTTTTTATATTGATAAAGGAAAAGGATTTTGAAAAGATCACTGTGGCGGATGTCATAAAAAAAGCCGGAATTGTTCGGAGCACCTTCTATAATCATTATGAAAACATACCGGCTTTGGTAAATGCCGCCGAGGATAAGACCATCAACGATATATTTCATATGATGGAAAGCTTTCATTCAGACAATAACAGAGACCTTTGCAAATCGTATTTTCTTGCAATCTGTAATTACACAAAGAAAAATCCGTTCCTTTCAAGTCTTCTTGAAAGCGCCAGAGGCGACGGATTTTTTGAGAAGGCAATGACTATGTTCCATCAATACGTAACGCAGATGACCGATATTCAGACTAATAAAAAAGTTTCCAAAGAGAAGTATTCTTTCATGATCGCAGGAATTATAGGTAGTACAATCGGCGTTCTCCACAAATGGACAGCCGAGGATTTTGAATCCCCGGCCGAAAATATAGCTGATATCCTTACAACCATTTTCCTAAACGGTATTTTACCATTCATGATTTAGGAAAAACTTCCCGAAAAGCAATTTGACCATTCACGCTGCAGGGTTCTCTTTAAGAGCGTCCTGCCTTTTTATTTTTCCGGTGGAATTTCTGATAAACGGTGTGCTTCGTATTACAATTTGTGTGATGTGCCTGTATGTTGGTTGTGAAGCATTATAGTCATCTATGAATTTCTGCAGCTCTGAATATAAAGTATTTACATCCAGTCCTTTTTTATCAACAATCTCTGTCTCAGGGAAAATCCTTGCAGTAAGTCCGTTGTTTTCGCCGGTGACTATTACCTCAGAAATAAGCGGACTAAGAGCCAGCTTATTCTCTATTTCCTCAGGAGATACATTTTCACCATTAGACATTATTATGAGGTTCTTTACTCTTCCGTTTATGAAAAGATATCCATCCTCATCAAGATATCCCTTGTCGCCGGTATGGAGCCATCCATCCTTTATAGTAGCCTCAGTTTCGTCAGGCATCTTGTAATACCCCTTCATGACTGAGCTTCCACGTACAAGGATTTCTCCGTTTTCAAAAGAAATTTCCACATTTGCAAGTGGCTTACCTATGGATCCCGGCTTATGATCCTTTTGTGTGTTGGATGTAATAACCGGTGAGCATTCACTCATTCCATAGCCCTCAAGCACCTCCACTCCATACTCCTGAAATTTTTCAATATAAAATGGATCAAGATGTGCGCCACCTGTAAAAATAGTTCTGAGCCTTCCTCCAAATACAGTTTTTACAGCTTCGTTATCAAGAGCAGAAACTCTCTTATATATTGTCTCTATCATAAGCGGAACCATGAGCATTACCTCAGGTTTATATATGGACATGTTTCTCACCATATGAATCAATGAGTCGTTTATGCATATGGTGGTTCCAAGTGATAAGGTCTTAAGATAATCCATAACCAGGCAATATGCATGGTGGATTGGAAGAACGCTCATGGTAACTCCACCGGGTTCTGCATCATACTCAACATTTTTAACATTCTCAGCCAGGTTTTCCTGTGTAAGCATTACTCCCTTGCTTTTACCCGTTGTACCGGAGGTATAGATTATGGTAGCAATTTCATAGCCTTCTGCTCCCGGCACATTGATATCTGATTCTGAAAAATGAGAGAATTCATCTTCCGTTAAAGCCCATATCTTTCTTATTTTAGGACATCTTTCCCGGACCTTATCCATTAGAGAAATTCTGTTAGTTCCAAGAAAAAGTGCTTCAGAATCAGACCTGTTTATAAGTTCTGTAAGCTCATCATCAGGGAGCCCTGCATCCAGCGGAACTGCAATATTTACTCCTGTAGTAATGCCAAGATAAGCCTCTATCCACTCTGGAGAGCTGTTTCCAATAAGGGCAATATGTGCTCCTCTGAAGCCTTCTTTTTCAAGATGAGCCCTTACTTTTTTTACTGAACTATCGAGCTCACCATAGGTCTTTTCATGTATATCCTTTTTTACCAGCCACCTCAGTGCAGGTATATCTTTAAATCTTGCTGCTGACTCATCCCAGATAGATCTTATATTTTTCATAAATTCTACACCTCTTCAACTTTTTCCATACTGAATCCCTTTACTTGCACTATCTACTGCGTATTTATGTAGCTTTGTGTGCTCATGCTACCTCGTTTAAAAGACTCATCGCTTCACCTACAGTATGAATCGTTACAACCTTCTCCTGCTCAAGTTCAACATCAAACTCATCCTCAAGCTCTCCAAGGAAGGACATAAAATCCAGCGAGCTAAATCCCAGATCCTCGCGAAATCTGAGAGCGTCCTTTAAATCCTTGGGGGCTACTTCACAGTACTGTGCAATAATCTCTTTAAATTTCATTTCTTTTGTCATATTTTTCTCCTCCTCTAAGAAAATGCTTGTTTTAAACCGCTTCCATGATTTCTCCTACTGTCATATCCGGCTGCTCTATACCTCTGAACAGAATGCGCATCAGATAATAGTTCATAAGCTCCACATCCTTTTCAGATAACTGCACTGTCTGATAGTGATATGAAAAATTCATACCACCGTCTTCTGTGTGGGATACGGTAAGATACATCTTTTTTGTAGCAGCTCCATTGGCAAACCATTTTGCATGCATAGGAATGTTCTTAAGAAACGGATTTTCCATCTTAACAGGCATCGGCTGATAAGTAAGATAGCAGCTCTCATAAGTCGTATCATCAGGTGTGTTGTATCGCTTTTTTATCTCTTCATAAATCAGGGCCGGATCATAATTGCTGTGCATATATATGCTATTCTGGACATTCTGGATTTTAAAGGCTGCTGACATAAAATCAGTATCTTCGCTGATGACAGTTCTGCAGGGGAACATAATTGTTCTGCTTCCACCTGATGTCCATTCATCCTTAGTGGATCTTCTTGAGATAAAATTCTGAATTGAAATATCCTCCTGTCCTTCATTTTGTTTTGACAGATATGTTCTTATTCCAAGAAGTAAAAGATTCGTCATTGAAAGACCATGATTCATGCAAAAATCCATAAGCCTTTTTGCCGGTTCAGGCTCAAGCTTATAATCTTTAACCGCAACAAATAATTCCTTTCGCTCGATATCAGCACTTCTTAACTTTTTATTCTTGTGCCTTATGCGAGCTTCTTCTAAAACAGAAGGGCCCTGAATATCTGAATAAAGAGGCTCTCCGTATTCATCGAGTTGATCATTCCAGAATTTCTTGTCTTTTTGGAATCTTTTCTCATTGCCTGCCTTTTTCAAGTCTGATTCCAAAACTGTTTCAAAATCTGCAAGGTCAGCAGGATATTCAGCTCCAAATCTGTAATGTGTATAAAGCGACATAATGTCATTTGTCATTACCGTCACACCACAGGAATCAATAAGTCTGTGATCCATATGAATAAAAAAGCCACGATAGCCGTCCGGCAGCTTCATCATATAGACATCACACATTGGAATGTTGTCACCGTCAAAGGTCTGATATGCCCAGCTCTGCATCAGATCATCTGCTTCCTTAAGACTCATCCCCGTAAGGTCTTTTATCGGAATATCTCTGTGATCTTTTTTTATAAGATACTGCTGCACATTTCCGTTTTTATCAGCTTTTGTAAATCTGATTCTCATGCACCCGTATCTTTCCATCTCCAGCTCAATACATTTTTTTAACAATCCAAAATCGAGCTCTGCTTTAAGTGCTGCAACTATGCTAAGTCCCGAAACCTGCTGAGTCCCATACTCCTTTATCCATCTGTAATGCATATTCTGAGCTGCTGTAAGCGGATAAGTTTTTTTCATAAGTCCTCCTCATAAATTCACTAATCGATTCAGTTTCCTTACTAGTACGGTTGTTTCTATCAACATCAGAGAATGTATCATAATTGTTTCCTCTGTTCCATAGCTCCCTCCACTTAACAAACACTTAAATAAAAAATGACCGAAACATATCAAACACATTCCATGAAAGTGTTCGATATATTCCGATCTCTATATCCCCGCACCTGTCCCCAACAAGGGCTTATGAAATATTTTTAATTACTAAAGCATCCCACATCCATCTCCCAGCGAGTCCCCATTTCTTCTGCGCTCGGCTAACCATTAAAACAGTGTGAGATTTGTATAAACATATGCCGCCCTGCAGAACTCACTCTATGCCGGGAACCATTCGTTTCTCCGGTGCGGCGATTATATGTGAGCGCTTGTTTTCCGATATCCTGGAAAACAAAGCGAACATAACGAGCAAGCACCGGAGGAACGATGGATTCCGAGGCATAGAGCTCAGACATGCTTTGGGCGGCATATATACAAATCTCCCACTGTTTTAACAGCCTCGCCAGCAGACGAAATGGGGACTCGCTGGGAATTTGGATGTGGGAAGTCTTTAGTTAATTAAAATATGTGTCTATTCCATTTGCGATGCCATTGACCATCTGCTGCTGCATTGCTTCATCAGCCATGTTGGTGTCATCTGTAGGATTAGACATATATCCCATCTCAATAATTGTTGAAGGTACATTAGCCCAGTTTATTCCGGTCATGGTATCTGTTTCCCATACGTACTGCTTTTTAAATCCGGTAGCATTTATATATGAATCAAGTACACAATCAGAAAGCTTTCTGGAAGCATCATAGTAAGCAGCATTATAGGGATTTGATGGTGTCTGACAAATAGTCATGGCACCGTTAACAGAAGTGTCCTCAGAGCCATTGGCATGGATTCTTATAAAGGCTTCTGCCCCTGCATTATTAGCTATCTGAGCACGGTCAACATTACTAAGACTCACATCATTTGATTCTCTTGTCATAATGACGGTATAGCCCCGTTTAGTCAGCTCTTCTTTAAGCTTTAATCCTATTGTAAGGGTAAGCTGATATTCTGCAATTCCTGTTGTCTTTCCCGTAGTTCCGCCGGTAACCTTTGCCTTCATGTCTGTAGAGCCGGGACCATTGGGTTCCTTTTCAGACATCCCGTGTGACTGATGTCCCGGATCAATTACCACAAGATGACCTCCTGTGTGCGGAGTTTCTGCAGCAGGTGCAGGTTCCTCAGAAACATTTGCATCATCATTTGAAGATAAATCTGTAATTTTACCTTTTACAGATTCATCTGAGCTATTGATATCCTTTATCACATATTCGCCATTTTCATTCACAATATAAAAAGTGATAAGTCCGCCAAATTTGTGAAGCAGTTCCACATTGCATAAAACAGCCTTTTTGCCGTCATAATCTCTGATTGAAGCTTCATAAACATTACAGCTTTCTGAGGTTTTATCATTTGTCCAGAAGTTTTGTACAAATTCGGTACCTGCAAGTATTTCTCCGGAATATCCAATCTTAGGTATGTTAAAAGAAATATTTCCTTCTTGAGAAGGAGCGTCATATTCAACCAATATATCAGTGCTTCCTACATCCTCTGATTTTTCAAAAGGAAGCTCAGCCTGCTTATAACCATTATTTGCACTGTCATATTCATAGATCAGCATGTTTCCAAAGGCCAAAGGGTCAGTACTTGTATCATAGCTAAGCGTAAAAAGAAGGTCCTTTTCACCATCGCCATTAAGATCCTCCATCTCTACATGAGGAAAGCCAGTATCCCATACGCCGCCTAACTCTATCTTATTGCCATTCCCAAGCTCTAAAACATAGTCGGCCTTCTGTTCTTCCTCATGATAGGAGCGATGCAGACGATCTGTTTTCCCGTCACAATCATAATCTTTATTAATAAAATCATCCTTCCAATAATACTGGAGGCACTCATCAACATATCCGGTGTAATCCCACAAAGCCAGGGGTGAAGTCTCTATATCCTCGGTCGCATCTGTTTCTGTTCCTTCCGGGGCAGTGTTTTCCTCAGTATCATCTTCTTGCGAATCATTATCAGAGGCTTCTTCAGATGAATTATCATTGCCGGAAACAACTGCTTCATCATTCGAAGCCTCTTCCTCTACATTCATAGCCTCTTCCGTTTTTGCTTCAGAAGTTATGCTTTCATCTGTTTTGGTATTGTCCGCAGTCTCTCCCGGCACATTACTTCCACAAGCGCTTGCAAAAACCATAGCGCCCAAAATAAAGCCTGCTATTTTTTTATTCATCTTCCGTTCCCTTTAAGTCAAATAACTCCATACAACTATTCTGCCCGTTGCACATCAGGCATTGCCATTCTTAATAAGAAAAAAATTATACATCCTCAATCTTAATAAGATTTGTATTTCCGGACTCACCATTTGTCACTCCACCTGTAATAACAATCTTATCACCCTCTTTGAGGTCGAAGGTCTCGATTGCAACCTTTTTGGCGCTGTAGAACAAAACGTCCGTTGACGGAAATACATCGCACATCTTGGGAGTTACAGCCCATGACAATGACAGCCATCTCCATGTCTTCTCATTAGTTGTAAGACCGATAATGTCCACAGGAGATCTGAATCTTGAAACCATTCTTGCAGTACGGCCAGACAAAGTGCAGGCAACAATTGCCTTAGCATCAAGATCTATTGCCATTCCGCAGGTAGCATGTGAAATAGCATCTACATCACTCTTGATGATGAAGTCATAGTTATAGAAACGCTTATTGTAGTGAATATTCTGCTCAGTTGTCTCAGCAATCTTGGCCATGGTCTCAACAGCCTGAACTGGATATGCACCGGCAGCTGTTTCACCTGAGAGCATGATAGCACTTGTACCGTCATAAACAGCATTAGCTACGTCTGAAGTCTCTGCTCTTGTAGGTCTCGGATTATGTATCATGGACTCAAGCATCTCAGTAGCTGTGATCACACGCTTGCCAAGCATACGACATTTGGTTATAAGATCCTTCTGAATTGCAGGAAGCTGCTCAAAAGGTACCTCAACACCCATATCTCCACGTGCAACCATGATACCATCACACTCTGTGCAGATATCTTCAATATTGTCATAACCTGACTGATTCTCAATCTTTGCAATAAGCTGAACCTTATCATTGCCATTGTGAGCTTTAAGGAATTCATGGACATCAACCAGATCCTGCTTAACTGAAACAAATGAGCATGCAATGAAATCAACGTCATTTTCTACGCCGAACAGGATATCTGATTTATCCTGCTCTGACAGATAAACCTGTTTAATATGCTTACCCGGAAAGCTCATGCTCTTCTTATCAGAAAGCTCTCCTCCGGTCACAATCTCAGTCTCGATTTTTACGCCGTCTGTACTAAGAACCTTAAACTCCAAAAGGGCATTGTTAAGAAGAATCCTGTCACCTTTGAAAAGCTCTTTGGCAAGATTTTTATAACTTACGGAAACAATAGTTTCATCACCCTTAATATCTTCTGTTGTAAATGTAAACTTCTTTCCTGCCTCAAGATTAACCTTCCCGTTCTTGAAAGTGCCGATGCGGTACTCAGGGCCCTTTGTATCAAGAAGGATGGCAATAGGAAGTCCCAGTTCTTTTCTTATCTTCTTAATTCTCTTTATTCTTGTAAGCTGTTCCTCATGATCTCCATGTGAAAAATTGAGTCTGGCAACATTCATTCCTGCTTTACAGAGCGCTGCAATCATCTCCTCTGACTCACTTGCAGGGCCAATCGTACATACTATTTTTGTTTTTCTCATTAAATAATCTCCTCTTTTTTTATATAAATAAGTGTGAAAACTCACACGCAAAAGTACTACTTTTTGTTTCCTATAAGTCTGTTCGCTGTATTGAAACCATCAGCGGAAACACATCTTTTTATATCCTCAAATTTCTTGTTGTCCTTAAGATAAAGCCTATAGCTTCTGGGCCCGTTCAGATTAACAAGAAGTCTGTTATCTCCCGCTCTGCCAATTTGCAGATTCCAGTCATCACCATTGTGTGAAAAGTTCATATTAAGAGTTTCAGTCACCTCCGGATTGCCTATTGTGAAGTAACCTCTCATAGCATAAACAATAGAATACAACGCAGCCAGGTTGTCAGAATCAACTCTGACCTTCACCTCATCGCTATCAGCCACACATATATCTGCTTCATTACATAGGACATACAGGTCCACCTTGAATTCTCTTAGCTTATAAGAAGAATTAAGCATATAAATAAGAAGCGCCAGAAGCAGCGCAAACACAGAAATGAAAGTAACAGCAGTTACAACTCCCCAATTGATTTTCTTTTTCATATAATCCTCCGGTAATAATTTCAGGCAAACATCTGCAGCTTTTGCATACGGTATTAAATTTTAGCATAAAAGCTGACTATAAAAAACAAAAAACTGATATGTTTTTATTTTTTGGAATTTAATCTTTCACTGATTTTCAATTTTCTTTCTGCACTTATTCATTAGTCTCTCCATCCGCTTAGCGACGGCCTTTTCATTTGAGCCTGTTTTTTCGGCTATTTCTGCATAGGTCATCTCCATCCCAAAGCGGAGCATAATAAGTTCTCTTTCTGAATCCGAAAGACCTTTCAGCAAAGAGTACGCCTCTCTGCTGTCATCATCCTCAATGCGATCAAACTCAGGATCTTCTTCTCCAGGTTCATAACCCTCTTCCAGATAATCATCAATTGATACTATCTTTCCCGATTTATTTTTTCTGAAATAATCAGTCAGAGTATTTATTGTTATCCTGGATATCCAGGTTGACGCAAGAGAAATCTCAGGATCGTATTTTTCATAAGCATTCATAGCTTTAAAAAACACATCCTGCACAATGTCCTCTGCATTTTCCTTATTAAGGACACGCATATATACGCTTTTATATACCTTGTCATAGCACTCGGCGTAAACCTGTTCAAATGGCTTTTTATCCTTCATTTTCTTCTACCTGTTGCCTCTTAACCAGCTCTGAAAAATATCCGTCCTTTTTAACCAATTCATCATAGTTACCGTCTTCTACAATTTTTCCTCCATCCAGGACAAGAATCCTGTCACAGTTCTTAATAGTTGAAAGCCTGTGCGCAATAACTATTCTCGTACATTTTAAAGAATCAAGAGACTCCGATACCTGTCTTTGTGTTATGTTATCAAGAGCACTTGTCGCTTCATCAAACATCAGTATCTTAGGCTTTGGTGCAATAGCTCTTGCTATCATAAGTCTCTGCTTCTGCCCTCCGGAAATGCCACCTGCACCTTCCGTTATATAAGTAAACATTCCCATTGGCATGTTGCGAATATCATCTGCTATACCTGCAAGTTCGGCAGCCTCCCAGGCATCATCAAGAGTCAGCTCAGGAGCTGAAATAACTATGTTGGAATAAATGTCTCCCATAAAAAGTGAGCCACTTTGCATAACAGTTCCGATTTTATTTCTCAGAGATTTTAAATCTATATTTCTTATGTCCTTACCATCATAATAAACAGCGCCTCTCTGAGGAATCTCAAATCCCAGCAATATACGCATGAGAGTAGACTTTCCGCATCCAGTTTTCCCTGTAATTGCTATATACTGCCCTGCTTTAATTTTCAGATTAAAATTGTCAAGAACGGGAGGCGTTCCTTCCTCGTACCTGAAAGTAACATTGTTAAGCTCTATATTACCTGTCAATTTTTCAAGAACAGGCTTATCCTCAGAGACCTCCGGCACAGCATCCATAATAGGCTTCACCATCTTCAGAATGGGATCGATAAGGGCTATCTGAGCAACCATCAGTGAAAAGCCTTCAAAAGCCCCTGTTACCATTCCAAATGCAGAATTAAAAGCGTAATAATCAGGGATACTTACTTTTGATTTTATGGCTACCCCGTATATAACAACCATTCCAATCAGGGATATAGCCGAAATAATAACAGAGGAAGTTTTAACAAATAACGGCGGGTCATATTTGTATACAGCCTGCTCAGAATAGGCCTTTCCCCATCTGGCAAAAGCCCTTCTCTCTGCACCGGCAAGCTTAATTTTTTCTATTCCCGAAACAACAGCGTAAGCAAGACCGCTCTCTTTAGCCGAAAGCTCCATCTGAACCCTGTTAATGCGGCTTTCTGCCATAACCGCAGAGACCGTCACAATTATCGTAAGCAAGGATACGATCAAAGCCGGCATCATTAAAGAGGGCGTAAAAGCAAAAATCTGGAAGATGTAAATAAACGAAAACAGTATCGATATTCCACCGGACATTCCTATACTTACAAGCACGGTAACCAAAAGATTCATATAATTGATGCGCGTACTAAGGTTACCTGATGCATATTCCTTAAAAAATCCCGTGGGCAAAGACAATATCCTCATCATGGTAGCCGCTTCAACACTTTGATCAAGCTTTAAGGTAATTCTGTTAAGAAAAAGGTTTCTTATTGTGCCAAACAAAAGCGTACTGACAGAAACACATATCATAAATGTTGCAATAGCAAGAAGTGCTCTTACATTTGATGAGACAGCAACATCTTCAAATAAGTTCTTGTTTATCACAGGTATAAGAAGACCTATAGCTGTAACAATTGCCGTAAATAACAAATAGGCTAAAAAGCTTCCTCTGTCGATATTATCTGATATATATCTAAAGATATCCCTCATTCCCATGGCTCTTAAAGGGAAAGGTTTATAAAAAGCTATTGCCTCATCTGAAATCATCTTCTCATTCGACGCGGTAACCTTTATATATTTACCTGTTTTTATATCCTTATACTTATAGCCTGCCATTCCCGATGGAATAAGTGCAACAGGTATATCCTGACCGTTTAATGTTGTAAGCATTGCACCTGAAGCATCATTTCTCCATCCCTCATGAAGTTTTACCGCCCTTGTCATAATGCCACTTGGTCTTAATAAAAATTCCAGAATCTCATCTATTTCCATTAACTGTTCCGGAATTTCTCTGGCAGTAACATGGTAATACCTGAGTACCTCTCCTATAGCATCCGTTGTCTGCTGTCTCTCATCGTGAAGAATGGCAGTAAGAGTTTTCCCCATGACAGACCCTGCTATTTGAAGACATGAGTCCTCAAAAGCATCCATGTCTGCTTTTTCTCTCATTTTAACCTGTTCATCAAACCAGCTCATAACTGTATTCCCCTCGAACTTACTCACTACTTACAAGCTTAGTATATAAACCGCCTTTTGCCATCAATTCGTTGTGTGTTCCACGCTCGGCAACTATACCATGATCAAGCACTATTATTTCATCGCAGTCTCTTACCGTCGAAAGTCTGTGTGCAATAACCACACATGTGATTCCTCTGTTCTTAATAGCCTTAACCACATTGTATTCAGTCTGTGCATCAAGCGCACTGGTAGCTTCATCCATCACTATAAGCGTAGGATCCTGAGCCAGGATTCTTGCTATTTCGATTCTCTGACGCTGTCCTCCCGAAAAGTTGTGGCCGCCCTCTGAGAGCTTGTACTGATAACCGCCGTCTCTTTGCATAACGTCCTCATGAATCTGTGCATCACGGGCAGCAAGTATCATCTCAAAATCTTCTATTGAGCGATCCCACATTTTAATATTGTTGGCTATGGTATCTTCAAAAAGAATTACATCCTGATTAACAACCGCAACCGAAGAAGTAAAAACATTTCTTCCTATCTCACTTGCAGGTTTCCCATCAAAAAGAATCTCACCGGTCCAAGGCTGATAAAGCCCTGATATAAGCTTACTCAATGTACTTTTGCCACAGCCTGAAGCGCCTACAAATGCAACACTTTTACCGGGATCAAGCTCAAGATTAAAATCACTGATGATCGGAGGCATAAGCTTGGAATAGCCAAAGGAAATATTGTGCATCGACAATCTGCCAGACAGCTTCGTTCTTGAATCTTCCTCAGATTCCCCAACTCCCTTCTTTACAACTGAAGGATCAAGAGGATAATCCATTACGTCTTCTATACGTTCCATCTCCGTACGCATCTCCTGAAGACTCTGACCTGCGCCGATAAAGGACGAGACAGGAATGAGAAACCGGGCAAAAAGCCCCTGGAATGCCAGCACAGTACCTGCTGTAAATCTGCCTGTCATAACCATATAAACACCCATTATCAGGATAATATTGTCTGTGAGTGTCATTATTATCGAAGGCAGAACGCCAATGTATTCGTTAAGCTTTAAAAGTTTTACATTTTGAGCATTTACACTTGCCTGAAAGCCTGCCCATTTTCTGAAAAAACCATTCTCGGCGCCGCTACTTTTTATGGTCTCTATCATCTCTACCCCTGAAACGGTTGTAGAGTAAAGTTTGGCCTGATCCCTCATCTGAACCCTTGTTATATTAACCCGTTTGTCAGATATTACCTTGGATAAATAAAGATTAAGTAAGATTGCAATTACTCCAAAAAGAGTCATGACAGCCGAATAGTGAATCATGAATACAAGATAAAACACAAGCATCGCCGCATTTATTATGAGAGGAGCAAATGTATTTACAAGAACATCGGCTATTGACGCATTTGTAAGTCTTCTCTGCTCAATATCTCCCGCCATTCTCTGCGAGAAAAACTTCATAGGGAGACGAAGCACATGCCAAAAATATGTGGCATTACCGACAGCATCAAATTTGCCACTGATGCGTAAAGAATAAACTGCGCCTATCCATTGTACAATAATTTGGATAGTGGTTATAAGTGCAATAAAGAAAAGAAAACTATTTATAAACTTCGGGTTATTGCCCGTGAGCATATAATCCATAAAAAATTTGGATAATCCTGCAGATATAAGAAGACATAGAGATGCTGTGGCAGATGTAAGCGCTACAAAAGTAAATGCCGAAAGTGTTCCCTCCATTCTTGCTTTTGCAAAGTCAATCATGCTCTTCTTTTTACCTGAAGGCACAAAGCCTTCACCGGGAGAAAAAAGAAGAACCACTCCGGTAAATCCTTCATCAAATTCTTTTTCAGTCAGTATGACTTCGCCCCTTGCCGGATCATTTATATAAGCCTTACCGTTTTTGAATCCGTTTAAGACAATAAAATGATCAAAATTCCAGTGTATTATACAGGGATAAGTAGCTAATTTTTTAATTTCATCTATTTCGAAGCGATAACCCTTTGCTTCAAAGCCATAGGTTCTGGCTGCCTTTGCAATATTGCTTGCCTTCGAGCCATCTCGTGAGATTCCGCAGTCCTCTCGTGCCTGCTCCAGTGGAATCCATTTATTATAGTAGGCCATGATCATGACAAGACATGCAGCACCGCACTCCAAGGCTTCCATCTGCATTACCACAGGAACCTTCGCTACACCACTATTCAAAGGCTCCTTAATTTTTTTATTACTCCCCTTGCTCATGAATTATCCCTTTCTCAATTGAGAATACATGTTATCGGAGCAACACTGCGTTCGCCGGCACCGTCATTAACCTTTATTTCACCAAAAATACCCCAGATGAAAATTCCGGCGAGAAGAATAATAGTGGCCAGTAAAAAGATCCATACAGAAGGGGTTGTAACCTGAATATAATCATTTAACTGTTCAGGCGACGACACTCTTTCTATACTCTTATCTCTAAAAATACTGCGTTTTTCCATAATAAGCTCTCTCTTATCTGTGGTTATTTCCGAACGATTTTTCCTGTTTTCATTCGGAAAGTCATAGATTCCTTTGGGCAGTTTCCGCTTTAGCCCGCAAGAAGTCATACAAAACAGTACGTATTTTTATTATAACACCGACCTTGTGAGACTTTGCGCTATTTATACAATTTTAATTTTTCATTATCTGATAAGCATTGTAATGCCATATAAGACTGGTTGGTGAAGCATATATATCAAAAGAGAATGTCTGCCGATCCATGAAAGGGGTTTTATATTTATGTGAAAAGCAGCACTTTCAAAGCGCGGCTTTAATACTCCATACAAAAAATATCCCGAGAGAAATAAGAATATCCAGGGCATAAGTGAAAAATAATCCGATGAATAAAAATCATTCTGCATAAACCCTAGATAGTTCAAAAATGAGCCATTTACACCACCTGAAGAACTACCATCAAACAGATTAGCCGGCAGATTTATTTTTGTCAGAAAAAGATTTATCACTCCCTGATTTATTGATTTGGTAAAGCCAAACAGAATAATATTTACAATAAATCCCCAGAACGGATCCAGGAGAATCCCAAAATCACGCTTATTATTCTGATTATTATCAGGATTACTGCTTATATCAGCTGTCTTGCCCGGTATAAGCTTTATCAATACCCATTTTAGTGCACCTACTATGATCATGGCTGAACCAAGAAAAGTAAGTACTCCAAAGTATACAGGTGCTTCGGGAACAAAAAGTTCTGTCACTGTTGTTATTATTATCCCGCATAGAAATACAATAACGCCGTTTCTTATGGGATTCCTTGCAAAATGCAGGCAAAATCCAGCAATCAGTATGAAAGTCCAGCATATACTCTGTTGCCATAAGTAGCTACCAAAGGTTTCATACCAGAGCATTGAAAAACCCTTTAAGTATTTTAAATCCCAACAAAAATGATACAAAATCATACTTATCAAAGTAAGTCCACGTATCGAATCAATCAATTCCAGACGTTTACTTTTCATCATAAATAATCTCTCCACTCATAGTTTTTTCTATTAATATAACACAGATATATTTCATCAAACTATAGTAGAGCTTATAAAAACGGACATATCCAATTAATTGGATATGCCCGTACGCAAGCAAAAAGTAATAGTATCAAATTATATAACCTGAATAGCCTTCTTGGGACACTTCTCTGCGCAGAGTCCACAGTGTGTACACTTGTCCTGATCAATTGTAGCTACGTTGTTCTCAACAGTTATAGCACCCGAAGGACAGTTCTTTTCACATATATGGCAGGCTATACAGCCGGCTTTACAATATTTATTAACCGCCTGTCCCGGATCCTGGGACTTACACCGAACCACCTCTGTAGCATCATAAGGTACAAGATCAATAAGATGTCTGGGGCAAATATCTATACATTTGCCGCAGGCTTTACACTCTTCTCTGTCAACCATTGCTATTCCGTTGACGATGTGTATAGCATCAAACTGACATACATTCACGCAGCTTCCACCACCGAGGCATCCAAATGTACATGTCTTGGGGCCTGCTCCCGGAACCTGGTTGATAACCCTACAGTCCATTGCACCGATATACTCGTATCTCTCAGTAGCTTTTTCGCAGTCGCCTCCACAGTGCACATAAGCCACCATACGCTTGGCTTCACCTGCATCAACGCCCATTATTTCAGAAATCCTTGCTGCAACAGGAGGGCCTCCTACAGGGCACTGACTTACCGCTGCTTCACCTTTTGCAATTGCAGCTGCACATCCGGAACATCCGGGGAATCCACAACCACCACAGTTGTTTCCCGGAAGTGCTTCTAATATAGCCTGTTCTTTCTCATCCACATCTACATGCAGTTTCATATCAGCAACGCCAAGAATTATACCTATCAGAATTCCGACGCCTGCTACTACTGCAGTAGCAATGAGTACACCACTAATCATAATTGTCTCCTTTGCTCCTCATATATCACTTTCATCACTTCTCCTAAAAATCAGAGAATGAGAAGATCATGATGTTCAACCTTTATCTAAGTGCGGAAAAGCCTGTAAATGCAATAGCCATAAGCGCTGATGCAAGAAGTACTGTAGGCATTCCTCTAAAAGGCTTGGGAATGTCATTAAACTGAATCTTCTCACGAATGCCTGCAAGAATTACAATGGCAATCGTAAATCCAACTGCTGTTGCAAAACCGCAGATAGTACTCTCCAAAAGGCTATATCCATCAGTTACGTTATTGAGAGCAACACCAAGAACTGCGCAGTTTGTTGTGATAAGAGGAAGGTATACGCCAAGTGACTGATAGAGTGATACCACAAATTTCTTAAGGAACATCTCAACAAACTGAACCAGCATCGCAATAACCATGATGAAAACTATTGTCTGCAGAAACGATAAGTCGAGTGGTGAAAGGATAAATTTGTAAATCGCATTAGTTACGAGCGAAGCCAGTGAAATTACGAACACACAGGCCATGCCCATTCCGAAAGCCGTCTCTGTTTTCCTTGAAACACCAAGAAAAGGACATAATCCAAGGAACTGGCTGAGAACTACATTATTTACAAGAGAGGCTGTTATCATTATGGACAAAAGTCCCACTATAGTATCTGTCATTTCTTATCCTCCTCTCCGGGTGTAACCACTTCTTTTACAGAAGCCTTGGCTGCTGCTTTTTCTTTTGCAAGGAGCTCTTCCTTAACCTTCTTGGGATCCTTGATCTCAATGTCGCTGCAGCATCCTCCCACGCCAAACTTGGATGTATCCTTGCCCTTCTTCTCCATGTTGAACTTAACCTGATTCATTATTGCAATGAGCACAGCAAGAACTATGAAGGCACCTGCCTGCTGAATAAAAATACGGATAGGCTGATACTGGCTAAAGAAGTAACCTACAGGTCCGGGAACTACAGAGCCCTCACCAAAAATCTGTACATCAAACATTGTTCCGCCGCCGATAAGCTCACGGAAAAGTCCAATAACAGTAATCGCGCAGGTAAATCCCAGTCCCATTCCTATTCCGTCAAAAAATGAAGGAACCACATCATGCTTCGATGCATATGCCTCTGCTCTTCCAAAGATGATACAGTTAACAACAATAAGCGGAATATACACGCCAAGAGCCTGATACATCACAGGCACATATGCCTGCATAACAAGCTGTACAAGAGTTACGAATGAAGCGATTACAACAATAAATGCAGGAATACGAACTGTATCCGGAATCACTTTTCTAAGAAGTGATATAACAGCATTACTAAGTGCCAGAACAAATGTTGTAGCAAGTCCCATGGTGACACCATTTATAGCTGATGTTGTAACTGCCAGTGTAGGACACATACCTATCATAAGTACAAGTGTCGGATTCTCAACAATAAGTCCGTTCAGGAAACGCTCCGCAGGGGTGTCCTGTTTGAAGCCTAAAGCTCCCTTTTTCTCTTCACTCATATGAACACCTCCTTAACCGGCGAGAGCAGCCTGAAAATATGCTACTGCTGCGTCAACGCCGAAAGTAACTGCTTTTGAAGTTATGGTAGCGCCTGAAATAGCCTCTATCTCACTGTCTGATGAAGCAGCATTTTTAGTTACAGCAAACTGGGAAGCAGGCTTTCCTGCAAACTGAGGAACCAGTACCTTCTCAGCATTCATTCCAAGACCCGGTGTCTCGTTAATGGAAATAAGTGATATCCCGTTTACCTTAGAATCATTTGAAATACCAACTGTGAATACTATTTTGTCTCCGTATCCTCCGCTGGTAACCTGAACAACATATCCAAGTCCGTTTCCCTGACCATCAACAGCTTTTTTTACACTGTTGATCTCAATTTTGCTGTAGTCTGCGCCGCTTAATACAGAGGAAACTGTATCAGCATCCAGTTCAACATCTTCAAAATCTGCCGCTTCAGGGAAAACAGCCTGATTAGCCTTTATCTGTGCAAGTTCTTCCTGGTGAGCTATAGGCTCTTTAGTAACCTGATAAACAAATCCGAGAGAAACACCTGCAACAAGAGTTATTATGAAAAGAATGAGTGCATTTTTCAGCATTGTTTTTATATCTGTCATGCCCTTTTTTCCTCCTTCTTTTCCACCGGTCTGATACCGAACGCTCTGGGAATTGTGTACTTCTCAATAAGCGGAACGATAAGATTGCCGATTATGATCGCATAGGACACACCCTCTGCAGATACACCAAACACACGGAAAATACCGGTCAGTACTCCAAGGAATACGCCGTATATATATTTTCCTTTGGTGGTGATGGGACTGGTGACATAATCCGTAGCCATAAAGAATGCCCCAAGCATAAGTCCGCCACCTGCAAGCTGGGCAGAAATATAAGCACCGTTAAGTCCGTGGCCTCCAAACAGGATTATGAAAATCACAAAGGAAACAATATATGTTCCGGGGATTTTCAAATCTATGATTCCAAGCATAATAAGAATACATGCACCTATAATGATGGCAATCATTGAGGTCTCACCGATAGTTCCGGGAATCTTACCTATGATCATATCGATGACTGTAACCTCTTCTCCTGCTTTAAGAGCTGCAAGAGGAGTAGCTGAAGTATATGTATCTGTCACAAAGTTAGTCATAAGCGCCGGGAATGATATAAGCAAAAAGCATCTTGCGCCAAGAGCCGGATTCATGAAGTTCTGTCCAAGTCCTCCAAAGAGCATCTTAACTACAAGAATTGCAAATATTCCTCCGATGATCGGCAGCCACCAGGGCGCCGTACAGGGAAGGTTCATTCCCAAAAGGAGACCTGTAACTACTGCTGAAAAATCTCCTATAGTGATTTTTTTATTTAAAATCTTTTCATAACAAAATTCGGTAGCTACTGTTGAGAATACAGACAGCAAAAGTATTATCAACGCATCTACGCCGAAGTTGTATATTCCAAATCCAGCAGCCGGAAGAAGTGCAATGACTACCCACATCATAATATTGGAGGTTGTCACACCGGACCGAACGTGCGGATTTGACGAAACTTTCATCATATCGCTCATTGTCTTTTCCTTTCTTATTCCTTACTTCTTCCTCTTTCCAAGCTGTATCTTACGCATACCCTTTATGAGCTGAGTAAGCTGTCTTCTGGCAGGACAGATAAAGCTGCAGCATCCACACTCGCAGCACTCCATTCCATACTCTGCTAGGAACTTCTCTTCCTGTCCATTCTCGACATCATCCGCAAGATTCTTAGGAATAAGTCTCTCAGGGCAAACCTCAACACACTTGGCACAGTTTATGCAGGCACTGGGCTCAATAGCAGCTACCGCGTCCTCAGTAAGGCATGTAAGAGCTGATGCTGTCTTGGTCGTAGGTACATCAAGATCAAACAGTGCAAATCCCATCATGGGACCACCGGAAATAATCTTTGCAGGAGCCTTAACAAAACCGCCGGCATCGTCCAGAAGCTCTCTGTAGTTGGTACCGATCCTTACCTTGTAGTTACGGGGATCAGCTACAGCATCACCTGTAATTGTAACTATTCTCTCCATCAGAGGGCGTCCCTCTGTAACAGCCCTGCTCACTGCGCAGAGAGTATCTACATTATCAACTATGCAGCCCGCATCGGCAGGGAGCATAGAGGAATTGATCTCTCTTTTTGTGCAGGCATATATAAGCATACGCTCGGCCCCTTCAGGGTACTTGGTCTGAAGAGCCTTGACCATGATCTTATCATCGTCTTTGGTCAGTTCGCGGAATTTGGCTATACAGTCAGGCTTATTATCCTCAATAGCAAGAATTCCTCTGGCATTAGGGAATAATGAAACCGCAATTCTAAGACCGCTCAGAAGGAGTTCCGGTTCCTCTACCATTCTGCGGTAATCACTTGTCAGGTAAGGTTCACACTCCGAGCAGTTTGCGATAACGTATTCGATTTTCTCCGGTTCCTTTGGAGAAAGCTTAACAGCTGTAGGGAATCCTGCTCCACCCATTCCAACAACTCCGGCTTCTCTTATGAGATCAATCTTCTCCTGAGTTGTGAGCTCTTCAAGTGGCTTTGTCGGAAGCATTTCCCCTTCCTCGTAGAGACCGTCATTTTCGACAATTATGCTGTCGCACATGCCGCCATTTGCGAGTCTTCTCTTTTCAATTCCCTTTACTGTTCCGGAAACTGTTGCATAGATTGGTGCTGAGACGAAGCCTCCCGCTTCAGCAATCTTCTGTCCTACAAGCACATGGTCGCCCTTTTGAACAATAGGCTTAGCAGGTGCTCCGATATGCTGTGATACCGGATAGACAAGATCACCTTTTGGCAGAACTTCTTTGATGGGCTTGTCCTTAGAAAGCTCTTTACCTTCATAAGGATGCACTCCCCCCACAAAAGTTAATTTAGCCATTTCCTACCCTTTCCTTTTATTGCCTTCAAGGCAGAATTATGTTCAGAATAAATTATTAAACGGAAAATTTACAGAAAGCTCCCCATAAGAATAATATTATTCCAAACGAATAATAAAAACTGTTTATATTATACTACATAAATTAGGTAATAGTCAGATTTTAATAAGAAATATACTCATTTATTTTCAATATTTATGTGCTAAAATAGAAATGTTTGGAGATTAGATATAATTTTTTGTGATCAATGGGGATTCTTAATATGAAAACAGTTGACGAAGTAATCACCGGCGTAGCTGATGGCTACCCTCTTGAAAGAATCTGTGAAAAGCCTGAAGATATTCTGTTTATTGATATAGAGACCACCGGTCTTTCTCCCAAGAACAGCACCATATACCTTATAGGCTGTGCATTTTATAAAGACGGCACCTGGAATCTAAAGCAATTCTTTGCTGACAAACGCGGTGATGAGGAGGATATAGTCAGAGCCTTTGTGACATTTGCCAAGGATTACAAGGTCCTTTTACATTTTAACGGCAACAGATTTGATCTGCCGTTTATCCAGTTTAAATGCGACAGGTTTCACATTGAGAATCCGCTTGAAAGCATGAAGTCCATAGATATTTACAAACGGATCGCCCCTTACAAAAATCTTCTGGGAGTGCCTGATTGTAAGCAAAAGACCATTGAACTGTTTTTGGGAATTGACAGAATGGATGTTTATTCAGGTGGTGAGCTCATTAAGGTTTACAAGGATTATCTGATAGCGCCGGATGAGGGAAAATACAATATTCTGCTTCTGCACAATGCAGATGATGTTCGCGGAATGTTCGCTCTTCTTCCTGCGCTCTACTATCACGACTTTTTCAGCATGATCACAGGACAGAAGGTAATTATATTTAATACCGACGCTCCTGTGCTTCCGGAAGTAAGAACAGGATTTCTCGTAGACGAAAGTTCTGATAATGAAAATCCGGATGCCGTTATAGATCTTCCAATCCGTGCCATGAAGGTTCAGGCAAATTACTATAAAGACATTGACGGCACTCAGAAAGAGGAAGTTCTTATGAAGGTATCACTTCCGGATACTCTGCCTTCCTCAATCGGAGGCTCTGCAGACAGATGCTATTTTAAGGCTGAAGGAGATATGGCAACAATAAGGATTCCTCTGATAGAAGCTGAGCTCAAATATTTTTACAACAACTACAGGGACTATTACTACCTTCCTTCCGAGGATCAGGCACTTCACAAATCCGTTGCGCAGTTTGTAGATAAGACACACAGAGTACAGGCTACTGCCGCGACCTGCTACACCAGAAAACCCGGCCAGTATCTTATGCAATGGGATGCAGTTTTCACACCTGTATTTAAGGAGTCCTATAACGACAAAAAGCTCTACTTTGAATTAACCGATAAGCTAAAACAAAGCAGAGCTGCAATGAGTCTGTATGCTGTTCACGTACTTGGACACATTATTGAGAGAGCTTAAGGAAGTTCTGCTCTCCCTTCGGTCGCCAGAACTAAGTAGTACACTAAGCTCGAAAAAACCTCGCTAAGTGATCACTTAAATGCCTGCTCGATATCAGCAATAAGATCTTCCTTATCCTCAAGGCCGCAGGATATCCTGATAAGACCTGCGGGAATTCCTGCAGCTTCGAGCTGTTCATCAGTCATCTGTCTGTGAGTTGAGGTTGCAGGATTAAGGCAGCAGGTTCTTGCGTCAGCAACGTGTGTCTCAATGGCACAGAGCTTAAGCTTTCCCATAAACTCTTCTGCTGCTTCTCTGCCACCCTCTATTTCAAAGGATACAACTCCGCATCCGCCGTTACCCATGTATTTCATAGCTGTATCATAAAATTTGTTGCTCTTTAATCCAGGGTAATTTACATTTACAACCTTGGGATGCTTTTCAAGAAACTCTGCTACTGCTGTTCCATTCTCCACATGGCGAGGCATGCGTACATGAAGGGACTCAAGTCCAAGATTGAGATAAAAGGCATTCTGAGGTGACTGGATACTTCCAAGGTCACGCATAAGCTGTGAAGTTGCCTTTGTAATAAATGCACCTTCTTTACCAAATTTCTCTGCATAAACAATTCCATGATAGGATTCATCCGGCTGTGTAAGTCCGGGGAACTTGTCAGCATGAGCCATCCAGTCGAATTTTCCTGAATCTACGATTGCTCCGCCTACAGCTGCGCCGTGTCCGTCCATGTACTTAGTTGTTGAATGTGTAACTATGTCAGCTCCCCATTCAATTGGTCTGCAGTTAACAGGTGTAGGGAAGGTATTATCTACTATAAGCGGCACACCGTGCTCATGTGCTGCCTTTGCAAATTTCTCAATGTCAAGTACAGTAAGTGCAGGATTTGCAATTGTCTCACCAAAAACAGCCTTGGTGTTTTCTTTGAAGGCAGCATTAAGCTCTTCCTCTGAGCAGTCAGGATCTACAAAAGTAGTAGTTATTCCCATCTTTGCCATGGTGACTGCCATAAGGTTAAAGGTTCCGCCATAAATAGACGCAGAAGAAACGATATGATCTCCCGCTTCACATATATTAAACAATGCAAAAAAATTGGCTGCCTGTCCTGATGAAGTAAGCATTGCGGCTGTTCCGCCCTCCAGCTCCGCTATCTTGGCAGCTACATAATCGTTGGTGGGATTCTGAAGTCTGGTATAGAAATATCCTGATGCTTCGAGGTCAAAAAGCTTACCCATATCACTACTGGTATCATACTTAAAAGTAGTGGACTGAACGATCGGAATCTGTCTGGGCTCACCATTCCCCGGTCTGTATCCCCCCTGAACGCATTTGGTATTGATCTTATAATTTTTCATACTTTTCTCCTCTTAAATCCTGGTATAAAAATAATCATCGTTTCCAAAAAAACTGACAGTCATACAAAAACAGCTTAAAGAGTTTGTCCGCCTTTAAACCAAAAAACTATGGACAATACACACATTACTATAGAGGCGATCAAAAGAAGCGCTTCTATTATAATCGGAATCTTCCATTTCAGATGTAGCGTCTTAAAACCACCTTCATGTGGTCTGTCAGGCCATGAAATCATAAGTATGGCGCCAACGATACCGCTAAGCGTAAGCGTCGTAGCCCCAATAAGAATAAATTTATCAAGCATGGCATCACCTCTATATTAGGCAAAAGCTGTAACCTCTTCAAGTGTTTTTTCACATACCCCCACAACCTTATTCTATATTCAAAGTGATACAGCTGCCATTAAATCTCTATAAAAATACCATTAAACTTATGTCCACAGATGTTTAAAAACTTCGCATGACATTGCAAAAAACACAAAATAATTTCTGCTCTGTCATACGAAGTTTCATTTTTGTCAGTATTTAGTAATGCAGTCTAAACATGATCACAGTGCACAAACTGTCTCATGCAGAGTTTTTCTGACTGCTCCCTTATCCTGTATCATGGACATATAATAATTTATTACTTTATCTGCAAGCCCTTCCTTCTCAAGATCAACTCCAAAGATTTTTTCATCCTTAAGAAGAGGCAAAATCTTTGCCTTTATCTCCTCTTTGTCAGCTTCTCCTCCAAGCTTTATATCCTTTACATATTCCTGGCACTTAGTAAGAAGCGGATCCGGACTTGGCTCGAAGATCAGCCCATTATCCTCTACACCCATAAGGTATCTTAACCATCCAGCAAAAACAAGAGGAATGCACTTAAGATTCTGCACATCAAGGTTATCTGATCCGATGTAAGCCTTAATTGTTTCGCCAAATCTTATGGGCAACTTTTGTGAGGTATCGCAGGCAATTCTCTGAGGCGTATCAGGCATAAATTTGTTGGGAATTCTCACATTAACAACTGTATCTATAAATTCCTGGGGCTTAATTACTCCCGGATCAGTTACTACAGGAAGTCCCTCAACATATCCAATCTGTTCAATAAGCTTTACAAGGTCCTCATCCTTCATCTCCTCTGAAATCTTGTCATAGCCAAGAATGCAGCCGAATACAGCAAGAGATGTATGCAGAGGATTAAGGCATGTGCAAACCTTCATTCTCTCAACCTTATCTACAGTTTCCTTTGTAGTAAATATTACGCCAACCTTTTCAAGCGCAGGTCTTCCATTGGGGAATTTATCTTCTATAACAAGATATTCGCTCTCCTCTGCATTTACAAAAGGAGCCACCCATGTATTCTTACTTGTTACAACAGCTTCAAGTTCCTCCACGCCATCATTTTTCAAAATATCATTAACAGAATCATCAGGTCTTGGCGTAATCTTGTCTATCATTGACCAGGGGAAGGATACCTTGCTCTCATCTTCTATATAAGCAACAAAGTCTTTGTCTGCCTTGCCATTTTTAGCCCAGTTATCTGCAAAAGCATGAATTGCATCATAGAGCTTATCTCCGTTGTGTGAGCAGTTATCTGTACTTACCATGGCTATAGGCTTTTTACCTGATAAAAATCTTTCATATAAAAGTGCTGCAACTTTTCCGATATAGCTCTTTGGCTTAACCGGACCTTCCTCAAAGTCTGCTGCTACAGGAGGCAGTGTTTCGCCACCTGCATTTGTCAGACAGTAACCCTTCTCTGTAATAGTAAAGGTAGCCATCTTAAGTGAGTCTTTGGTAAAAATCTCCTTAAGTCTTGCAAATTCCTTCTCGTTCTCAGAATCAAGAATACATGACTCTGCGATGCTCTCTATTACTGTCTTATCCACACTGCCATCTGCCTTTAAAGTTACCAGGATAGAGAGATTATCGTGAGGTCTGTACATTTTTTCAATTATCTCATAATCAAATCCCTCTACTACAGTTAGTCCCTTTGTTGAGAATCCCTCTTCAAGCATTCTCTGAGACAGATTAGCCTGAAAAGCCCTGAAAATATTGCCGGCACCAAAGTGTACCCACTCAGGTTCCGCAACAGTTTCCTTTATCATCTTGTCTCTGTCAAAAGAAGGAATAACATAACCCTTCTCTTTCCAGGTATTACCATTTTTAATACTGGCTGAATTAAGTTTCATTTTATACCCCTCTCTGATGTGATTTTTCGATTGCTTCCCAAAGTCCGTTGATATATGTTGCACCAAGAGCTCTGTCGTAGAGTCCATATCCGGGCATTGCAACTTCTCCCCAGATCATTCTTCCATGGTCAGGGCGGATGGGACCGTCAAAGCCTGTCTCATAAAGAGCTTTTACAATCTCGTACATATCGAAGGTGCCATCAGCTGAAAGATGCGCTGACTCTTCAAAATTAGTGGGTGATATGAATCTCAGATTACGAACATGTGCGAAATGTATTCTGCCCTCAAGTGCTCTTATCATATGTGGAAGATCATTATCAAGACTTGTTCCGTATGAGCCTGAGCAGAATGTTACACCGTTGTGTACATCATCAACTGCCTTCATAAGTTTTAAAATATTCTTCTCATTGTTGATGATTCTGGGTAGTCCAAATACTGACCATGCAGGATCATCAGGATGGATAGCCATTTTAATATCATATTTATTGCATACAGGCATGATTGCCTTAAGAAAATAAACAATATTTTCAAAGAGCTTTTCCTCGTCGATACCCTCATATAATTCAAAGAGTTCCTTTACATGAGCCATTCTCTCAGGTTCCCAGCCGGGCATAACGCTACCGTTGGTGTCTCCTGATAATGATTCAAACATTTTAGCAGGATCAATAGCATCAACTGCTTCCTGAGTATAGGCAAGAACTGTTGAGCCATCCTCTCTTTTTCTTGCAAGCTCTGTTCTGGTCCAGTCAAACACAGGCATGAAGTTGTAGCATACCATGTGAATATCTTCTTTTCCGAGATTCTCAAGTGTCTTAATGTAGTTGTCTATATGCTCATCTCTGTCAGCTGTAGCAGCCTTGATCGCATCAGAAACATTTACAGACTCGATGCCGGCGATTTTAAGACCGCCATCCTCAACTTCCTTCTTAAGAGCCTGTATCTCACTCTGCTCCCAGAGCTCTCCTGCCTGCTTGTTGTAAAGAGTTGTTATTACTCCATGTACTCCGGGAATCTGTCTGATCTGCCAGAGCTTTACTGTATCGTAATTTGTGCCATACCAGCGTAATGTCATTTCCATAAAAAGTTACCTCCAAAAACAAATCCATGAATTTAATATTTTTATAAAAAATCAGCGCTTAACTCTTGCTCCTGCACCGCCCATTATAGCTTCTACTTCTGAAACCGTGGCCATGGTGGTATCGCCCGGAGTAGTCATAGCCAGCGCTCCGTGAGCTGTTCCGTAATTAACTGCCTTTTCAGGATCACCTGTTGTCATAAGGCCATATACCAGACCTGACGCAAAAGAATCTCCGCCGCCGACGCGGTCAAGAATTTCAAGTCCCTTGTAATCCTTTGCCTTATAAATCTGACCGTCTGCCCAGCAAAGAGCTGACCAGTCATTTACGGTAGCTGTCTTTACTGTTCTAAGAGTTGTAGCCACTACCTTGAAATTGGGATAAACCTTGGCAGCTTCATCAATCATCTTCTTGTAGCCATCAAGATTAAGCTCCTTAAGATTTGCATCATTGCCCTCAATCTCAAATCCCAGGCAGGCTGTGAAGTCTTCCTCATTGCCGATCATTACATCAACATATTTGGCTATCTCCTTGTTAACCTCCTGTGCTTTTTTCTGTCCACCAATTGCGGACCACATGGAAGCTCTGTAGTTAAGGTCATATGATACGATTGTTCCATATTTTTTTGCTGTCTTAATAGCCTTTATAACTGTTTCTGCAGACTGCTCGGAAAGAGCTGCATATATGCCGCCTGTGTGGAACCATCTTACTCCCATCTCTCCGAAGATTTTATCGAAATCAAAGTCCTTATCTGTAGCCTGTGATATAGCCGTGTTTGCTCTGTCAGAGCATGATAAAGCTCCTCTTATGCCAAATCCTCTCTCCACAAAGTTGAGACCGTTTCTGCATTCGCGGCCTATTCCATCAGTCTTTTTCCAATAGATCATGGATGTATCAACTCCGCCCTGCAGTATAAAATCCTCAACCAAATGTCCTACCTCATTATCCGCAAATGCTGTGATAACACCTGTATTCATTCCAAAGCATCTTCTAAGACCTCTTATGACGTTATACTCTCCGCCGCCTTCCCATACCTTAAACTCTCTGGCAGTACGGATTCTTCCTTCACCGGGATCAAAACGAAGCATTACCTCTCCAAGTGAAACCGCGTCGTATTTACAATCCTTTTTATCCTTAATATTTAAATCCATATTCTTTTGCTCCTTATATTTTGACTAATAATCTTTTAAATATTCTTTTCCTTCAACATTTTGCAAAAATGTTTTTCTCAAAAACCGAAATATTCAACCGCATTTTTGCCGCAGATATTTCTAACCATGTCTTCAAGGTATTCAAGGTCATTCGGATATTCTCCGTTTTCAACCCACTGGCCGATCTTATTGCAAAGTATCCTTCTGTAAAGCTCATGTCTTGGGAAGGATAAAAAGCTTCTTGAATCAGTGAGCATTCCGATAGACGTGGATATCAGAGAAACGTCTGCCATGGCATCTATCTGTCTCTCCATACCGTTTTTATGGTCACAGAACCACCATGCTGCACCAAGCTGAACCTTACCTCTTATGCCCTTCTCATTGCCATTGAAGTTGCCCGCCATTGCTGCAAGCATCTCAGTATCCTTGGGGTTAAGACAATATAATATTGTTTTTGGAAGCTCATCTGTATAATCAATTGCATTTAACAGCCCTGCCAGCTCCGGTGCATAGTTAAAATCATTGAGCGAGTCAAAGCCGGTATCAGGGCCTATTTTTTCAAGCATTCTCTTAGAATTACTTCTTATTGCGCCGATATGAAGCTGCATTACAATATCGTGCTTGTGATATATCTTTGCAAGCTCTGTGAGCATATAACCCTTAAACTTGCCACATTCTTCCTCCGTAAGCTCTCTTCCGCATCTTCTAAGCTTTAGAAGTCCATCAACCTCTTCTAGGCTTGTCTTTTCATAAAAAGTGCTCTCAAGACTGTGATCAGAAACTCTACAGCCTGCTTCAATGAAATATTCAAGTCTTTTTTCCAATGCCTGCAAAAGAGCAGTAACATTACATATACAAACACCGGATACTTCTCCAAGCCTTATAAGATAATCCGGGAAGTCTTCCTTCTCAATACCGATTGCTCTCTCAGGCCTAAAGGAAGGCAATACCTTTATTTCAAAGCCGTCTTCCCTGATCTTTTTATGCCAGGAAAGGTCATCAGCAGGGTCATCCGTTGTACAAAGGACTGATACCTTCTGCATTCTTAGAAGATTTCTTACTGAGAATTCCCTGGTCCTTAACTTCTCATTGCAGGCATTCCATATCTCCAAGGCTGTAGCAGGGCTTAAAGGCTTAGTTATCCCAAAGTATCTTTGAAGTTCCATGTGAGTCCAATGATACAGCGGGTTGCCAATAAGATTCTGAACCGTATCCGCCCAGGCCATAAACTTGTCAAAGGGTTCTCCGTCGCCTGTTATAAGCTTCTCTGACACTCCGTTTGCTCTCATTGCTCTCCACTTGTAATGATCACCTGAAAGCCACACCTGTGCTATATTGTCAAAGCACTTATCCTCATAAATTTCCCTGGGATTTAAGTGATTATGAAAATCTATTATAGGCTCATTTTTTGCTGCATTATTAAAGAGCTGCAATGCAGTCTCATTATTCAGTAAAAAATCATCATCCATAAATTTCTTCATTTTTTAAAGATCACCTCTTACTTCCTTAACAATCTTAGCTGCATTCTTAGTAAGTTCCTTTATCTTTTCAAAATCTCCTGATTCTATCAGGCTGTTCTTTACCATCCATGTTCCGCCACATGCAACGATTTTCTTAAAGCCAAGATAGTCTTTTACATTTTGTTCATTTATTCCGCCTGTTGGCATAAATACAAGCTTAGTGTAAGGCGCTGCAACTGCCTTTATCATATTAAGACCGCCTGCTGCCTCAGCCGGGAAAAACTTGACAAAATCAAGTCCAAGCTCCATTGCCTGCTCCATCTCACTTGGTGTCTGAACACCCGGTACAATAGGATACCCCTTTGCAAGGCAGTGCTTGACAACTGTTGGGTTAAATCCGGGGGCTACTATAAACTTTGCACCTGCCTCCACTGCTCTGTCAGCCTGTTCAGTTGTAAGAACAGTACCTGCGCCAAGAAGCATGTCCGGCAATTCCTTTGAAAGGATTCTCAGTGACTCCTCTGCCGCCTCCGTTCTGAATGTCACCTCTGCTGCAGGAAGCCCGCCTTCCATAAGTGCCTTTCCAAGCTGTGCTGCATCACCTGCATTCTCTAAAACAACAACGGGAATGATTCCGATTTTTTTAAGCTTTTCTTTCATTTCTTCGTACATACCTGTAAACCTCTCCTCTTTATATCTTATCCGCACATTCAGTGCAGTTAGTTATATTCCGAGAATTATACTAATATTCACCGAACCTTTTTCCCATTGTCAGCCTTGCCGTAAGCATTGCATTTTTTGCTGTAGTATGTTAGTTTTTACTCATGAAGAAAAATCTAAAAACCGAATTCAGTACAAGACAATATATGCTGTCACGTGATTTTGAGATTTATTACTACAGTGACAAAAATCTGCCTAATGTAAAATCACACACTCATGACTACTATGAGTTTTATTTTTTTCTCGAAGGAAATATCAGAATGCATATAGGCGAGGAATCCTTCGTACCTGATCCCGGCTCAATGATAGTTATTCCTCCCGAAGTTCCGCACTATGCAAAGCTCTTAAATGGTGATACCCCCTATAGACGATTCGTTTTTTGGGTAACTAAGGATTTCCTCAAATCTCTTGGAAACATATCTGAAGACTATCTTTTTCTTGCAGATAAGGCCAAAAGCCTTGGAACTTTTTTCATGCACAAGTTTAATGAAATATCTTTCAATGGACTGCAGGGTAAAGTATTCTCCCTTATTGATGAGATCAACTCAAACAGATTTGGAAAGGATGCCAAGATTCTAATATCAGTCAGTGACTTCATGTTATCCATAAATCGGGCTGTCTATGAATCCGAGAATCCATCTGAAATCGAAAGCGGAAGCGACACTCTGTACCAGAGTATTATTTTGTATATCGAGACCCACATAGATGAGAACCTCTCCCTTGATGAGATCTCTGAAAAATTCCATGCAAGTAAGTATCATATATCTCATTTATTTACAGAGACTAATGGTCTGCCCATACATAAATACATAACAAAAAAGCGCCTTGGCATGTGCCTTGACGCAATTTTAAGCGGTCAGGATATTTCCTCAGTATCTGCAGGTTACGGTTTTTCCGATTACTCTGTCTTCTACCGCGCATTTATTAAAGAATACGGAAAGTCTCCAAAGCAATACAGAGATGAGATCATACGGGCAGGCAAGCTTCACTAACCATACTTTCTGTTATTGCTTCCTGTTATTTCTTCTGACCTTATTAATATGTCTTTCAAAATCTCCCCCGTTCAGAAGGGATGCTATGACTAGCTGGTCCAGAGTAGGAACGGGGCATTCATAGAAGCCTGTTTTTTCATTAAAAATTGGAAGAAGTTTTTCCGGAAGTACCATATACGCTGCCCTTACATAGCTTCCTATTGTCCTTGTAAATGTATTTACGTACAGTACTCTTCCTTCTTCATCAAGTGAAAAAATAGTTTCCTCAGGCTTTCTGCTGGGGGTAAACTCAGATTCAAAATCATCCTCAACTATATATCCCTCCCTTTTTCTGCTCCACTTAAGATACTCTCTTTTTTTTGCAGCTGAAGCAGTTACGCCGCTCGGGAAGCTCCTGTAGGGTGTAATATGAAGTACCTTAACATCCGCATTCCAGAGCTCTTCACTTTCTATTCCGTCATTCCCAAGCTTTAGCATATGGATATTTGCACCACCTGCTTTATATACCTTTGCAATTTTCTGGTAGGAAGGGCTCTCAACTCCATATATGATGTCTCTTCCAAAGGTCTGAACAATAAGCCCGTATAGGTACTCAGCTCCTGCGCCAACAATAATCTGATCCGGAGAAACCACCAGCCTCCTCGACCTTTCAAGATAGGCACTAATGGCATTTCTAAGTTCAGCCATACCATTCTTGGGAGATTTATCCATAATATATGAATCATACTCACTAAGTACCCTTCTTACAGTTTTGGCATATATGGAATATGAAAACTTTGGCACCTTAAGTGAGCTCATAATGACCTGCTCCTGGGTATTGGCATTTTCGTTTAATGAAGCCTGTGCTGTTACTTTGAATTTCTTTATTTGCCTGTCATTATCACCGCTAATTCCTGTATATATCTCTTTATCATCAAAGCTTACAAAATAACCGCTCTTTTCCCTTGGTGTAATATATCCCTCTTCTATAAGCAGCTCATAGGCGTGCTCTATGGTTATGACACTAACCCCCATAGCTTCCGCCATAACACGCTTTGAGGGAAGCTTTGTTTCGACCGGATATCGTCCACTTATAATATCTTCTCTTACCTGCTCGTATACACTTAAATATCTTTTTATTTTATCCATAAAAACCTTTCTGGTCTTATAAAAAAATCCAAAACTGATATTTTTAATACTACCAGTTTGATGATATATTATGTTCATTGAATAAGTCAACGAAAAACAAAAATATTATTAACGTAACATGGAGGATATTATGAAAAACGATCGACTTACAAAAATATCTTATGCAGGTCTCATGGCTGCTCTTTGCTATGTAGGATATGCTGTATTCCCTGCAATTAACGCATCAGGTACCAAGGTTCACCTCGGAAATGCCTTTGTAGTTCTCGGAGCTCTCCTTCTTGGCGGACCCTACGGCGGAATAGCCGGTGCCATCGGTTTATCTCTTGCAGATATTATTTCAGGTTACGGCGCATCAGCTCCCAGAACCTTTATAACAAAGCTTGTTATCGGTCTTGTTGTCGGACTTGTAGCACACAGGATCGCTAAAATATCAGAAGATCACAGTAAGGGTTATGTACTTGGCTGGTCTGTTGCAGCCGCTGTGGCAGGTCTTGGTTTTAACTGCGTATTTGAACCCGCACTTAAATATTTATGGTACACTATTCTTACACCCAACGCAGAAAAAGCTCAGGCTGCAATCAGCGCACTTGTTGCAATTACTACATATGCCACAATAATAAATGCGGTTATAAATTCATTACTTGCTGTTGTAGTATACAACGCACTTCGCCCTGCACTGTTTAAAGCCAATCTTTTTCCAACAATAACCAAAAGTGAGATCAAACAGGCATCATGAAAATACATGGCTTACAAAAAATGACATTATTGGACTATCCATCAAAAGTTGCTGCAACCGTCTTTTTAGGCGGTTGCGATTTTTCATGTCCTTATTGTCACAACTATGAAATCGTAGACGGAAGCGCTGCTCCCATTATGGATGAGGCAGAGCTTTTTTCTTTTCTTGCAAAAAGAAAAGGACTCCTGGACGGAGTCGCAATAACAGGTGGCGAGCCCTGTCTTCATAAGGAGCTGCCTGATTTTATTTCCCGTATTAAGGAAATGGGATTTCTCATAAAGCTTGATACCAACGGATATCATCCCGAGATGGTGGAGAAATTATTGTCTGATAGGCTTATAGACTATATAGCCATGGATATAAAAAATTCTCCTGCAAAATATCAAATAACCTCAGGTCTTACAAGCATTGACCTTAGCATCATCTCCAGAAGCATATCCCTTATTATGAATTCTGAAATTCCTTATGAATTCAGAACTACTACAATAGCAGAATTCCACAATAATGATGACTTTGAAGAAATCAGCAAATGGATTGCGGGTGCTAAAGCATATTATCTGCAGCAGTTTACCCCGAGGGATACCGTTCCCGATAAGTCTCTTACTCCCCCTTCAAAAGAAGACATGCTGCGCTATTTAAAGACAGTAAAAAAACATGTTTCAAATGCTGAGCTTAGAGGGCTATGATAGGTTTTATCTGTTTATACAATTATTTCATCCTCTCCCGGAAGATGTACCTTGGAAATAACTACTATGGTATCGCCTTCCTTTAACTTAACTCCTCCCCTTGGAACAACTGTCCTTGATCCTCGCTTGATTGACAAAAGCTGCGTCTGCCTTGAGATATCAAGGTCCCTTATAAACTTGTTAACCCAAGGATGAGTCTGTCCCAGCGTCACTTCTTTAAGGTTCATAGGAGTATCATTCTTAAGCGCCTGTGCTCCTATTATCACTTTATCTCCCGACTCAAGAACAATATTTCCGTTTGGAATAATCACATTTCCCCTTCTCTGTATAAGGGCTATAAGTGCTCCGTGTGGCATATCAAGCTCTCTTATCTTTTTATCTACCCATTTATCCTTGCTATCAAGCTGGACCTTAATGAAGTGCATATCAATTGACTTGGCATAATCTCCCATATGCTTTAGCTTCGTGTACTGCTCCACGAATCCTGCGGAAATAATACCTGTAGGGATAGCAACTATTCCGACTCCCAGGAAGGCAAGGAGTATTCCAAATACTTTTCCCAAAAAAGTAATAGGATAAATGTCTCCATAACCTACCGTAAGCAGTGTAGATGCAGCCCACCATATTCCTGAAAATGCATTGGCAAAAATCTCCGGCTGTGCGTCATGTTCAAGTGAATACATGCAAAGACTTGAAGCAAGCATCATTACAGCGATGATAAATACAGATGAAAGAAGCTGCTGTGATTTATTTCTTATTACTTCGTTGATTACATTAATTGAATCATAGTATGCATTTATCCTGAACAGTCTGAATATCCTTGCAACTCTGAACATTCTGAAGGCGGTTGCACCTGCCGGGAAAAAGAATGGCAGGTAATATGGAAGAAAGCTCAAAAGATCTATGATCCCTGCGAAGGAAAAAAGAAAAGCAACAACAGCACCCACCTCACTTTTATCCGGAAACAGATTCTTGGCGCAAAATAACCTAAGACCATAATCTATGGCAAAAAACAAAACCGTCCATTTTTCAATTTCCATAAAGACATTGCCATATAATGAATTCAGATCTGAAAATGTAGAAAGGAACGCTGCCACCAGATTAAGAATCAATGCCACCGTCCCTATCAAATCATACGCTATACTCGGAATATCCCCCAGGTATCCGACTGATATTATTCTGAAAAGTTTATTTCTGTGCTCTTCAAACTCATTACTTTTTTCCACAACCATATCCCCTGCTACTATTTATTTATCCGGTTTTCAGTTCCGGATTATTTCTCCCCAATTATTACTTATCACCGGCATCAAATACTATTGCCTCTTCAGGCTTTATGGGCTTACTGAAATAATAGCCCTGAATCTTATCGGCGTTAAATTCCTTGAGCTTTTCAAATTGCCATTTTTCCTCAACGCCCTCTATGATCACCTGTTTATCAATGTCATGAACCAGTTTTATAACATCCTCCAAAAATGTCTCTTTTCCATCTACCAGGTAGGTATCGACGAAGGATTTATCGACTTTAACGTAATCAACCGGAATATATGTCAGATATCCAAGTGACGAATATCCTGTACCAAAATCATCCATCAGAAGCCTTATTCCAAGCTCCCTGAACTGATCAAACAGCTTCTCAGCCTGCTCAGTTCTCTCAAGGAACAGGCCTTCTGTTATTTCTATCTCAATGAACTCTCCTGAAATATTATAACGCGAAAGTAGCTCTTTTATAAAGTCCACATATCCGGTATCTCCAAGCTGATTGCTCGAATAGTTTATGGAAACCGGCTTAAGCTCATAGCCCTGATCCCGCCAGGTAGCCAGTTGTCTGATAACAAGCTCCGTAGTAACCCTTCCCAGTCTCCCTATCCAGCCGCTTGCTTCAATGATTGGAATAAAGGTATTGGGGTAAAGTACCTCCGCCTTCATTCTTACTAATGCTTCGTACCCTGTAACCGCTTTGGTGTTAGCATCAATCTGAGGCTGATACAGCATGAAAAATCCATCATTTTCAAAAGCATCAAGAATTTTTGCCTTGATCTTGTTTTCCTCACGAACCTTCTTTTTTAATTCGTCAGAATATTTAAATGCCTTATTGCGCCCACGCTGTTTGGCTTCATACATGGCAATCTCGGAATTTATGATATGCTGGTCAGGCATGGTGACGCCATCAGATACGGATATTCCGATACTGCAGGAGAGAATTATCGTCTCATCTCCGACATGAATTGGTTTTCTGAAAAGTTCAAGAATCTCTTTTATGGTTTCAGAGTTCTCATCAAGTCCTTCATGCGGAACCATTAGCAAAAACTCATCACCACCATATCTTGAAATCATCCAGTCCCTTTTTGACGCAATATTTTCAAGTGCATGTGATAAATATTTTAATATTTCATCAGCAAGCTGGTGTCCATAAGTTTCATTTACATCTTTAAAGTTATCTATATCTATCATCAGAATCGAATAGATATGCTTTAATGAAAGATTTTCACGAAGGTAATTTACCGCACTTCTTCTGTTTAAAATATCAAGGAAGTCATCATGTTCTGCCTGATATTTGAGTTTTTTCTGTGATTCTTCCAGCTCATTTTTAGATTTTCTTAATTCCTCGTTTGCAGCGAGTCCCAAAAGAACAGTTATAAAAACTGCCATAGTAAGGAAAATCATTGACAAAAATATCATTCCTACAGGCGGAAAGATATTGCCGTATCTGTCAAAAAACGAAAGCGGTCTATTGTAAACAACAGCATCTTCAGGTAGATCTGTCTCCTTTATTCCATACTTTTTAAGCTTTTCATAATCAAATCTGGAATTATAGCTGGCATTAACTTCAAGAGCAGGATGCTCAAGCTTATGACCGTCAAGAAGCCTGACCATATCATTGCCTGCCAATTCACACTGGATTTCAAAATCTACTGCAATGCTACCCAGGACCCCATCTGTATCGCCGCTTAGGAAGTTTCTGATAATAGGCACATTAGTGCTGTTAACTATTATATTGGTAGTCTCATTTGTCGAATGGAACCTTTTTTCCGAATCAGTAAAGCATGTCATATATATAAGAACTGCATCGTCAGGTATAGCGGTAAGTTCTTTTTTTAATTCCTCATAAGGCATAGTAGCAACGTTTATCTCATAAAATTCATAATCTCTGTGATCGTTTTTTACCCTGTTAAACAGCACCATATCTGCAAGTCCTGCCGGTGAGTTATCATGAATTCCATAAAACTTTTTTCTCTCGGGCATCAATTTCATCGCAAGCTCTATGGTATCAACAAGATAATCATTTTCATAATATCCGCTCATGTCATAACGGTCTACCGCCATTCTTGCCAAGGTCATACTGTTAACCCCAAAGAATATCGTTGGTATATCTTTGAATAATTCATTGTAATATTGCATTACAAATTTGACAGCTTCATCGTCTGCCAGCAATAAGCCATCATAGCTTTCCTTTGGATTAATTCTTTGAATAAAGTAATCATGGAAAATAGAAATGTCATGAGGTGATTTGTTTTTTTTCGCATCCATAAACACACAATCAAACTCGATACCATGTGATTCAAAGCTCTTCTTCAAGCCTCTGACCTGAGGATCAAATGTAAAATATTGGGAATTATAAGACGCAATCAAAAGAACCCGATGCTGAACTTCTCCCTTGTAGAGAGACCCGTTCATCGAGGATTTGTCATCTTTTGTCACAAATTGCCTTAGAAACAATACAGCAACTACCAGACACAAGACACTTAGTATGATAAATACTATACGTATTTTCTGAAGTGCGGATTTTTTAGTCATAAAAAAGCACCAACCCATGAGTGTGAATTCTACTTAAATTCTACCACCTAAAGGTTGGTGCTTTATTAATATAAGCTAATAATCATATTAAAGGATTATAAATTTTCGTAATTAACCCTCTATCATTATCACTTTCTTCTCAGGAACCTTGGCCTGTTCCTTCTTAGGCACATTCAGGCTAAGAACGCCATGCTTGAAGCTTGCCTTAATGTCCTCCTCTGTGAGATTATCTCCTACATAGAAGCTTCTCTGCATAGACCCGCTGTAACGTTCCTGTCTGATAAGCTTACCTCTGTTATCTGTCTCATCCTTATCAAGACCCTTAGCTGCGCTTACTGTCAAATATCCATTATCGAGTTCAAGCTTAATCTCTTCCTTCTTGAATCCGGGCAGATCAATATCTACCTCGTAGTGATCCTCAGATTCATGAACATCTGTCTTCATAAGCCTCTCAGGATGTCTGCCATAAAGCTTTCTCTCGGTGTTATCAAATTCATTAAACATCGGAAAATCAAACCAGTTATCAAATAACTTCTCATCAAAAATACTAGGCATCAACATAATAATTACCTCCTTATATCTAAAGGAAATATTTTGTTTCCTTTGTTCTATAACTGTTATAACACTTGTTAGCACTCTTGTCAAGCGAGTGCTAATTATTTTTTAAAATATTTTTCTATAAGCACATTTATATGGTATATTAGTAGGTAAATGAGTTCGCCATTTTCTGTATCTAATCCGGTGCGATACTCAAATACTTATTTCAAGGGGAATCCTAACATGACAATACTACAGCTTAAATATGTTATTGCTATTGATGAAGAATGCTCGATACGCAAAGCTGCCGACAGGCTCTACGTTTCTCAACCCGGTCTTTCAAGCGCTGTAAGAGATCTTGAAAAAGAGCTTGGAATCCAGATTTTTGAGCGCGTACACAATGGAGTAGTTACTACTTCTGCCGGTGCTTCATTTATTGCTTATGCAAGGAATGCTGTTGAACAGTTTACAAAGGTTGAGGATAAATATCTGAACAAAAACAATGTTAAGCCTACCTTTTCCGTATCCATGCAACATTACACAGTTGCTGTAAATGCTTTTATTGATACCGTAAAAGAATATGATTACGATGAATATCAGTTTTCAATAAAAGAAACCCAGACAAGTGAAGTCATTGAGGATGTAAAGACTATGAAGAGCGAAATCGGAGTTATCGCTCTTAGTGATTTTAATAAAAATACCTTCAAGAAAATTTTTGCTGATGCATCATTGGAATTCCATGAGCTTTTCACAAGAAATACCTATGTATATCTGAGGAAGGACCATCCACTTGCAGGAAAGGAAGAACTATCGCTGGCAGAACTTCAGGATTATCCCTGCATGGTTTTTGATCAGGGTGATAATACCTCCTTCTATTACAGAGAGGAAGCTCTTGCAACCTATGATTACAAGAAGATCATAAGCACAAACGAAAGAGCTACATCTATTGAGCTGATGCTGGGTCTTAACGGATATGCTGTAGGTGCAGCAATGCTCGGTGACAGTCTGAACTCCTCCGACCTTACACATATAAAGCTTAAGGAAGAAGAAACGCTGACATTTGGCTATATTACAAGGAAAGGTACTGAGCTTAGTGAAATGGGCCAGATGTTTGTAGAAAAATTGTGTGATTTTATGCCTGAAGTAAGCAGCTTAAATAATTGAAATTAGATTTGTCCTTTTGGAAATATGAAAGTATTTTGGGTTATTTGGTACCCTTTTTAGCCTATTTTAAAGCGTTTTCATTCCTTTTTGGAAATGAAAACGCTTTTTTATAATTTTGGTACCCATGTTTTATGTAATTCATGGGTACCAAATCTCTCAAACAAAGTCTGTATTTACTTTAGATATTTGCTCAAAATCTTTTTGTTTCATGCGTTGACTTCGTTATTAAGTCCATGAACACATCAGTTAAATTCATAGCCTATAGTATCACCGATAGCTCCGTCTCCAAGAATACCAAACTCTATGCTCTGACCGTCAGCTATGTAAGCGTTCCAATCGACAGGTGTTATTACATAATAATCACCTTCCTCAGCAACATTTACATTCCAGCTTGAGCCAATAGAGATATCACTCTTTTTGAGTTTAAGTGTCCATGTGTTAACAGCAGCACCTGTGTTATTTAATACCTTAAGGCTTACCTGGAAACCACTGCCCCAGCTGTTTATTGAATAATCAAGTGCAAGTTCTTCCACATCCGGTACCTGCGGCTGAGGATCCTCAGAAGGATTCTGCTGACCGGGATCATCAGAAGGCTGATCCTGATTAGGATCCTCTGAAGGCTGTCCTTGTCCAGGATCGTCTGAAGGCTGGTTCTGGTTTCCACCATTTTCCTGCTCACCCTCAATCTTCTCAAACTGCCACTGCTGATTGGGATTGCCATAGTATGTCCACTGGCATACATTGGTTCCGTCATCAGTTTTGTGCTCATAAACATCCAGGTTCTTGGTTCCGTTTGAAGCCTTTGTAGCAATAGTATAGATGCCATCCTTATCAGTCTTTCTAACTGTAAACTTCTGAGCATCTCCGCCATAGCCCTGATAAATTCCAATATTTGCTCCGTCTTCGTCCTCTCCGTTTGCCACATCAAGCATCACATTTCCAAGCTTACTTGTGAGAGTAATAAATCCATCATCTGTATTTGTAACATACCATTTCTGACCATCTACGCCTGTTCCTGTGCTGATGTATACATTTACCCATCCATCTGCACTGTTACCCTCTACTGTGAGGTATTTCTGAGAAAGTGTATTCTTAAGATAATACCAGCCGTTTTCGATGGAAGCTGTGTCATGTGTGTCCCCTGTGTTTTGAGGCTCATCATTCTGCGGCTCTTCTGTAGAAGGATCTTCATTCTCAGTATTTCCCGGCTGAGGTGTAGGCAGAGGCTGAGGCGTGTATCCTGATGTAGGTGTTCCAAAAGTCTCTGTATAGGCTTGTATAACCTTATCATATGCAGGCTTTTTGGAAGTAGGTGTGCTGAAAAGAAGCGGCTTTGCGTTGTCAATCCAGGTCACCTGATCTGAAAGGCCCCACCAGGTTATGCTTGTGATCTTGCCATCATTTTTCTTAAGTGAATTGATATTCTTATAAAGGCTGTATGCATAATTTGCAAGATCCTGATCGCCTTTATTAGTGATATCCATCTCTGTTATCTGAACTTCAAAGCCGGCATTTAAGAAGGACTTAAGTGCCTGTGTGTAGTAATCAACTGAAGGGTAACCTGTTCCAAGGTGTGACTGCATACCTACACCTGAGCAGATTGTCTTGTCGGAGTTAATATAATTAACAAGCTTGATAATATTATTTACTTCCATATAGGTATTGTAGTCATTGTAGAAAAGGCTTACTGAATCAGTCAGATTGAAATAATCAAGTGTCTGATATGCATAAGTAAATGCCTTCTTTACATAGGAAGCATTTGTTCTGTTGTTGCCATAAACAGCTTCCCAGCCTGAATTGTTGGCATGCATTACTTCATTAGCGATATCCCACGCATATACTACGCTGCCGTATTCACTAAGGTATACATGATTCATTACAGTCTTAACGTACATCTCAAGGCGGGCATCCATTGTTGCCTGATTTACAAATCCGCCATTACCTGCAAAACCGTTTCTGAAGAACCATGAAGGAGTCTGTGAATGCCAAACAAGTGTATGTGCTCTCATTCTAAGGCCATTGTTATAGCAGATTTTCATAACCTCATCAACAGTATTGAAGTTGATCTGTGGAACGTAAGCTTCATTGTAGTTATCAGGGATATAATATCCGCGGTTCTTTGCATCAGTAACTGAAATAAGTCTCGCAGAACCACCAAGAAGTGCATCGGGCTTCATCTCATTTTCTAGTGTAATGCTGTTGTAGTTTTTCTTTATGAGGTCTAATGTGTTAGCATCTCTTAACTGGTAAAGATTAATACATGTGCCTGAGTAGCCATACTGCTGACCATAGGTGTTAAGAAGTGTAAGGTCTGAAGGATTAAGTGTCTGTCCTCCATTTCCGCCCTGATTACCACCCTGGTTTCCACCCTGATTGCCACCCTGGTTACCGCCCTGGTTGCCATTTCCGTTCTGTCCGGATCCGCTATCCCATGTGAGATAATCAACATATGCATCCCATGTTCCATCATCTGATGTTACTGTCAACTCAACAGTAGTTGCACCGGTTGCATGGCTTACGTTTTCAATAGTGTACTCTGCAGGGTATTCATCACCATAATAGAATGTACCCTTGGATTCTCCACCAATCTTGAGTTCAACCTTCGCCATATTACTGTTGTTGGAGCAACCGCGAAGTGTAAAGTTATGCGTGCCGTAAGCAAAGTACTGATCAAAGCTCACGGTATCATTGTTAGCATATAAAGCAGCTCCGTTAAAAGGACTTGAGATAGTGCCGGTGTACTGACCGCTCTTAGTCATTTCCTCGCACTCAAATTTGTTGTTATTTACCTGGTTATTCTCATTGCCGCCCTGATTCTGGCCTTCTTCTGCGCCCTGGTTACCACCTGCGCTCTCACCTGTTCCTGCAGCTTTCCAGTAGTCAAACTCAAAGCTTCCATTGAATACAAAGCAGATATTCTTAACACCGGTAACATTCTTCATTGTGCCAGTAAATTCTGCATTCTTGCCATTTGTATCAGACAGATTAATGGTACCGAGAAGACTACCCTTAGGACCTCCATCTCTAACCTGGATAGTTCCTTTGCCTCTGCTGTTTACACTTACCGCTATCTCACCAAGTCCTTTAGCAAAGTTCACGCCCTTAACCTTGGTATAATCGCCGTTGTCAATGTGGTCTACCCATGCAACTCCATCGCCGTTACCTGATACGCCGATGCCGCTTTGAGTAAACATGGTCTCAGCCTGAACTGAATCGTAAGGATTCACGTATGAGGTCTGAGAAGGGCCTGACATTGAGGGTGTAAGTGATGTAATCTTGCCGTTAGAAACATTCAGCTTATCTATCTGAGTAGTTCTGTAGCCAAGGCTCTTACCGATGACCTTGGACTCAACTGATCTTGTGTGATAAGCAAGATAATACTGTCCACCAAATTCAAATATCTGGTGGTGGTTATTGCCGGTTGATCCATTAAAGAACACTCCGGGGTTCTTCATAACCTCGCCCTGATAGGAAAAAGGTCCCATGGGGCTGTTACTTGTCATATACTCAATTGCAGCATTATTAAAGCCATTCTTGCAATTCCAGTTCGAGCAGTATGAATAATAATACTTATTACCAATCTTGTTGATTCCGGAATCCTCAAAAAGATAAGGTGCATCAATTGTTGCTGCCGATCCGGATACACTTGTCATATCAGCGCCAAGCTTGATTACTCTTGCAGTCTTCGGATGTTCAAACTGATTGTTCGGAATTCCGCCGCCAAAATACAGATAGCCGGTTCCGTCTGAATCTACGAGTACCGCAGGGTCAAACATCCATGTAACTCCGCTGCATCCGGGCGTAGCTCCCGTTATGAGTGCTTTGCCTATAGGATCTTTCCAGGGACCTGTAGGAGAATCCGCTGTTAATACTCCTATTCCGCTTCCATTATTTGCAAAATAAAGGAAGAACTTATCTTTTCCATTGATTTTCTTAGTTGCAATACATGGTGCCCAGGAATTCTTAGCCCATCTTGCTGCTCCGCTTCCACCTGCAATCTTGAATGCTCCATGATCAGTCCAGTTAACAAGATCTTTAGATGAATAACAATTTAATGTGTCAATTTTCCCATAAGTATTCTCGTTGTTACCGGCATACTCCTGTGAATCATTGGTAGCATAAATATACACGGTATCGTTGTACACCAATACTCCGGGATCTGCACCGTAGTTCTGTGTGACAACGGGATTGTTCTCATTATCCCCTTTAACATACGTCCCGTTCACAACTTCGGCAGCAGAAACATTTCCCCCATTTCCTACGATCAGCCCCACGCTGAGCATAAGCGACATAAATAGCGATAAATGTCTTTTCATACCTTCCCCTTTCTTCATTTAATTTTCTTAAAACTTTTTTCATTTTCTTCTTTTGGTAGCATGTTTACGCCATCACATGCTATTTTCCGTGCACGAGTTAACTAATTCTAGCAATAAAAAAAATGCTGCACTTATCAATTATTGCAGCAATCTTGCTATTTATTGCGATTTATTACCAATTTCTTTGTGCACTTTTTATGTGATAACTGTATAAAGCCCTTATTTTATGAGCATTTTACACTATTATAGACGCTAAAAAGAGTAATTCTTAATGTTTTATTAAGATTTCTCGATCGCTCCTAAATCTGATTCCTTATGGATATCTTTGTACGAACATGATGCAGGAAGCCAATTAAAAATAATCTAAGATTTTTTTAAAAACATATTGACATATGTTACATAAATGTTACAATTGTCTTAGTTGTATGAGTTGTAACAACTTATGCAACAATATCATTATTCCAAACTTTTTTATTATATTTTTCACGAAAACGGAGTAACAGCCCCCAAGTCTGTTACTCCGTTTTTGGTTTTATAAGAGCATTTATCTATATACCGGTTTCATATTTTTCAGCTCTTCATATATTATTTTGTAATTATCGTACCTTACTCTCGATATCTCTCCTGCTTCCAGCGCAGTCTTGACGCCGCAATCAGGCTCTGCTATATGGCTGCACCCTCTGAATCTGCAAGAGGGCTCATAGGGTTCAAACTCCGGGTAATACTGAGCCAGCTCCTCTGCCGTAATATCTTTAAGTGCTAGAGAAGTGAACCCAGGAGTATCGAATATATATGTGGACTGATCCTCATCAGACAGCGAAGAGATATAGAACATTTCTGAATGTCTTGTCGTGTTGCGCCCTCTGGCAATCTTACGACTAAGTTCTCCTGTCTCCATAGCTGCCTCAGGATGAAGCTTATTCAGAAGAGAAGATTTACCGACTCCGCTTGGTCCTGCCACAACAGAAGTTTTTCCTCTAAGTTTCTCACAAAGTCTGTCTATTCCGGCACCTTCATGAACGCTTATAAAGATAACCTCATATCCGCACTTTTCATAAGCATCCATAAGTTCCTGCTGTTCCTCTTTTGAAGCAATGTCCTGCTTGTTAAAGCAAATGATGACAGGAAGTCCGTTCCTTCTCATTTGGATCAGAAACTTATCAAGTACATTGTAGTTCGGATCAGGTTTTACTATCGCAAACAGAACAACCGCCTGGTCGACATTTGCGACCGGCGGTCTTATAAGCTCATTTCGCCGGGGTAATATCTTAGTGATATTACCTGTTCCGGCCTCTTCATCAATTATTTCAATATCAACATCATCACCAACAAGCGGCTTTATATTGTCTTTTCGAAAAATGCCCTTAGCCTTACATTCATAAACACTCTCGCTTCCTGTGTTTACATAATAAAAGCCTGCAATTCCCTTAACAATCCTACCTTTCATAGATACCCCTGCAAAATCAATTTTCCTGATTAAATGTAACAGCTCTGGTAACTGTAAACTCCTCTGAGGTGCCACCGACTATATTGCCATATTCATCAGTTGTAGCAGGGCTCGTAGCTGTGTAAGTAAATGTTATCACTCCGGTAGCCGATGTAAGTCCCGTGCGCACTACCCCTGTGATAGGGAAAGATGCCGTTGTAGTATCAAGTAAAGATGTACCATCAGCAGTAACAAATGAAACGTGAACCGATACTCCATCAGTGTAATTCTGTCCCTCAGTAGGCGCTGCTATATCACCGGAGAAGCTGTAAGAAATACTTGTAGGCCCAATAGACTTCTCAATATCTATTGCTGTTCCGGGGTCAACCATCGTTCCAACAGGTCTGCTCTGAGCAGTTACCACATCTACCCCGTAGGTATCATTATTGACATCTACCACACGTCCCTGAATAAGTCCTGCTTCAGAGAGAGTCGCAATTGCTTCATCAATTGTAAGTCCCACAAGATTAGGAACTGCGACCCTGTTGTCAGTCACAGAAGAAGCTGCATTAGCGCTGCTCTCTTCCGTGCTCGAAGCTGCAGAAGTACTAGCCTGTGCCTCAGCACCTTTGCCTGTACTTACTGTAATCTTAACAGTAGATCCGCTCGCTGCATAAGAACCACCTTTGGGCTCCTGAGATACAACAGTATTCTTTGCAAGAGTGCTCTCATCATCATCCACTCTCTCAAATTTAAAGTTCTTATCCTTAAGTGCTGTTACAGCTTCAACATAAGATAGCCCTTCAACGTCCGGTATCTGGATTCCGTTGGCAATCGTAGTCGCATCACCATCTGCCTGTGTGATAACCTCTTCTTCAGTTGTACTGCCAAGGATTCCCAGTGATCTGCCCACAAGAATTATAACGATGATTCCTACAAGAACAGCACCAATCATGGCAAGTGCTATTGTCAGTCTCTCAATGCGATTACCCTCGCCATAAGACCTTCTGTCATAATCCTCATCCTCGTCTTCATCCTCATAGCTGTCTCCGCGACGCCTGATATATTCCTTCTCACGTCGCTTCTGAGCCTCATACTCACGGATGCTTTCTTCATTAAGCCTCATCCGTTCAGTATCACTCATACTGCCAATGCTCCTGGATTCCTCCTCGGTAGCAACTCTGGTAGCGCCCTCTTCGTCAGGATCTACAAGATTAACAAAATCCTCATCGGGTGTTATCAGTGATCTCTTGAGGTCTGCAATGAGTTCAGCTGCACTCTGATATCTTCTGTCAGGACTCTTCTGACAGCACTTCATTACTATCTTCTCAACACTGATCGGAATCTCATCGCTAAATTCTGAAGGAGAAGGTAACTCCTCCTGAATATGCTTGATGGCAATAGCTACAGTAGTATCTCCATTAAACGGAAGTCTTCCTGTAAGCATCTCAAAAAGTGTTATTCCAAGTGAATAAACATCACTTTTGGCATCGGAATATCCACCCCTTGCCTGTTCCGGAGATGTATAGTGTACAGATCCCATAACATTAGAGGTAATGGTGTTGCTGGTTGCAGCCTTCGCAATACCAAAATCCGTAACCTTTACTTTGCCCTCTTTGGAAATAATAATGTTCTGCGGCTTAATATCTCTGTGAATGATATGATTATTGTGTGCTGCTTCAAGTCCCATTGCAACCTGAATTGCAATACTTACAGCCTCCTTCACAGACAGCCTTGATTTTTTTTCTATATATCTCTTAAGAGTAATTCCGTCCACAAGCTCCATTACAATGTAATGAATTCCGTTCTCATCTCCAACATCATAAACGTTTACAATATTGGGGTGCATAAGCCCTGCAGCTGCCTGAGCTTCTACTCGGAATTTTGAGACAAAGTTATCATTCTCGGAAAATTCCTGCTTCAGTACTTTAACCGCAACGGGTCTGTTTAACTTGTGATCTTTTGCTCTATATACATCAGACATACCGCCGGTTCCTATTTTTTCAAGGATCTCATAGCGGTCGCCGATCATCATTCCTATTTTAATCATTCAGCTCCTCCGTCAGCAAAAGGCTCAATCAGGATAACAGCGATATTGTCCTTACCGCCATGCTGGTTTGCCATATCCACTAACTTCTGTGCCTTCTCAATAATATCTCTCTGGCCACTGACAATCATGCGAATCTCCTGATCCTCCAGCATATTTGTAAGACCGTCGGAACACATGAGCACGATATCCCCCTTTTCGAGCTCAACGTTAAAGAAATCCACATCTACAGTATCATCAGCACCTATAGCACGAGTGATGATATTCTTCTCTTTATGCGTACGTGCTTCCTCAGGGTCAAGACCGCCTGCGCGAACCATCTCCTGAACAAGTGAATGATCTCTGGTAATCTGTCTAATGTCATCGCCTATGACATATAATCTGCTGTCCCCAACATTCGCAACCTGAAGGTAGCGCCCCATTACTGTTGCAGCAACAACAGTGGTGCCCATTCCATAGAGGTGTTCATCCTCTGCAGCCTTGGCACGGAGTTTCTGATTTGCAATCTTAATCGCATTCTCAAGTATTCTGACAGGATTCTGTTCAAATGATTTTTCAATCTCCTCCACCATGGTGTTAACGGTGAATTTCGAAGCATAATCCCCCGCATTGTGACCACCCATTCCATCAGCCACAATGAATACGTTTGACAAATTACCGATTCTTCTTTCGGAGGAAAAAACGTAATCCTGATTTAGTTTTCGTTTCTGACCAACGTCAGTTATGGAAAAAGTCTTAAGCAAGGATGCCTCCGATCAATAAATTATTTTTGGCATATAGATTTTCATAATTTCGTTCAAAAATGAACCTATGCCAATTTAAAAATATACCACAAAATAGGCGTTTTGACAACAATTGCCAAAACGCCTTTCAATTTTTGTTATTTGCTCCCGGTTATGGAAGTGAAACATTCAGATCCCCTTAAACCAGAAAGTGAACTTTAAGTCTTTTTCTGCAGGAATTCTGTACTCAGGATGAGGTCTTGAGCCCCAGCTATCATCTCCGCCTACTCCAAGCTGCTGCATGGCAGCTCTTACTACGGTGTAGTGAACAGCAGGAAGTTCAAAGTCATGCATTGCATTTTCCATCTCATGAGGAGTAAAGGATAGTGCACTAAAGGAAATATTATCTCCAAAGAATTCCATTCCTCTTCCCTTCAGATCCGTAACCTTAGCCCATCGAACCTCGCACTTGTTGCCGCATTCCTGTGGCACAAGGTATTTAGCCATGTTATCTGCTACCTTATTGGCGTAGATTCCGATTTTACCTCCGCGCTTTCTGTCCTCATAGGTTTCCTGCGGTCCAAGTCCGTACCAGGTGAGATTGTCATAGTCAGCATTTAGCTTAAACAGCATGCCAAACTCCGGCATATCCGGAAGTCCCTTAACACCATCGTAGGTTAATTCGGTTTTTATGGTTCCGTCTCCAAAGACCTCATATGTAACTCCGCACTCAGACTCAGGTGAAGTAGGAAGATAATATCTGTAAGCTATCTTAACACTGTTCTTTTCCTCGGTAACCTTTGCAAAATGCATTTTACCATCAGGTTTTCCTAATGCGGAAGGATACATGCTGGCAATCTTCCACTGTGCATAGCGCTGCTGCATTCTGCTACCATTATCGTTATCATTTGGCGCTCTCCAGAAATTTGGCGCAGGAGCTTTTTCTATCATCTCTCTACCTGCGTAAACATAAGAGACAAGTCCCGGTCCCAACAATGAAAACAGTGCAGTAAATTCATCACCGCGAACACCGATATTATTGTTTCCATGCACAACAGTAAGCTTATCTGTGCATTTAAAGGGCTTTGCAATCTTTCTAAGAACAGTCTGTCCAAAAGCAACCTCATGGCCGGCATTTGCCCAAAGCGTGTTTTCTTTTAGACTAAAGGAAACAATAAGCACAAACTCAAGGTTTCCATTCGTAAGCGCATAACCATTTTCATATTCCATCATGGTCTCATTTATCACTGAAGGAATACTAAAGCTCTTGGTGCTTAGAGGCTTAACCTCAATTTCCATCATGGTCTCGCAGATTTTCTCACCATTAGCCAGAAGCGTAAGCTTTGTATCAAAAGAATCTGTATTAACAAAAAGGTTCTTATTAATTACCTTGAACTTTGTCTTTTCAAATACCACAGAAATATTCTGGTAATTAAACTTAACCTCCTGCATCTTGGGTGAAGGATTCCTGTCGCCATATGCGATTCCGTTTCCACTGAAATTATAGTCAGTAGGTCTGTCGCCAAAATCTCCGCCATAGGCTTCGAAGTACCTGCCATATCTATCCTTTTTCAGAATACTCTGGTCTATATAGTCCCAGATGAATCCGCCCTGATACCTTGGCTCAGTATCAGTCAGATCTGTATAATAATGCATTCCACCGCAGGAGTTGCCCATTGCATGAGTGTACTCGCAGCAGATAAAGGGCTTATCTTTTTCCTTTTTCAAGAATTCCTCTATCGCTTTAACCGGTGGATACATCTGGCTCTCCATGTCTGAAGTATCATTGAATCTTCTGTCATGGAATACTCCCTCGTAATGAACAAGCCTTGTGCTATCATGTTCCTTAAAACGTTTGCTCATTGCATAAGGAACAGTTCCGCCATTAGCTTCATTACCGATTGACCAGATCAGAATGGATGGATGATTCTTATTTCTGTGATAACAGGAATCTATCCTGTCAAGAAGCATCTCTTTCCATTCCTCTTTGTCTCTTGGAACCACATAATCAACAGATACCTGTCCCCTCTCATAGGGTTCCCAGGTTCCATGAGTCTCAAGGTTACTCTCAGCAATCATATAAAGACCGTATATATCGCAGAGCTCATAAAGCCCACTATCATCAGGATAATGACTTGTTCTGATAGCATTGATATTATTCCTTTTCATGGTAACAATATCCTTTATCAGCTCGTCCCTATCCGGTACGCGACCATTTATGTGACTGAACTCGTGACGGTTAACCCCTTTGAAAACTATGCGCTTGCCATTAAGGAGCATGAGCCCATTTTTCATCTCAAATCTGCGAAGACCAACATTCTGGCGAATCACTTCGCACACAGCCCCCCTCGCATCAGTGATTGTAAGGAACAATTCGTAGAGATTTGGCTCTTCTGCGCTCCAGAGATAAATCTTCTCAAAATCACATTTTCCTGTAGTTACACCAGATTCAGATAGCGGTATTTTTCCCTCCAGAACTTTTTCACCTTTATAGGTGAGCTTAAGTTCCATCATTCCGCTTCCTGAAGTAACTGCGCTTATGTTAAGGCTTGCTGTCTTAAAATTATCAGAGAGATCAGTCTCAATTTTCAAATCAAAAACATGAGACTTCGGCACAGCAAAGAGATAGACACTTCTGAAAATACCTGAGAATCTAAAGAAATCCTGGTCCTCACACCAGCTGCTTGATGTCCACTTAAAGACTCTTACAGCAAGCTTATTTTCGCCTTTTTTAAGAGCGTCAGTAAGATCAAACTCAGAAGGATCAAAGCTATCCTCGCTGTAACCAATATATTGTCCATTTAGCCAAAGAGCGAAACCACTCTCGACTCCCTGAAAAGATATACTGATTTTCTCTCCTTTAAAATCCTTAGGGATAGTAAAAAGCTTCACATAATCAGCAACAGGATTAAACTTTTCAGGAATCTCTCCCGGTTTTAATTCTTCTAAACCATCCCAGGGATACTGGACATTTACGTACTGCGGTTTGTCATAGCCTTCCATCTGAATATGGGCAGGAACATTTATCCTGTCCCATCCTGATGTGTCGTAGCCAGTTTCCCAGAAATCCTTTGGTGCATCATTTACATTTTTGGAATAATGAAAATGCCACACTCCGTCAAGACTAAGTCTGTAGCTTGTTTTCCCTGTCATCATCTCTGAAGCAGATTTGTATGCCACGTGGTCAGAATGTGCAGGTAGCCTGTTTTGCTGAAAAATCTCAGGATTTTTAACTATCTCATAATTAAACTCTTTCATAAATACTTCCCTCAATAATCGACCTAAGGGGTACCGCTTGCGGTGAATTCCTTAGGTCAGTACATTGTATTCATATCTGGTTTTACACTATCAATTTTCATAAGGAGCGTTTTTATTTAACGGCACCTGTAATTCCTTCTGCAAACTGTTTCTGCAGTACAAAGAATATGATCATTGTAGGTAATGAGCAGAATAAAACGCCCATCATTAGCATTCCGTAATCAACAGTATATCCGTTAGACATATTGGCAATAAGTATAGGCATTGTCTGAGCCTTGTTCTCTGTAAGTACTACTCTTGGCCACAGATATGCATTCCATGCATTCATAAATGTAATAACCGCTGCTGCAGCATAGGTAGATTTCATAACCGGCATATACATACGATAAAAGATAGCAAATTCAGATAGCCCATCTATTCTTGCAGCTTCCATGATATCCACAGGGAAATTACGGCTGTTCTGTCTAAACATCATGATCATGAAAGGTGTAGATACTGCGGGAAGAACGAAGCCCCAAACCTCATTCAGGAAGTGAAGCTTACTCATCATCCTGAACATAGGAATCATAGTTGCAACACCGGGTATCATCATAGCCATCAGAAGTATTGCAAAAAGGAAGTCCTTGCCCTTGTCGTGATAAAGCTCAAATCCGTAGCCTGCAAGTGAGCATATAAAAATACATAATATTGTCTGCACTGCAGCATAGGTAAAGGAGTTGCCCATGAATCTCCAAAGTGATGCCCCTGCTCCCTGAGCCTGTGCAGTACTTAAAAGGTTTTTAAAATTCTCGACTGCCTGTGTTCCAAACCAGACTTTTCCTCTTGCAACATCTACTGTAGCATTAGTAGCCGCTGTCACCATCCAGAAAAGTGGGAATACTGAAAACAGTGAAAAAAGTGTAAGGAATATATAGCTTGGTATAAGTCTTCTTTGAATATTGGATCTGTTCTTTTTATTAGTCACGTGTATCACCTACTTTCAGATTGATAAAAGCAAGGATAGCAACCAAAATGAAGATAAAGAATGACATTGCGGATGCATATCCAAAATTAGCAACACCGGTACCAAACGCATTGTTATATACATAATGCGACATCGTAATTGTGGTATTTGCAGGACCACCATTTGTCAGGTTGACTGACTCATCAAAGAGCTGCAGTGTACCATTTATTGACATGATGAAGGTCATTATTATAACAGGTCTAAGAAGAGGAACTGTTATATGCCAGAAAGTCTTCCATCCTGTTGCGCCATCAATTTTAGCTGCTTCATAAACAGAATATTCGATGTTCTGAAGACCTGCCAGAAAGAATACCATGTTATATCCGGTCCATCTCCAGATAAGTGCGAAGATGATTACAAATCTGGCTGTATCAGTCTGGCCAAGCCAGTTAATATTTTCACTGATAAGTCCCATATTCATAAGAGTCATATTTACAAGACCTTGCGTAGCAAAAAGTGTTCTGAAAATAAGAGCGTAAGAAACCAGTGAAATAGCACATGGCAAGAATACCATTGTTCTAAAGAGACCCCTGAATTTAAGATCTTTATTATTAAGGAGCTGAGCAAGAAGTATTGCCAGCACCAGCATTATCGGTACTTGAATTATCAGATACAAAAAAGTATTGCCGACAGACTTCATAAAAGTCTTGTCCTGAAACATACGGGTATAGTTGAATGTAATGGGATTAGCCCATTTCATAGCAGCCGCAGAACCAGTCTTAAAGGACATGATCAGGGCTGAAACCATTGGGTAAAAACTGAATATAAATATCATTATGGATGCAATTGCAAGAAACATCCAACCGGCTGTTTTCTGTTTTGCAGTAACGGATTTTCCTTTTTTCATCCTAGATGCTCCTTTTCTTTATTTTACAAAACCGGGGATCGGAAAATCCCGATTCCCCGGTTAAACAATTACCGTAATTAAAAATTAGTTCTGTGAACCTGCGATTTCAAACTCAAGCTGTTCCTGAGCTGCCTGAATCTCAGAATCAATATCATTACCATTCTGTACATTTGTGATAAGTGTATTTACAAGTGTACGAAGGTTGTAATGGAAATCACTCTGCTGGATTACAGGAACATTAGCGCCCATCTCAACGATGTCAGCGTAGATAGCCTGACCATTAAAGTAATCAACGCCCTTAGAATACACTTCAGACTTACCTGCTGAGATGCATGTTGTGATAACGCCACCATCTGTAAGTGCTGCATCGTAAGTTGCGATAGCTCCGTCTCCGCCGCCAAATGTATAAGCAAGGAATGCCTTAGCAAGTTCAGGCTTTGTACAGTTAGCTGTTACATAGAGAGAAGATCCGCCGTTAGCTGCGTAGCCTTCTTTTCCACCATCGATGGTAGGAAGTGTTGTAATAGCCCACTTACCACTGTTGTCAGCAACTTGCTCGATTGTAGGAATGATCCAGTTACCGTTCATAACGCCTGCAACCTGATCGCCCTGGATAGTCTGGTCTGTATACTCACTCCAGCTGTTAGCAAGAATGATAGAACCATCATTAGCACCCTGTACAATAACTTCGATTATCTTCTTAAATTTCTCATTGCCTACAAGATTGGGAGTTGTGTTATCTGTCCACTGTGACTCACCCTCTGCCTGAAGCATCATGTAAGGAAGGTCATCGCCTGAGTGATCCATAGAAAGGAGTGCCTTACCTGTCTTATCATGTACATCCTTAGCAATCTCAAGCCATCTGTCCCAGGAAATGCCTGTTACATCAGCAAGTGAATAACCGCACTCTTCAAGGATGTCTGTACGATATGCAAAAATTGCAGTTCCGTTATCAACAGGTGCTCCGTAGTGCTTACCGCCGATGGTGCTGTAGGAAATCTTCTCTGCTCCAAGATTGGACCAGTCAATTCCTGCGTCATCGATATCTACCCATGCATCCGGATAATCAGCTACAAACTTCTGAATGTAATGATCCTGGAAAAGAACGATATCAGGAAGTGTGCTGAAGTCGCCTGCAGCTGCAGCAAGTGTAACTGCCTGCTCAACATCTGTTGAGCCTGACTGTGTAATGATGTTCAGTTTGAACTCAGGATCAACTGTCTGATAAGCCTTCTCAGCTGCTCTAAGAGCAGGAATATTGAAGTTCTCATCCCATGCATAAACTGAAAGTTCATGCTCACCTTCTGATGCAACATCAGCTGTAGGAGCTGCTGCTTCTTCAGTAGTCTCAGCAGTAGCATCTGTGCTCTCTGTCTGCTCTGTTGTCTCTGTGCTCTGTGTAGCGTCTGTAGCGTCGTTTGTTGTTGCTGTGTCTGCCTTGTTCCCGCCGCAACCTGTGATCATGGAAAGTGTCATAGCAGATGCAAGTACCATTGATAATGCTTTTCTTTTCATTATTATGTCCTCCCTAATGAAAATAAATTATTATTCGTACCTGATTCATTTCTTAAGATTATGTCAGATGAATTTTAGGCATTTTGACTGAAATAATCTCTTTTCGAATCAAATCTATGTATATTATACCAATAGGGCAAAAAAATAATGCACATTTTTAAATTTAAAATGTGCATATTCGACCATTTATGAACAAATTTTGAACAGAATATTAAGAAAGTTAAAGGGTTAAGTATGCGCAGTTGAGCCATTGCTATCCCTTTAGTGTATAAATTGTGTTATTTAACGAAAATTTAAGTATAGGTTACCAATATTTCCACACTTTATAGGTGCATGGTTGTAAATTATGCTGGTTATGTTAATGGCAATTAGTATTACCAACCCTTAAGTGCATGGATGTTGTAGTCCAAGAGCTTTCCTGCGTAGTTTTCCTTGTTCTTCTTCCACTGGTATGGGGAAGTTCCCAGATATTTTTTGAAATTCCTGTTAAAAGTGGACACATTGCCAAAGCCACACTCAACAGCCACAATTTCCATGGAATGATCAGTTCGCTTCATAGTATCACACGCTTTCTGAACACGAACCAGATTAAGGTAATCCATAGGTGACATATTGATAATGTCGACAAAAGTGCGCCTGAAATGAGTCTCACTCATGCTACATGTATTAGCAAGATCAAGAGCACGAATCTCCTCAGCGTACTTATCCTCAATGTACTCTATGGCAGGCTTAATGCTCATCATATCTGCACCCGTCTCCCTCTCGATAAGAGTTGGTGACTCAGCATCCATAGACTTGTGCATTCTCATTATCATAAGTGCAAGAGTATTTATTAGGTTACGCGTCGTATCTTTGTAGTAGGGCGCCTTATCCCTCATCTCCTCCAAGATACGCTTGATTATCTCGGCTATCTCCGGTTTTTCTGCAGCACCAATAAGATCAGCCCTCTTATTCAGGATAGCAACTGCCTCTTTCTGCTTTGGCATGTTATCAGGATATAGCTGCTTTGCAACCTCTTCAACGTCAAAGAAGAAATACTCCCAGAAATTCTCGATTTTACTGTTAGTTGTATGTGGATAATTTTGAGGAATAACAGAGAACATATCTGTCTCATATGGACTGGTCTTCTCATCTAATATCATCACTCCATTACCGTATCTGCAATAACCAACCTCAAACAGATTATGGAAATGAAGAGTGTTATCAGCTTCACCGTAGACCCTTATCCATTTCTCCCCAAGGAGAGCTAAGCAGCTCTGCCCCTGAGGGACCTCGTAGAATCTGAATTCTATAGTTTGTTTCTTTTTTCTTCCCATTATTTCCCCTCACAATAACAGATTACTCATTATAGAAAATATCACAAAAGCGTCTTTTCAGTAAGAGCCTAACCTTCATAAAAGTTAGTCACTTCTCAAAAGACGCTATTATTTAAATTCCTTTATGTCTATCAATTTCCTTATCGCTTAGATTCTTGGGTCCAAGTGCAAAGAAATTTTTTATTCGCTTTGGTAAAGGCCATGTATGTTTTATAGGCTCTGTCTCTTCTTCTATGCATTCCAAAACCAGTTCTTCTACCTTATGTTTTGGTTCAATAAACTTCTTGAAGTGGTATTCATTTGCATGGTTAATCATATACTCTAAGTACTCAACATTCATACATATGAGTACACATTTAAAATGCTTAAGCGCCCATGCAGCTTCCATTTGATGGTCATCAACATGCTCATGATATTCCTTCAGTCTGGGTACCACTATAATCGGCTTATTATGTTTAAGTCCCTGCATTATAGTACCTACACCACCATGGAGGATAAGTAATTCACTCTCATCTATACATTTAGAAAATAGCTCACGATCCATGAACTGATGGCATTCGCAATTCTTAGGAATGTATGTTGAATTACCATACTGAACCACAAACTTTTTGTCCGGCATTCTGGCAGCAAGAATTTCAACTTGTTTCATGAGCCTATCCATCTGAAATTTCTGCGTACCTACCGAAACAAAAATCAAAATATACCGCCTCCAACTACTGCTTTGTCATATTCTCGAGACAGCTCTGGCCATTGTACTATAAACCTATTTACATGGTTATATAGCAACCTACCTGTGAGAGATAACTCATTTACTCTGGCAAATGATTCAATAAAAATGACTTTTTTACCCATCCACTTTGCTATTCTGCAGAACGGATATGAAATGAGAGCTCCGGTAGAAATAACACAGTCAGGCTTTTCTCTGAGAATAATATACCACGCTCGCACAAACAGAATCAAAAACTTTATCGGAAAGAAAAACTCTTTTCTGTTAACTTGCATGACATAGTAATTAACGTCATAATTTTCCCCGTAGGTCTGAAAATCATTAAACTCAGTAACCCAACAGCAGTCGTACTTTGAAATAACTTTCTTTAACCTTGTGAGCTCTTCCATATGTCCCCCGGAAGAAGCTACCATTAATACTTTTTTCAATATAATCCCCCATAAATAATCCAACTACTTAGTTCTCATACTCTACGTAAAAACCTATAAATCTTTATAAGTTTTATTCTAAATGGTCTCATCAGCAACCATACCTCGTGAAAAAATCTATAAGCTCCCCAGCTACAAGAATATTCACGTCCGTTCCTAATGAAACTCTCAGCCACAGCAAGTACCTGCTCTCTTTTTAGCGGTCCTTCGATATCCTGTTGGCTTTCACCCAAAAAATAAATCCCCGATTCATCCAAATGATGAATTGTATGTGTAACATATATGCCGTCATCTCTGCGATAAAGACATATATCACCGCGTTTAAGCGGTCTGTTAATCTCTGTCAGAACAAGGCTGTCGCGATTCCCCACAAGCAGTGGATACATACTAAAACCAAATGGTCCTATTTTTATCTTCTGCCCCTGAGATAACCTCTCCAAATAAATTGGAATCCAGGCATCTGTGGGAATCATTTTATCGCGATCCCCCGATTGTTCCATCATGGCTTAATGACCCCAAGACTCATAGCCATTTCTATAAACTCTGTAAGATCAGTCTCTGCAGTCTGCCTATCAACATCATATTCTTCGAGCATCTTCCCCAAGAGCTCATCTTTTGACATGTCTTTTTCTTTTAAAGAATTGATGATGAACAAAGCTGTTTCATTTAAGTCAGTCATCTTGTCCACATCCATAACTTTGGATCCTGTAGGTACAAGGAAAGACTGACCTGCGACTTCACATACAGAAAATTCTGTGTTGTATTTCATATTACATTACCTGATCTATCCGTCAACACTCATCAACATAACATTAGTAGCTATGTTTTATTGTCCACTTGGGTCCCCAGTAATTAACATACTCACAGTAACTCACAGAATATATCCCACACCAAGTCAATACATAGTATTCAACATAACAACCATGTTTTTCCCCGCCTTCATTTTTTGAAGTCTTTTTGGTACACTGAAGGCCATATGTCCCTGCCATCACGTTGCCGTATGCATATACTCCCTCAAGGGTTCCTTCCATAGATGAGTTAAGAACCGGCTTAACATAACTTTTCTTCATTACTCCACTCCTCTGAAAATTAATATTAAATTTTTATAAAGTTCTTGAAAAAATATAACAAATCCACTATTAAGTTTCAAGGCAAAACCTAATATTCAGAATTTCTTAAGAATTCTTTCAAAACTAGTACTGCACTTTCATTCATATTACATGAATATTCTAATATTTTTGCTTTAGAAATTATATTTTCAGTTATTTTCGCTCTTTTTTTTGCCATCTCATCATCCCAGGTTTCACTAAAGGTCGACGAGAAAATCAACCCTATTTTTTCTTTAAGAGAAGGCACTCTTACTTTGTTTTCTTTTGCCTGCTTTAAGAACACTAACGCCTCAAGCTCTACTCTCTTATTCACGAATTGCCCTGAGCTTCCACACCAGGGAAGTCCATATACATAAAGTTTATTATCAATTTCACGGCAAACGGTTACATCCCCATCTAATACCTCTGTTCCAAGAACTCTATTCCACATATTAGCCTGAGTACTCTTACCAGTCCCGGATGATGCAGAAAAGGCGATAGCTTTATTCTCGTATATGATACTTGCCGAATGAATTGACATGGCATTTTCAAATAAAATCATATTAAAGAAACTTTCCTGAAAAAGATTAAATATTACTCCCTGCATTTGATCTATATATTCTTCATATCCAATCATTTTAGCGTACGCACTATCCCTCTTATCACAAAGGTAGTAAGTCACATCATGAAAGTTATTGCGACATTCAACCAGCCGAACCCCCAAATGCTCTTGATACGGAAAAAATTGTATTATTTTATCCTTTTTCCAATAAGCATGAAAAATACCTATTCTAGTACCTTTATTCAAAATATACTCTGGAAATTTTTTCCGTTTTTCCACTATGTTAAGCACCATGTCTGTTTTTTCAGAATTATCGCACAAAAACAATTTGAATCTGTCATCCATGTAAATCGAATCGCCTCTTAGCTCTATTACAAAATCAGCAATCTTATACTTAGTTATATCCATATAGTTATTCCTTCCATAATACAAATCACCAGACTAATCAATATATATCACCATTAGCATCTGACTAGATTTGCCTAATATTATTTGTTCTCAACAAAAGAAGTGCAAACAATCAAGAATTCTTTCTATTCATGACTATTTGCACTACTAAAAATCAACATATACTAATTGCCCTATATGTTAAAAATCCTATATATGCATGTTATAAATCTTTCATAGTAACATGACCATCATCTATTACCAGCTCCCTTGAACAATACTTAAGGACACTGGTTCTATGGGTGATAAGAAGACAAGTTGGCTTCGGGGATAATCCTCCAAGTCTCTTTAAAAGCTCATACTCTGTCTGCTCATCCAATGCTGATGTAGCCTCATCAAGGATTACGAAGGGAGACTTTCTGATAAGCGCTCTGGCCAAAGCAATTCGCTGTGCCTGGCCTTCAGATAATCCAACGCCCTTCTCGCCAATAACAGTATCTATGCCATCTGGAAGTTTTTCAATAAATTCTCTGCAGACTGCCATATCCAACGCTTCCCACATCTCTTCCTCAGTCGCGTCAAGTTTTCCCATAAGAACATTATCTTTTATAGAGCCAGAAAACAGTGTATTGCCTTGAGGTACATAAGACACAAACTCTCGTACAGAAGCGCTGGTCTTTGTTCGTGTCCCAAATGTATCATAATATTCAACAATCCCTTTCTGCGCTGTAATAAAGTTCATAAGAACACGGATAAGCGTTGTCTTTCCTATACCTGATTTACCAATAATAGCCACAAACTCTCCTGGCTTAATGTCAAAGGTTACATCCTTAAGTATATTCTCCTTGCTATAAGCAAAAGACATATTGGACACTTCTATACCAACAGCCCCATTCATTTCTACTGATTCCTCGCGTTCCTCCAAAGGAATATCCTGTATATCCATAATACGACCAGCTGCAGCAAAAATTGAAACCACCCCCGGTAACTGACGCGCAAGTGATGCAATAGGTCCCTGAACTCTGGCAAAAAGTGTCAGAAATAATGTCATGGTTCCATACGTAATTTCCCCCTTTGCTATTTGGTTTGCAGCATAAACAAACGCTATCATATAGCCAAACTGAAAGGTTCCATTCATCACAACGTTAGAGCCAACTGAAAGCTTATTTTTCTTCCAAACCCAATAAAATCGCTTTTCGCGAAGTTCAGCTAATTTATCGGAAAACTGCTCCTCATTAGAAAAAGCTTTCACTACCATAAGATTAGCAAGGCTCTCCTGGATGAATGATCTGTATGCCGTCTCAGACTCCAGCACCTTAACTTGAAGTCTTTTAAGTTTTCTTCCAATAATGAATGTTAAAAGCAAGCCAAACGGTGTTAAAAACAAAGCAAATATTGCCAAAAACGGCGAATAACCATATAGAGTTATAAAAACTGCCACCAATTGTATCAATAATACAATTATTTCAGGAATAACACCCACCATTCCATCAGCAACACTGCCGGCATCACTAGTCATTCTAGTCATCATGTCTCCGGTATGGAATCGTTGTGTTCCAAGCCATTCAGAATACAACAGTTTATCATAAACCTGTTTGCGAATTCCAAAAGTATATTTTTCATACATCATTGCAGTGAAAAGATCCATTATAGGATTCACCACCTGCATTAAAACAATGAGTATTATAAATACGACAGTTGCACCTATGGTAATTTTTCCGCCCCCAGCCAAATCAATAAGGTTTCGTGACGCCATTGCATATTGGATTGATACAAACGTCATAAGAATACTGACTGCCATCAAAAGTCCAATCTTCCACATATATGGTTTCGTATAATAAATCAACCATCTAAAATAATCTTTGCCTTTAGCCTTATCCTCTTTTATCTTTTTCCAATACCTTTTTAATTTCATTTTTACGTCCTATAATTCATTAAACTATCAACAATTACATTTTTTCGGGTTATAATCATGTATTATTAACAATTATTTTGTCCAAAAACAATTCCAAGGAGTTTTTTATGAACCATATAATGCTCATTGATGATGACAAAGATGTAATTAAAATAAACAGTGATTACTTAACAGGAGAAGGATATAAAGTTAGTACATCCTTTACTGCTGACGATGCGATATCAGCATTGTCCACACTAAAACCAGACTGTATTCTACTAGATATCATGATGCCAGGCACTGATGGTTTATCTGCAGTCCCAATTATTAAAAAGTTAACCAATGCACCAATAATTCTCCTATCCGGTCGAGGATCCGAAGATGACCGTGTAAATGGCTTATTATCAGGAGCTGACGATTACATGGTTAAGCCCTATAGTTTAAAAGAACTGGCTGCCAGAATCAAGCTCCAAATAAGAAAAAAAAATCATACTAAAACAGCAAATACCATATCATATCCACCACTTCAAATCAAGCCGCTTGAGCACAAGGTGATTTATAATGACGAGACTGAAATCGCATTATCTAATCGTGAATATGAACTACTTTTCATGCTTGTATCTTCCCCCGGGGAAGTTATTACATTTGAAAAAATAGGTTTAAAAGTATGGGGCGTATATCAAGAAAGCGATCGCCGTTCAATAATGGTCATGGCGAGCAGACTTCGTAAAAAGCTTGAAGGCTATGACGGTCTTGAAAACTGCCTTGAGACTTCCTATGGCAAAGGGTACAAATTTGTTATACCAAAATAGTCCTAAGATTATTCCCTATATTTTTACTTGCAGTAATCTATAAATCTGATTCAACAAAACAGGAACTGCTATGACTAACGATAAAAGAAACAATAAAAAACAATCATATAATGAACCCTCATTAACTGTAGAAGACTTATCAAAGGCACTATACGAATCCAACAACAAGTTAAGTAAGTTAATAACAGAGCAGAACGAGTTTTTCTCAAACATATCTCATGATCTTCGCTCACCTATCGCAGCTATACGAAGCGCTATAGAATACCTACAGAGTTCTCCTGACATTGATGCAAAAAAACAAGAAGAGCTCTATACACTTATCAGCTCCAAAACTCTGTCATTGGAAAATATGATAAATGAAATATTTGTACTTACAAAGCTAAGTACAAAAGATGATTTACTAAAGCCTTCCATCGTTCCTTGTGGAAACTACCTTGAAGACTTTTTCTTTATGACTGAATTAAATCCCCGATATGAAAATATGCAGTTAATTCTGGATGTCCCATTGGATTTTGCATGGAATATAGAAATTGATATAGGCTACATGAACCGTGCTCTTGATAACTTATTTGAAAATGCCTGGAGACACACCTTCGGTGAAGGCAGGATTTCTCTCGGCGCAAGTCTCTCTGCAGATGAAAAGCATGTAATCATAACCGTTACAGATAATGGCGAGGGTATTGAAGAAAATGACCTTCCACGAATTTTTGAAAGATCATATATGTCCGATGCTTCCAGAAATCCGGGAAATGCTCAAGGTGCCGGTCTGGGACTTTCCATATGTAAAAAGATAATTGAGCTTCTGGGCGGATCAATTGATTGCAAATCAAAAACAGGAAGCAATCATGGCACAACCTTTACCATAACGCTTCCCATTGCTACTTTTTGATTATCTGTTCTGCTCTTTATTGCCTTTTGATTGATTTTAAAGTCTTTTTCATAATATTTTTTATAGTCTGAACTATAGCAAACGCCATATATTCTAACTGCACTTCCCCTCTTTTATAGATTGTGAGTGCAGTTTTTATATTTGTGTTTTCATGCATTTTTCGTATCCAAAAATGCTTTTCTTCTCGTTTCCACCTATATTCAGCATTCAATGAATATCTCTGTCTCACGAGAAAAACTATCCAGTAATGATATATTCTTTTTTTCATCCGGTCATATAAACCGGCTTTTTTCATAGTCTCAACATAATTATCAAAAATCTTATTGCGATTATGCATCTCATTTTCGCAATCTTTCAAAGATTTATTGATTATTCTCGATAAAGTATCATTTTTTTGATAGCAATAAAAATACAACTTGTCATTTATAATATTTACTTTAGCTGCAAACTTTAAGTAATTTAGCGAAAAAACAAAATCTTCTCCAAGTGTTATGTCCTTTTTTAAAGAGATTGCATTTTCACTGATTATGCTTCGTTTAAAAATCTTGTTCCAAAGAACTCCAAAATAGTGATGCCCCGGATCCTTAAGCGTCTGAATAAGATAGTCCTCTTTGCTGATCATTCCGTCATCTGTAAATGTTCGAATGGGATATAATCCGCCATAAACTACTCTTTCGTAATTACATACCGCCATATCACAATCCGGATCTGCCTCTAATGCTGCAACCATCTGCATAACAAAGCTATTCTTCACGTAATCATCTGCATCTGCGAACATAATATATTCTCCTGATGCATGGCGCAGGCCTTCATTTCTAACCTCAGAAACACCTCTATGCTCGACCGAATAGAACTTTATACGCTTATCACCAAGTGCCATGTTAAGACACTTATCCCCTGTCCCATCAGTTGATCCATCATCAACTATTATTATCTCAATTTTTTCATAAGACTGGCCAAGAAGTGAAATGATGCAGCGCTCTATGGATGATATGCAGTTGTAAGCCGGTACTATTATCGAAACCAGTTTCATAAAGCATTGTTTTCTTTCTAACAATATGTTTTAAATCAATGAGCATCAGACAGATATTATTTAATTCCAACATTTTTCATCATCTTAATTCTGTATTCGGATTCTTTAAGCTTTTTGCCGGCACCATATACTTTCCCGCCCTTGGTAAGTTTAAAAAATATAGTCCTAATAGCTCTGTGAATCCATGCGACAGGAAGAAGCAAATGATATTTTTTACAATAAGAATATTTTTTATCTATATCCTTTACTGAAGGGAATAATGCTTGTATCATTCTTCCATTTTTACTCTCAGCAGTTTTTTTGCCTCCGTTGACATAGGGTGAAAGTATTCCCAAAAGGCTATAATCCGCCCTGTCATTTATATCTCTTTTACCAAGAAATACAATATCGTTGAGAAAAGCGAGTTCATCATCCGGAAGCCTCCTTGCTCTACCTGCCAAAGCTTTGTCTGTCATCCCAAAGTGCTTTATGCATTCAGTAAAATATATAACACAAAAATCATCAAAATGCATTTTTTCAAATGTAGTCCAGAATCTGGAATAATCAATCTCGTCCAGATATCTGTTTACATAAAAAGCTATATCACAAAAGTATCTGCTTTCTATCCCCTCAAGAATATAATGCTTAATAATGTGAAACATCTGCAGGATCAAATGCTCTGTAATACCAAGTGTTTTTACCTTCAAGCCCCCGGTCACTTCCACTTCAATAAGCGTAGACGGATCATCTAATTTCTCAGCTCTAAGTATATCAATGTTTTCGCCCTCATAATCCTCCCATAGCGTAAAATGGGCCTCTATAGCGAGTTTTTGATTATAATAGATATCAACATTTTCCTTGCTGTCCGCTTCAATCCAGATAAAGCCTAGATCTTCAGTTAATAATTTTCTAACCTTATTCTTGTCTTTCGGGTTTAATTTAATATCAAGATCACTGCTGTATCTCTGAAAAATCCCGGGATACAGCGCTGCCAACGCATACCCTTTAAGAATTACAGACTCAATACCATTATTATCAAAACTCTCCATAACACGCTTAAATTCATTAAACATGTTTAAAGCCTTGACAAACTCCATCCTGGAATCTTCATTCCACTTTTTTAAGGTTTCGTCTTTTATGCAAAAATGTTTTGGGTCTTTGTTCACAGCATTATTAATAAGCAGCCCGCACTTATTTCTCTTGCTAAGCCAAATCAGCATGTCCCAATCAGCATCGTCAAATGGCACTTCCTGAGTTTCCGTCCCGACCGCAGCCTTTTGAATTTCTATAAATTGTCTAATTAAAGTTTCTCTTTCATTCATAATTTATATCTTTTTTGTTGAATTAAATTGTGCTAAAATAACTCGTCGTATATTTTCATATTACTTGGAGCAAGTTACATAATAAATAATTGCGGACAAAAATACAACAATTTCGTTTAATGGGGTAATGATTTATGGATAAGGGGACCAAAGTAACACTAATAAAGCATCTTGATGTGACCGATATGGCCGGTGACAAAGTAATGATTGATTTTGATACCGGTAAATATTTCATGCTTCGGGGAACAGCCGTAGATATATGGGATAATATTCAATCAGAAACTACTGTAGGTGACGTTCTTAACACCATGCTCGATATTTATGATGTTGATGAAAACACCTGTCTTGAAGGTATTGAAAAATTTCTAAAGCAGCTGGAAGAAGCCAAGTTCATAGAACTGGCTTGATTTTGCTGTTTGAAATCGTATTATATTACCTAAATGCATCACTATTTATATAATAAAAATTATCAACATTTTTTCTTACAGGGGAATTATTTTGAAAGAAAACAATCCAAAGGTAAGCATAATCGTACCGGTCTATAATGTAGAGAATTACTTAGAAAAATGTCTCGATACCCTTACAGGACAAACCCTTAAGGATATCGAGATTCTTGCTGTTAATGACGGTTCTACTGACTCTTCTTTATCTATCCTGGAAAAATATTCAAAGAAAGATAGTCGCATCACCATACTAAATAAAGAAAACGGTGGTTTATCTGATGCCAGGAATTTTGCATTTTCTCATATAAATGGTGAATATGTTGGCTTTATAGATTCTGATGACTTCGTGGATCTTAATATGTATGAGATCATGCACAAAACAGCAATCGCTGAAGGTGCTGAAGTTGTAGAATGTAATCTCCACCACACCTACGACAACACCGAAGATACCGAAATTGGGAAGCATATAACTGATAAAAAAGAAATACTAATGAATGGCCGTTCAGTAGTGTGGAATAAGATTTATAAAGCAGACTGGCTTCTATCCACAGGTGTACAATTTCCCAAGGGGCTTATTTACGAGGACGTAAACTTCTACAGTAAGCTCGTACCCTTCATAAATAAAATCTGCTACGTTGATGATCCCTTTGTTCACTATGTACAGCGCTCCTCTTCCATCAATAATCACCAGACACTTCGCACCATGCAGATTCTCGAAGTTTTGGATGATATTTATTCATTCTATGAAGAAAAAGGATTTTTAACAGAATATAAAGATGCACTTGAGTTTCTGTATACCAGAATTCTCCTATGCAGTTCTCTCAAGAGAATGTCTCAAATCGAAGACGCATCCGACCGAAAAAAAGCTCTTGATGCCAACTGGAATAAACTTATTACCACATTTCCAAATTGGAGAAGCGGTAAATATCTAAGGGAATATACCGGTAAAAATTCAAAATTCATGAAGGCAATGAATCCTGCAACATATAAACTAGCAGGTATTCTACTTCACTATAAGCATTAAGCAGGGATGACCCCTGCTTTTTTTCTTGAAACGCCAATAATAAAAATTCACGATATCATTGCAAAAAAGTTATAAAATAGAGTTAAAGTTATAAAAGCTTATAAAAACTTATAAAAGTACTTAAAAGTTATAAAAGCTTATAAAAGAAATCAAAACTTATAAAAAAGAGGTCTACAGTATGAATAATCCATTTACTATCTCATTTATGTAATTACAAAAAGCTCACAACATAACCATCAAAGTGGCACTGTTGTGAGCTGTTTATTAATCTGTAAGTTCCAGTTCCTTAATAAGGCGTAGTCTCCTGTCTGCTACAGACATCTTCTCATTTATTCCGTAAAAGTCATCTTTATGTATAGCTTTTTTTATCAAGAATTTGACATCTCTATGAATCCACGCAACCGGCAAAAGTATTGGACATTTCTTTGCATAGCCATATACCTTAGGAAGAGCCTTTACAGAGGGAAAAGCCATCCTCAGTTTATTCTTAAAACTTGAATCAGAAGCCTTCGCCTCTCCTGTGAAGTATGCCTCCATAGCTCCCATTATCTGCCAGCCGGCTTCCTTGTCATGAATATTGCCAATCTTTAACAAATCAAGTTTAAGATTCTCTACACTACTATCCCATTTTACCTGGTGATTATCAAATACCTTATCTGTCATCTTTAGTTCCACAATACATATCCTAAAAAAAGCCTCTACAAACTTTGTATATCCAAGCATATCCATATGCTTCCAGAAAAGTGTAAAGTCAATTTCATCAAAGTACTTATTAACAAATAAAGTTATGTCTATGAGATACCTAATGCCAATACCATCGAGGCTAAAATGCTTTATAATATGAAACATCTGATAGACAAGATGTTTTTCATGGCCAAGAGTATTTATATCTATTCCGCATGCCTTGATTTTGATATCCGTCTCAGGTGAACTTAAATTCATAGTTTTTAAAACTTCAATTCTAGGCCCCGTATAGTCTTCCCATAATCTCGTATGAAGTTCTACAGTATGACCATACGTAGAGTTTGCATATACCTGCACTTCCTCTTTCGAGCCTTCCTTATACTTGGAATAACCACATTCCTTAAGTAGTGTCTCCGCCTCTGTTTTTTGATCGTCACTGACCAGAATGTCACTGTCAGAACTAAACCGTTCAGCATATTGAGGATATAAATCAGCCAATACTATGCCTTTAAAAAAGACAAAATTCAACCCTCTCTTTTCAGCTTCTGAATTTATTGTTCGTATAATCTGATATTTTTTTAGTTCCTCAAACATCCATTTTTTTACGGCCATCTCTAACGCAGAGAAATTCTCATAAAAATATGAATCATCATTTTTTACTTGCTTTAATACCGGGTACAAAAAAGCTTCAAGGTTATTTTGAAATATATCATCTAATAATTCCTTATAGCTTATATTAGATTCAGATATCCTATCGAGTGAATAATAGTCTCCATATAGACGCTTTCTACACATCTGGAAAATGTAGTCTATATTATTGTTTCCCATATTTTTGCCCTCATCATCAGAACTTCAATATATGATTATACACTAATTTCACGCAAAAAAAATCAGAAAATGCTAATCTCTATAGCACTTTCTGATTCAAAAACTATAATCTCTCTTTTATTATCGCTATCTGCCTATCAGTTGTCATACCTTCTAGTGGACGTGACAATTTATAAATTTTAATCTTACTAATAATCATTAGGCACTTTTTCAATAAATCCGGTGAAAAACCGACCCTTTTATATATGGCTAACTGATAAATATTGTTTTTGAACAATTCAAATCCTTCAGCACCAGTTATCTCTTCCAATATAGGTTCAGTCACTTTATCTGTGGGATTAAGCACAATTAAAGCATCCAACTTCTTTTTGTCAGCATAAAATTTATTAATATCACGCACCCCGTACTTTGACATACCTTTTTCCAGAGGAAGCTCAATTAAAGTAGATTCTTGCTTTATCTTTTCTGTAACTTGATCCGGACACAATTTCTGCTGAGGATATGCGGGATATGCAAACGCATCTCCATCATGAAATCCAAGGGCCACAGTGTCGTCAGCCAAAAATTTAGCCCCTTCATTTATCAAAGCATTCGTCACAGTAGACTTACCCGCTCCACTTACCCCTGAGACAACAAAACATTTATCATTAAATACAAGGCCGCTTCCATGTAACATAGGCATTTGCCTTTGTATCATGATAATAGGAAGTGCCAAGCATAGTATTATCTCATTTACATATAATCGTTCATATCCATCATATAGCTTATAGCTTATGCTATTGCCATCCCGTATTACAAATGCGCCATCAGTTGGAAATCTTACACCACACCAATCACTTGCATAACGATATTGAAAAGCTCCTCTTGATATTTCTTCATCAGTCATATCATAAAGCTTATCTTCTCCTTCAAAGGCAGATATATTTACATCAATATTGTCAAAGGCATCCCTTGCTATTGCTTCATCAAGTTCATAATCAGAACATATATTTAATCCATAAATCGTATAGAAAAACATAAAACCTCACAAAAAGACCAACCCATAAGGGTTGGTCCGTTTTTTTGCAATTATCTAAGAGGGCTCTCAGAAAGGGGCTTCTTACCATAAGGAATTACAACACTCTGCGCTTCCTCACTATAATAAGATTCACCATCCGGTACTGGAGCCTCACTAGGTCCAAAAGCTGTTGCTGTAATGTCAAGCTCTACAAGCTCTGCATTATTCCATACTTTTTTCATTGCTTTATCCTCCTAATAGAATATTTTTAATTACATTTATATAGTATCATTCTTTATTTATATAGCAATAATTCTTGCATAACTGTAAGAATTTATCTAGCGCATCATATTTTTCATCATTTCCAATGCCATAGCAGTATATTCCAGTCGGCATATCTCAAATGTTGGTATACGCTCTTCGCTGTTTTTTATTCTGTTTATTTCTTTCTCAGCCTTCTTTATATCCACCAAATTCAAATCATTATTTTTTACAAATATATCCATTATTTCATCAAAAATATATTTGTTATTCTTTACTCTTTCATATAAATCAGCACTCTGAACCCCATGGAAATTCATATTACGTGAGTTATCAGGTAATATTTCCTTTAGATACTCTCTCACAAGCCGTCTTGATATCCCACCCTTATTGTATGCCATAGCAGGAAAACTACAGCATAATTCAATTATTCTCTTATCCATAGTAGGGTCTCTAAAAACAGCACCGGTAATCAGTGATTCCTTGGTGTGCATTTCAGAAAAAATATAAAGTGCAGTTTCACTGACTATTCGTTCCTTAAATGTCTTAAATTCTCTTCGATTAAATTTCAATCTATTTAAGCTCTGGTCCAATCGTTCCTGAATATGATAATTCTCTATAGCTTCCTTTGACAGTAAAGGATTTACGGTAGCTGTTTCCTTTTCCTTATATTTCGAAGATTCTAATCTATATAATTTATAAACCTTAAATATATACCGTACAATGTCATAAAAAGAAGCATCATAACGCCTGCAATAATCACGACACTCTTGAAAATACCTCAGAAACTTCTTCTTGTTTAGGAGATCATACAGATACATATTACCAATGCCAAGCGATACCGTACCATTACCATATTCCCCCACCAGCATAACTTTAGAACCATATTCATATGATTCAGAAAGCCCCCTGCACATCCATAATAGATTAAGCATGGGTTTATACGGCATTTCCAACATTTTTTCTTTTTCTATTCTTCCACTCCAAGTATCAACATTATCAAGTGAAATAAACTGTGCGTCGAAATCAAACCCTCTTCTACTTAGGAATTCTTTTGTCTTAAGAACCTCCCCGGACTCATCTTCAGTACTCTCCATTCTCATATCACTTTTAAAATTTTTGAATGGTATTGAAGTAAATGTACGCAATTTCACATTTTTCCCTCTTTCTGTATATGGAAGCATGCATACAATAGAAGTAGAATCCAAACCACCACTTAAAAGCAGAGTCAGCTTGTCAGTTCTTACAAGCCTGTTCACTGCTTCAGAATATGTTTTAAAGAAAAGCTCCTTATAATCCTTATCTGATTTAAGCTTCAGATCATAAACTTCCGGAATCCAATATCGTTTTTTATCTGATCCATGGATTGTGAATGTATTAATTGTTGCAATCGTAAGTCTTTTTATTCCAGCCACCGGAGTACTTTCACAATCGATAACCGCTGCAAAATTATTTAGTCCTAAGAAATCCGCGAACCATTGTCTATTTGGTTCTATTTTTCCAGTTGCTTTGCTAATAGGATTGATAAGAGTAGAAAAGTATAATTTCCCATTCTTATAATAATATTGTAAAGTTCTGTTCCCTAATGCATCATTAATAATATAACAAATGTTTTTATTTTTATCATAATACACAAAGGTATATATCCCCAATATTTCATTAAGACACTCTTCACCGTACCTTGTAAACATTTCATACAGTATTCTTGCGTCAGGAATTGAATTATCACCTGCTGCAAATCCTATTTTGGGAAGAAGTTCATCTCTGTTATCAACAATAGCATCTGCTGTAAAATATATACCTTTTTCCTCATCCACAATCGGAAGAACTTCATTTTCTGCTTCCGGTACCAAATATTGGACACCACACCCTAAGCAAAAGCTATCAGCTACATAATCTCCATATCTGTCTATCTTGCAATCAGCATATCCCTCTCTTAGAATACTATTTATCCTTGATATCTCTTCAAAATTACTATTTTTTTCAAAGTCAATATATCCCCATATAGCTGACATCCAGAAACCTCCAATGAATTACATAAACAAATATATAAATACTGCTAAAAAACAAGGCCTGCTCAGATTGCTCTAAACAAGCCCTATTTATTATAACAATAATTGAGTGTTAATCAACACTATTTACAGTTCAACCCTCACTTCCTTATGTGTATTCCCGTCAATATAGAACCAATAAGATCCGTTATAATCTATTCTATTATTAACATCATGGATGTTCCAATTCACATATTTGGCAGAAGTACATGTACCATCTATTACTCCTTTATATCCAAGATTACTAAACTCTTTTTCATTTCTAAGTAAATACTTATGTGCCACCTCGATATTATTATTTCTTTCAGGATCATCCCAACAAGAATCAGCATAATACCATTGCCCATCAAGCTTAACCTTGCACCACGCATGATTCATTTCAACTGGTGAAACCACTTCAGCTTCTACTCCTGTTTCCTGTAAAAGTAATACCATTGCTCTTGCATAGCCTAAACACAATGCCTTTCCCTGGACCAAAGCACCAACAGCTGTATTGGTCATATTCCCAGATGTTGAATAAGCTGTCCTGATTGCCACATAGTCATGAATATATACAATCTTCTGCAACTCAGTCATACCCTGAGTTTTTTGCTTTACCTCATTAACAACTCTTTTCAGATCAGCATATCTGTTTAGATAACCACTATCCATCTGTCTTATACTAAAAGTTTCTACAATTCCATTCGAAGCTGTTCTAACATCGATGGACATATTAAATGCACTATTATAAGCAATTCTACACTCTTTACTAACTGCATCTTTAAAAAGAGCAGACACTTCCTTGAATGACTTAAATCCATACTTTGAAATATTGTGAACACTACTATCTCCTGTTTCGATTGCCTGAACAATCGCATATCTAACCTCTTCCTCACGTGTCAGGGCTTTTTTAGGTGTCTCTTCTTTAACTATTTCTTCTTCAACTATTTCTGTATCAGTTATATCTTCATTATCGATTTCATCTTCAAGTGTCAATTCCATGTCTTTTCCAACATACTGAGGCTTAGTTGCAAGTACAGGCGTACTAGCATATACAGGCTTACATTCCTTTGAGCAATAGATAAGCTTTCCACTTACTGTATCCTCAAGGCAAGCCACATCATTCTCGTCGAGTACAGGAACAATTTCTGCTATCACTTTATTGGCTGAATCAAACACCTTAAACATTTCTATTTTGCCCTGGAATCCACCAAATGTAAGGCTCTTAACACCTGCTATTGTCTGCTTTGAAAGTCTTTTAGTCATTTTTCCATCTACATAAACTTCATTTTTCTTCTGTAAATAATCCACAAGTGTATCCTGCTGGATCTTGTATGCTGCTTCATTTGCCCAGCCATGTCTTGCATATAAACCCTTTGTTGACTCGCATCTTAAAACATAAGGTGAAGATGTTACTATATCCTTATAAATAGCTGTATTAGCCATTTCAAAAATCATTTCATAGGAATTATCCTGGTTAATAATAATACCTGTATTAAATGTACCATTATTTATTTCAAGAGCCTTTAAAGGAGTAGTATTATTTTTATTCTGCTCATCTGTATTATCAGCTTCACTATTTTCAGCCTGTTCAGCTGCCTGCTCTTTATCAACTTCTTCATTTTTATTTTGTGAATCGTTAGCATTTTGATCTTTTGTATCTACACCCTTATAATACTCATTTGTTCCGCTAATAGCAGTGCAATCCTTGGATGCATATACATACTTTCTTGCAACTGTGTCATACATGCAAGCCTTACCATTTTCATCTAATGCTGCATATAAATCAGCTACCGGAACCTGGTTTGCATTTTTGATAGTTACATATGTGATTTCTCCATTAAAGTTTCCAAATTTGAGAGTTGATTTATAACTGAGATTTTGCTTAGCTGCTTTTTTTACTGCAGAATCATTTATCGTGAATACATTACCCTGAAGCTTTACTACATTCATACCTTTATTCATAGGCTTATAAAATGCTTCATTATACCAACCGTATCTTGTAAATAATCCTCTTGTGCTTTCATTTCTTAAGACGATAGTGCTATCCATCTGAAAAACATTGCTATACTGGTCAAGGCCATCAAGTGAGAACCCCATCTCCACCGTATAATTATCATTCAAAATGATACCGGAATCAAAAGTCCCTTTATATGTTTTTATAGCCTTAATAACCTTAGGATCAGATGCTGCCTTAGAACTAATCGGGAATGACAGAGTAAATATAGTTACAAACAGTACAAACGACATTAACAGTGACAGTGTGCTCTTAGCATGTACATTATTTTTCATTCGTATACTCTCCTTGAAATTTGAAAACTTGAAATCCGTTTCAAAAGTTCCTAATCACATTTTGAGTATAGCAAATCAAAAATATAAGTAAATATGATTACCGTTTTCTTTAGAATAATTAATTCATACTTTATTGATTTTTCTGAAACTATTAGAAATTCTTCAAAATAGCGTTTAATTTAGAAAAAATTCGCAAATTTTGCAACTATAGTCAACCCTTCTCCATTCCCTCCGGTGGCATATAGCTGTCCACATCTAAGCCAGGCATGAGCTTTTAGTTTATCTTCCTGAAGATAAACTCCCATATATATCGTGCATGGTATATGCTTCTCTCCAAGCAGTTTCCTTAATGTCAGCGCACGGACAAAACACTTCTCCTCCCAGGGAAGTCGCTTTGTAATGCGGTTCACATGAAAAGCATAGAGCTTTGCTATTCGTAAATGCTCTATGCTTTCTTCTAAAGCCGTCTCTTCTCCCCTTTTGCCGAGCCTTGGTTCAATTTTCTTCATGGGAATCAGCTTGATCATAAGCCGATAGTAGAATGAATATATATATGCTTTAAGCGTTACGCTTTTCTCCCCGTTTTCAAAAATGAATGATTTAATATTTATCATAACAGTCTATTATTCAGCTCCCCCCAAACTTATTTTTCAGCAAGAAAACTTCAGTGCTCCCTAGCTGAAGTTTCCTCTCATATCAATTTAGTGGCATATCCCATATATGTAGTCAACTATCTAACTTCCCACTCGACAAGTTTTCTGGTACCAGAATCAAATGCCACACCTATCCTATATAACTTCCTTGAATCAGCTACAAAAGGAAGCTCATAATCTTTGGAATCAATCTGTTCCAGAGCTGACTGAGCAGTATCATCACGCTTAAATTCAAACAGATAAATATAATCATTTGTCTCAACTTTACAGTCGATTCTTCCTGAAAATGTATGCATCTCGCATATAACAAATCTTCCAAGCAGAGTAAATACTAGATAAATTACAGCCTGAAAATAATTCTCAAACGGATCTGCCTTAGTTGTATATGTGATACCGGCAAACAATGCAGTAAAAACATTTCGCATATTCTCAATATCGCCGTTTTCTATATAATCGTCTAAAGTAAAAATATCAAGGCCGTTCCCAGCAGTAGCCTTCGGAACATATGTAGGCATAAGACTTTCCAAAAAGCCATATTTCACCTCTTCATTAGGAAATCCAAGAGTATATTTTCTACGAATCGCATCATATTTTACTATTGTCAGATAACCCGTCTGATATAACAGCGGTATCAAATCCAATGAATCACCTGTATAGTCCTTTAAAACAGATTCGCTTGCATATATAGTCCCATTTGTAAATTTCCTCAGATCAAAACCATTTTCTTTAATTTTATTCACTAAAAAAGAAGGTGTTCCTGACTCAAACCAATATGGTGAAAACTCCTTATCAAAAAAAGTATTTAAAAGACTAAAAGGATTATAAACGCCTTCAGCAGTTGGATAAAAGTGGTATCCATCATACAGACTTTTTAGCTTTCTCATACACTCTTCATTGGAAAGGTTATGCTTCTGGGAAAGACCTTTAATATCATCAGAAAAATAACTTATAAGCTCATGTTCTGTAATTCCACACAATGAAGAAAACTTCTCATCCAATGAAATATCCTTTAGCTGATTAAGATCACTAAATATACTTACCTTATGAAATTTGGAGACACCTGTGATAAATATGAACTGAATATAATCGTCATAGCTTTTCAGTGTACTGAAAAAGCCCTTAAAAACATCCTTATTATGTCCTTGCAATGAGTCATTTTCTATAACATCAAGAAGAGGTTTATCATATTCGTCAACCAAAACAACACAGCGAAGTCCTGTCTCACTATATGCTTTCTTTAGTAGTAGCTGGAATCTTTCTGCCAGGGAGTTGTCAGTATTAGGTATTGAATATTCTTTTTCCCAATCCTCAAGAAGAAAAGATATTTTCCTTTCTAAAGCCCCTGTTTCATTATATGATTCCCCATTAAAGTCAAAATAGAAAACCGGATATCTTTTCCACGCATTCTCATTTTTTTCTTCGAGTTTTTCAATAGCCAACCCCTTAAATAATTCACTTTTACCTTCCCAATATGCCTTTAATGCTGATAAAAGCAGACTTTTCCCAAATCTTCTGGGTCTACTAAGAAAATATGGCACATTGTTGTGTGCCAATTCATATATATATTGTGTTTTGTCAATATACAGAAAATTATCAGTGCGTAATTTTTCAAATCCCTGTATTCCTATTGGTAATTTTTTTGTCTCAGCCACAGGAAATGACCTCCTCCACAAAATAAGTCCTATTAGTTCTTCATCATCAGAGAATTTAAAATGTCAGAATAATATTCTGTCAGATTATTTCGATTGTATAATGAAAAACATGTTTTAGGATTTCTTGCAGGATCCTGCCCATTATCCCACCAAATAGGGCAAAAACCATACTGCCTGCTCAAACTGATAAATTTTGCAGCATAGGCGGCTCTGTCAAAATTAGCTGTTACAGTAGCACCAAATTCACCTATAACGACAGGATAACCCCGCCTGCGAAGCTTGTCTATATTGGCAAAGCTTGCATCCAGGCTATTAAAATCATAATAATTATGAACACCCACAAGTATCCTGTTAGGCACAGAATCATTAGGCATATTGAAAGCAGAAGTGTTTGCCGGTCCAAGCGTAGAGGCATAGGTATTAACAAGTAAGTATCTGGAGCTGTTGTTGCCTCCGGTAGCTCTAACAGTATCAACAAATAACTGATTCCACCTATTATATACATTTAAGGATTCTGCCGGAGCATTATCCCAATGACACTGAGCATCAACCATCTCATTAAAGCCTTCAAGAATGAGATGATCACCATAGCCATTAAAGAACACTGCTATCTGGTTGATTATAGATGCCACTTTGGCACTATTTGCATTATAGTTGTCCTCAGTTGCCTTTATCCATCCGGAATTGCCCGTATCATGATGAATATCGACAATGCAATACATATTATTGGCAATGATCCAATTAGCAACCTGTCCTACCCTTGCAAGCCAGGCAGGATCAATATTACCGTTACCATCAATATGATTCATATAAGTTACAGGGATTCTGACCGTTCCAAAACCTCTTGCAGCAAGAGTCCTGACAAATTCCTCAGTTATAGCAGGATTACCCCAAATACCCTCCGTACCTGTTCCATACTTGTTTGTAAACATTGTGCTCCAGTCGCAGGCATCAAGAGCATTGCCAATGTTGTAACCCACTCCCATGGAATTAATAAAGACCTGGTTTTCAACAGGAACCTCTTTCTCGTCAGAAAAGCCTATGATGCATAACATGATTACACATATAAGAGTCAAACACAAAAAACGATTAATTCTGATTCCTGTTTTCTTTTTTTTCATAGGATCCTCCTATTATTTGATTGCAAACATCAATTTGAACCAATTAAAGCGAACAAATATCCTCCTTATAACCATTGGAACGCCTATAGACATTATAAAACAAATTGCTACTGTAATCCAAGCCGGTATGCCTATAACTGCATATAGAATTGTGCCCAGGGCTGAGCCAAAAAAGGGTTGTTGAAATAGATATATAGCCATCGAGTTTTGTCCCAGATATATCAATCTGCCCTTAACGCTATCATTTATCAAATGGCTAAGCCCTGCAACTGATATACAAGCAAATACCGGTATAACTGTACCAAGTATATTGTAAATTACTAAATGCGGACTCAAGAAAAAGAAGCGAGTTAAAAATAAAACTATCCAAAGTACAGTAGAAATGTAAATTATCGTTATTCTATAATCTTTACGTTTTAGTATCCCCATCGTAAAAAAAACAAAGTATGCAAGTCCATTGCCCCAAGCTAACGAAAAATCAGGATAAAAGAAGAAACTATATACCAGCATAATTGCTGCAATAATAATTAATAGAAAATCTTTTTTTATATATTTAGCTACAAAAAAAGCTATCATTTCATATACAAAAAGAACATAAAGGAACCAAAGGTGAATTGAATACCTATTATGGCCTATCAAAAGGCCTACTAAAAAATCCTTTATGCCTATTCCACTATATCCAGCCCTTGCTACAAGCGAGCCAATTTTAGGCATTCTTCCAGCTAATACAAATAACGTATATATTATGAGTGCATATGATAAATAAGGCATTATTAAACTACGAAATTTTTTCTTTACAAACTCTTCTGTTCTCATTTTTATATACTTGTCACGACATAACTGGAAGCTGTACCCAGCCAAAAATGTCATGATAGGAACCGCTACAAGTACTGTAAAGTGATACAGCAAATAAACACCAAAGTTATAATTCCGTATAGCGCTAGTGGATGAATGAATAAGTGTTACTAGTATTATTCCAATACCTCTCGCAGCATCAACCCATCGTATTCGCCTTTTTCCTCCTATACACAATTCTGTTTTTTCCATAATCCTCCCACAAATACTTCCCCACCAAAATTACTGCAAAACAAAAATACATGTATGTAACATATAATTCCATAGAAGTATATAGCGCATATGCTATAAAAATAATTTGTTCCTCAAACTCAGCTCGTTTAGAATACTTCCAAAATAAATATGCAATCAAAACAAAATAAAATAATCCGTAACTAACAGCTATCCACATATATGCATTATCACAGGCAAATCCTTCCACCCAAAATCCTTCCCATAACTCTTTGGGACCAAAATATATATGTTTTCCAAACAAAGTAAAGCCAGAAACATGATATGCATATGCTCCATACTTTAGTCGACCTGTAAAAAATTTATCTATTGCCAGCCAAATTACTCGAGATATTCCCTGTGTTTTTGGGAATCCAACCATCATACCTATAAAAAAAACACCCAAAATGGAATACAAATATCGTGCCAAAAATAATACTATTCCATCGACCATATTTCCTAACGTCTTTTTAAGAAGTAGAAGCATTGTTATTGCAGACAAAATGATCAATCCAGAATTTGAGTAAGTAAACATATAGAAAAAAACATATATAAACCATAGTCCAACTATTTTTTTCCTATCCAACTTTTTATAATTAACATATATATAGCCAAGTATAGTCCATAATAAAAGCATCGAAAAGATATTAGGATGTGACAATAAAAACTGATGTCTTACCTTATCATTCTCACTTACTCCTCTTTTTGCAAAATGTAATGAACTTCTATTAAAAAAATAAATAACCGGATATGCTATGACATGCAAACCTATAATTGCTGTACTGATTCTATACATTCTTCTGATTGTTTTTTTTATGTCAACCTCTTGAGTAGCTGCTATAAGAAAAAAATTCGGAAGCATCATAAACATATAAGTTTTTCTGTCAGTATATAGCGTTAACAACCCTATCAATAGAAATATAATAGCTTTTTTCTCAGAATACTTTTGTAGAAAAAGCATTTTGTAAGCCATGATTAGCGCAAACATCAGACTACAAGCATTCAACACCAACTGCATTCTAATAGGTTCAATTAAATCTGAATATGCATAAAACGCTTTAAAAACTATAATAATGTAGGCAATATTATATATATTGTTATCATAATTTATTTTTTTTACATTTAATGCTCTTCCTATCTTTAACATTACTTTTTCTCTCTTGTGATTGCTTTTACTATTTCCATGTTAGTCCAATCGCCATTTTCTCTATTTATAATTCCTGTAGAATCCATATTTCCGTTATCCCACCATATAGTTGGTACCTGCAATTCTCTTGTCTTGCCCATAAACTCATTTACAATCTTTAATCTATCTGCTACTCCATCATTTATGGCCCATTCTCCTATAATAAATCTATACTTTTGCTTATAGCATTTCACTGTTTCAAACCCACTAAGCAAAGTATCTTTTGTAAAATAGCAATGGATCCCAACAAACAACCTGTTTTCAGTTATGTCCTCCGGTAATTTAAAAGCTTCCAAACACTCTTTTAGCGATAGTGCTGCATAAGTATTAACTAATAAAAATCTGTCCGAATTCCGACCACCTGACTGTCGTACCATGTCAACAAAAAGTTGATTCCACTTATTCATTACCTCTAAATCCCTTACAGGGATATCTTGCCATTGCGTAAGGTCATTAACAGTCTCATTAAGTCCTTCTAAAATCAAATGCTCATCCTTATCCTTAAACCTTGTCGCTATTTGTGTGAAAATATATGATACCTTGTCCTTGTTTTCCTCAAAATTATCTTCTGACGCCTTAATCCATCCATCATTTCCTGTATCATGATGAATATCTATTATACAAAACATATCATTTTCCAATATCCAATCTACTACCTGCTCAACCCGGTCTAAAAATTCTACATCTATAGTTCCATCTGATGAAATGTGATTAAAATATGTTACAGGTATACGGACTGTATTAAAACCAGCAGATTTGATAGAACGAATAACTTCTTCATTGATAACAGGATTTCCCCAATACTTTTCAAGATATTCTATATCTTTACTTCTGTTCTGAAAAAAATCAGATATAGATAACGATACTTCTACCTTCGCTCCGATTAAATCACTTGAATCAAGTTTTTCTGATGATATATCTAGATAAATAAAATCTGTTACTTCATTTACTATCTTCAATTTATATTCTTTTGAACCGGTTTTCAAAAAATTTTTCGTTATTCCATTTGGCATTTTAATTTTTGCATTTTTAATTGTACACGCCACTTCCGTATCATTATACTCATCTTTATGATTAACCAACTGAATTGCGAAATTATTGGCTTCAGAATCCGCTGGTGACGTCAGGTCTTCAATTTCCCAAACAATAGTAGCATTCCCATCATCTCCAAAACTAACATAATTTGATGAGTTCCAGCCAGTCCATGTTTTTGTATTATATATTACTGCTGCTTGAAAGCCGGAGGAACTAACAGAACCAAAATGTGTCCAATCGCATACATCCAATGAATTACCTAAATTAATTCCCTGCCCAAGTTCTTTATAAATATTTTGCATAAGCAATAATGAATCAGTATTATCATCTATGCTTGGAATTTCTTCAAATAATACGGCATCATATTCATCATCTAAGTATATATAATGGGTTATCACAGCTGAAATTACAGCAGCAAATATCAGAAAGAATGTTATAATCACTAATTCAAATTTTGCTTTTTTTATTTTTTTCTTCAGTCTCATACTGATTCCATATAGATTTAAACTAAGTATTTTCCCACATAAGGAATGTGATTCAATATTGCTGATATTATAATTGAGCTGGCAAAAACCATTGTTCCCATAATCAGAACCGCAACCGGCGGATTAAATGATATTGCTGTTATTCCCAATGGCCATTCAAATATTTCAATGATCAAAGCATGAACCAAATAAGCCCCAAAACAATATTTTGATATAGTTTCTATAACTCCATGCAATTTAGTAATTTTAAAATCATGATATTTAAACCATGTAAATACTGCAATTGCCTCTAAAGCAACGTTTACTGAAAAATTATTATAACAATGCTGATGTGGTTCATTTGTTTTAATAGCGACTATCCATTCAAGCACTGCAGTAACTACAAAGCCATTCACTCCGAGAAGATATATTAATCTTCTTGTTTTTTTACTAATCACAATATTATCCACATAATATCCTAATATATAGTAAAAAGAATATCCCATTATCACATCGAGACTCATTGTTGTTAGAAATTCTTTAAAAACACGCGTCATCTTTATGATAAAAGAAACTGATACTGTATCTTCAACAATTTGTATACACCAAGAAATATTAAATGAAAATACGGCTGCAAGAATCAAAAAATATTTCATTATTTTTTATCACTCACTATTTTTCTATAAATAGGCATCCCCATATACATTCCAATTATCATAATCAGAAACCACATATGATAATGTCCTTTAATAAGGTCACTAGGCTGATCCAGTATTCTATACATTATTCCATGCTGTATTGTATCCTTTGATAAAAATAGATATATTATATTCCAACTAACAAATGCACATACCAGCCTGAAAATATATTTTGAATATACTTTTTTAATAGGAATATCTCTTCCTAGAAATAGTGAGCCACTTAGCATTAAAAATATAGGGACTGCCCATCTGACCGCGCTACAAAATATATTAAACAACACCTAATCATTGCTTGCAATTTCAGATGCATCTCTCCCCTGTATAGAAATATGTATCAAAACAACTGCTACAGTAGCAAATATCCTTAAATAGTCTGCATATAGCTTTCTTTTATTATTCAAAATAGTAAAATACTCCCCCGCAAAACATCAACGCTTCAAGCCTTTAAAATGGTAATAAACTGCAGATATATAATTCATTTTCATAGTCATAAATAAATATTCGTGTATCCTAAAAAATGGAATTTTACAAATATTAAGATTGCTCAACACATCTTTGGCCATTTTTGAATTATATATAACTTCAATATTTTCTTTCACAATAGTACTTTTTTCATATTCCCTGCATAGATTAGTAAGTACCTTAAAATAGTAAAATGCTATTTGCTCATTTAATGTGTCGACATTAAATTTTCTAGCATAGTTATATAAATGTTCAGTATATCGAATTCTATCAGTAATGCTATACTTTCGCATAGCGCTATCACCATGTTGTCTATAAGCAACAAGGCTTACATTTAATACACAGTACGAATGGCAATGAGAATAATATTCCATTACAAACATCAGATCTTCTCCGATTGGAATTCCTTCCGGGAATCTAATGCTATATCTATCAATTATAGATTTCCTATATAATTTTCCCCAGCACTCATTAAAAAGAGAATTGGCATACATAAGCTTATCTGAAATAGCCTTATCATCTGTAAAGTCGCCGTTAAAAGGAAATTCTTCCTTCCATATCCTCCCATTGGATTCAACTATATTCCTTGCAAATGCCACAAAATCGTATCTATCAGCGTTAATGATTTCCATAACTTTATTAAAAGACTCTCTGATAAGATAATCATCAGCATCCAAAAACATCACGTACTTCCCACAAGCTTCATCAAGTCCTTTATTTCTTGCTTTAGATACCCCACCATTATCTTGAGTAAACAATCTTATTCGATTATCATTAGCCGAACATCTTGTAACAATTTCAGCAGTATTATCTGTGCTTCCGTCATCTAATACCAATACTTCAAAAGAATCATTCATCAAATGTTTTAAAGAGTTTAGACACTCTTCAATATATTTTCCAGCGTTATAAGCCGGAATTATTATCGATAAAAGTTTATTCATCACTTTTTATTATCCAGTTCAGGAATTATGCCTAATATAGTATCTTCGTCTGTAATAAAACACTGATCCACACTCCTGATTTTATCTGAGAAAAGCTCAAGAGCAAAAATAAAAAACGCCATTATAGCAAAACCAGCAAAAAAGAATAGTAATCTCGTCTTCCATAGATCAATTAAGCCATTATTTGAAATAACTGCATTATTTGCAGCGCTAAGGATCTGGATTGTATCCGTTTCGGTCATAATCCTCATCTCTTCTACAAATGCATTTGATACAGCATTGGCAATATTAACAGCTTCATCAGCATCAGTTGATATTGCTCTAATTGTTAAATCTATCCCCGATCCAGAGATTGAGTATGACACCATGCTTTGAATTGCCTTATAACTAAGAGTAGTATTCCCCATAATTGATAAAGCACGTTCAGCTACTCTTTGACTTTTTATAAGTGAAGTATAATTTGTAAGTGTCTGAACAGCTGAAACTGTCTTGTTATAGTCCCCACTGCCAGCTATATAGAGACTACTTGACGCAGTATAATAGTTTTCTATGCCTTGACCAAATGTAAGTATTATGCCAAAAGCAAAAAAAGCAAAGCCTAAAACAAAACACTTTTTTATATTTTTTAATACGGTTATAATACTTACCTTTATTTCTGCAATTCCAAACATTCTCGTATAATTCATCATATATACCCTTTACTTTTGTTTTCTCCTGATTCTTTTATTTCTACCACTAAAGAAATAAAAGATAACAATGCCAATACTTACAATAAGAAAAAACAAGCTAATAAAACTATTAATCTTATTCCTTCTTATCATGCCAATAGTATTATCAGTAATATCTGCTTCTTCATATGCATTAACCTTAAAAGTATAAGTAACTACATCTGTCTGTAGAGTTTGCCCGTCCTTATCAGTATAGCTAAAAAACATATCTACTGTGTGCTCACCTTCACTGTCAAAATCCACATAAGCATCAGATGTCATGCTTGTACTACTACCTATACTTCCAAGTGAAATGTCCTTACTTTCCATTCCATCTCCACTCAAGTGAAGAACAACGTCATTTATAGCAGATAGTCCATTATTTCTATAAGAAACATTAATTCTATTATTTGATCCCACATACATAGAGGATGGTATATCTACTCTGCTTAAACTCAGTTTACCGCCAGTCGACACCGGAAGAGCCAAAACTAGCTGCTGTACGTTTTCAGTTCTGTAATTATCAGTATAATAAAGCGACATATTAACCATAAGTTCTTCATCCGTAATGTCTTTAGAAGCCATCATGGTTAGTTCACCCTCGACATATGATAACGTGTTAGCATAGCCTAAATAAACTGAATTAGATCCACCATAAACAGGATATATCAAATTATCAGTCTGATACAGATAAACCTGAATGTTTCCAGCATCAGATACTACAGCTGGATTATAAACAGTAAATTTTATCGTAAATTCCTCTCCTGGTGTTATGTTTCCATCACCTTCTATTTCATACTTATATAAGACCGGTATAGGGTTATCTAATGGAGCATTTAAATATGTTTGCCCTGACTTGTTTTTAACAGTTGGATCAGATTCCGTTTGTTCTGTATCAGTTTGGATTTCCTGTTCTACAGGGCTTTCATTCTTCCCTATCGGCTGCTCAATCTGTTGAATTTCACTCGTCGCTTTAACATTATATTTTGAAGCAGAACAAAATAATAATACTACCACTGCTATAGCAAAATACTTTATTGTTTTATTCATCCTTCTCATTTATCCTTTCTCTTACTCATTCCTCGCTTTTGCTTTTGCAGTTGCTTGTTACTGGTATAGTAATCAAAATCTTTAACCGTATTACTATACTGCCCCATTTCCATTCTATTCACAATAACACCTATATACTTATCTTCATAGTTCTCAAGTTGAACTCTTGCCTCTACAAGCTGTCGCTTCGTTGTCTCATTCATACTGACAATAAGCATGTATTTATCGACATAAGGAATCAGTATTTCCGCATCATTTGTAATCCCTACAGGTGGAGTGTCGATAATTATAAAATCGTAATCTTTCTTTATATCTTCTAAAAACGATTCCAACTTTGCATTACACAAAAGGCGAACGGGATTATCATTCTTATCTCCTGCAACCACATAATCAAGATTATTCACATTTGTCCCATATATAATCCTTCTATACGCAGTTGTTCCTCCGGTAATGTAATCTGTGAGAGACAGTTTTACTTCACCGCCAATTCTTTTAAATCTCTGGTCTTTTCTCAAATCACAATCAACAAATACCGTTTTCCAGCCTGCTTCAGCAAGTGAAATCGCAATATTGATAGCAACTGTTGTGGTTCCGCCATTAGCTCCAGCTCCTGTACATAGAAACATCTTAGAATGATCTTTCTTGTATAAGCCGTGAAGCTTTACAACTATTTTATCTATTGAATTATTCAAAACATTACTGTTTAACGTATATAGTTCCAATTTTTCACTCATGCTCATTTCCTCATCTTAATAATTTGTTTTTTACCCTATTCCACAAAGATCCACGAATATATTTCTCAACAATCCCATGAACAGTCATATCGTCAATATGCTCAAAAAGTGCTTTATTCTTTTCATTCATCGCAGCTCCGTTTATTGCAGCTCCATTCTTAGAAAGTGCACTATTCAAATCCACTTCCTTAAATTCAACCTGACCTTTTATTACATCAAATAATCTTTCTCCCTTTGTGGAATTGACCAGGAACAATGATACCCCCTTATTATCATTCATTTCCGGACATATACTTGACACTCCCCAAAAATCAGCAAGGATATAATCACCAGCATAATCTAAATGCTTATAGCGGCAATTATAGCATGAAGGTCTCAGACTTGCGTCGGCAATAAATGCTCTCATATATGTATTCTTATTAAAAACATCATAAATGTTCTTTTTTGTTCCTTCTATTTTCACATGATACTCTGACCACCCATCACTTTTATCTCTAAAACATATTTTTTTTATCTCGCCAATTCCCAGTTCCTTGATATATTTACTCCATAGTTTTGGAGATGGTACACCATGACACATTATATCCTGAAGTATTAGTTTATCATATTCTTTATTCAAAAAAGATTTGAGTCCACCTATCTGACATGGAGTACCTGTAAACAATACATACTTATCATCTTCTAAATCAGCAATTGCCTGAATATATGTGTTTTCTATATCACTCTGAACATATTTTGATGTTTGAAGTTGTTCTAAGTCTTCCTCCTTAGTCACTCTCACATGATGAACCCGGAACTTTTCATCAAAGGCTGCACCATACACACTTCCGCCCTTGCCAATTACCCATTTGGCAACTGCTACAAATATTCCTCCTGATGAACTACTCATACGCTCATTCTCATTATTGTTTTTAGCTGCATAAGCTTTGTATGGTTTGCTCCTTAAATCATCTCTTTTCATATGGCAAACTTTGTCACACAGTTTACAGTTTATACAATCGTCAGCATTAACGATAGGATATTTAAAGCCCTGTTTATCTGAGGCCATTGTGATGCATCTTCTCGGGCAAACCGTCATGCATGAATGACAGCCCGTACAATCTGCCTTATTCTCTATATTAACCATAGTTTCCTCATTTTTTCGATACAAAAACTAATAATACTTATCTGCGTCTGTATGCTCTTTTTGCCATTTTAAAAATTGAATATAAAACGTCTATAACAGGGCAAAGTCCGGACCATAATATTAGAGTGTCCCTTCTTGTACATCTGCCCATATCCTTTAATTCTTTATACTTTTGCTTCATCAGTTGTTTATCTTTAAAGAAATAGCCATTATCAAATTCCTTTCTCACAACCTTATCTTTTAGCATATCCATATACTTAGAATTTTCCAATCCCATTTCTTTAAGAACGCAGGCAATTAAATCATTTTGCTTGTGAAGCTTTTCAATAACATCCTCTAGTTTTTTTTCTCTCCTGGAATGACTATCCTCTCTAATTACATAGGAAAACAATACTTCTTTTATATATCCGCATTTATACTTATATGTAAGAGGCATAAGCATCTGCCAATTTTGCCCCACATCAGATTTCATTATATGCCTTGAAGGAATTGCCCCTAATATAGCTTCTGTCCTTGCCATATATACACCAGGTGTATATACAATATTTTTTTCAAGAATAACATCTTCAAATATATTGTCCTCGCCATGAGGTTGAATTCGCCTTAAATCACCTATTTTTTTTGTAAGGTCTGATTCATGAACCTCCTGTGCATAGCACATAACATATCCACAGTCAGGATTTTGCTCAAGAAATTCCACCTTCTTTCTTATGTTATCTTTGTCCAAGATATCATCAGAGTCTGTCCACATCAGATAATCCCCGGAAAAAATAGCCAGTCCTTTATTCATAGCTTCAGCCTGACCTGAATTTTCCTGATATATATATATAAGCTTTCTTCCGGACTGCTCAAATGTAGGAATATAACTTTTGGCTATAGCTTCTGTCCTATCGCTACTTCCATCATTAACAAATATTAATTCAATATTCTGATATGTTTGTCCCAATATATTATTGAAAAATCTCTCTGCGAACCCCTCCCCATTGAAGCAAGGCGTAATTATTGATACTTTTTTATCTTCCATAGCATTTTACTTTCCTATCCCAACAGCAACTGATAATTTCTTTATTATCTTCCTGTAATCATCGTTCTTTAAGTATTTCAAAAAATACAATATATTTATAATCAGAACACTCATAAAGCCTTTGACTGCCCATATCAAAAGGTTATTACATTCAATAAATTCTACTGCCTTATAAGATATGGCGCAAAACACTAACATTATTGCAGCATTTAATCCTATCCTTATAAAATAGGAACTGACTTTCCCACATAAAATATCTTTAAAAACAAGTCTGGCCTCAAACCAAAAGGATGTCGTCATTCTGGAAATAAACGATGCAGCTATTATTCCAAAAGTTCCTACCATTTTCCCCAAAATGATAGATAATACTATATTCTCTATGGCACAAATAAACATAATCCATCGAGTTTCTTTATATAGCCCACCTGCTTCCTTGAACATACCTAAAGGATATGTAACCAGCGAAAAATAAACATTAGCCAGTATTGCTATTAAAATCCATTTGTCCATAACATATTCCGGGCCAAAAAAACAAGCTATAAAATCCTCCATCAGACAGTACAGGCAAACTACAACCATTCCACCCAGCCAATCCCCAAGGATCATTATCTGATTGAATACTCTTTCTATTTCCTTCTTATTATCTTCTGCCAGAAGATTTCCTACGCTTGCGGTTATAGACCAAAAAAAAGCCCCTGTTAGCTGCGTCAGTCTATTTATTACAGTTAAATAATTTGTATACAATCCAACTGTAGCAGTATTGATAATAGTTGAAATCAACATATTATCAGTACCATCCATCAGTACACCTGAAATCTTATATATGAAAACTGATGCAACGTTCGAATAAATATTCTTTTTATCCTGATAATCAAGCTTTTTACGCTTTAGAATATACGGATAGTATTTATTTGCCTGATGATTAACTAACAAATTATATGCAACAGCATTCACTATTCCAACGCATAAATATGCAGTGTAACTATGTGTAAGCCATAATACAATGGTCTGAAAAATAATCTTGCCAATTGCCATCCACATAGAATATTTCTGTATTATATAGAATTTTTGATCAGCAGTAATAATCGATTGTTTATATGCAAAGAGATAAGAAACTACAGTATTAAATAGTGAAATAAGATAATATAATCTGATATGTGGAATGTTAATATCTGTATTTATCACATAATCCAAAAAGGGTAAAATAGCCAATCCTATAATCGTAATAGCCGCAGCTATCGTGTTATATAATTTTCTATATAGTGTGACAAGTGCTACCAGCTTATCTTCGTCATTTTCAGCTAATGGCTTATAAAAGCTATATGCCATAGCTGTAGTTAATCCCAAATCTGCCAATGACATCATTGTAAAGATGTCACTAAAAACACCATTAATTCCGAGATAATCAATTGGCAAAATTTTAAGGAAAATATATCTTCCCGCCAAAGATAAAAACATTGTAACTATCTTATTTACAGTACTATATTTTATGTTTTTTATGGTATTTTTTGTTCTACTTCCTCCCATTTTAGTTCCATCTATTTCCTATTTTTTATTATTTTTCTAAGTACTTTATATATCTTTCTATCACTCATACTATTGTACATACTCTCAATCGAACCCCCCCTTTTTAAAAGAAAAAAGAACAGTGCTCGTCCATCGGGCATATCTACAGATTTCCTAGCATCAGAATCTTTTGGTAAAATCTTATCTATATCTACATTTTCATATGTTATATATTGAGAAATTCCATCAAATAACGCGGCACCCTTATCAGTTCTTAGCATAATTACGGATACACCTTTATCATCATCAAATTCAGGCAATATCTTTTCTATTCCCCATGCATCTCCAATTGTAATATCTGAATCTCTGTCTAACGATTTAAACTTACAATCATAACAGGATGGTCGAAGTATAAAATTACGCAAAAACATACTCATATATACATTTTTGCCAAATGGTTCTGTGAAATTGGTATTATTAGCAAAAGAAAATGTTACAGAATAATTATGCCACCCAGAACTCTTATCCCTAAATAATGCTTTAACAATTTCCGATTGATATTTCTTTCCTATGCTATGTAAATATTTTTTCCAAACAACAGGAGATGGCACTCCATGGCACAGTACATCCATAGTATATAGATTGGGGTAGTCACGTTTGAGAAAAGCTTTAAGTCCGCTGACTTGGCAAGCTGTTCCTGTATAAAGTACCTTCTTCCCTGAATCTAATTTTGTCCGTATATCTTCAAATACGTCTTCTGTTCTACTTTGAAGATATTTACTCCCCATAAGCATAGATATCTTTTCTGTATCATCAATACCTATATGATGAACCAAAAGATTCTCGTCATAGGCAGCGCCATAGACTATTCCTCCTTCGCTTATGATTTTTGTAGCAAACAGTACAAAAACACCACCCGACGAGCTTTGTAATCTCTCACACCTATTATTTTTTGCCACAAAGCTTATCGGTTTTTGTGGACTATCATCGTTCCCAATATGTGACATCGGGCAACTTTTTTCACATAGATTACATTTCTTGCAGTTATTAGTATCTATATATGGGTAAAGAAACCCTTCATCATCAGTTTGCATTTTAATGCAATGCGACGGGCATATCTGAGCACATGAGCCACAACCGCAGCAGTCTTTCTTTAGTATACGCATCACACTGTTTTCCTAACATATTTGTATATTTTTGTAAAATTAATCTTTCCATGAGTGATTTTTGACATCAATTCTATACATTCATATAATTCAGTTGTATTTCTATAAGCAATCAAAAAAGCAACATTTGAAACGAAAACGCAAATTATAAATCTAATCCCCAGTGTGATGACGTCATCAAATAATACTAAATTACATATGCCAACAGAAATAGCGCATACTATAAATGATGTACAAGTATACCTAATCAATCCGAATACATATCCTTTAAAATATCTTCTTTCAAACATAGTATTAAATAGATTGTAAAAAAGCCAAGGCATTCCAACAATGATCATAGAAACTACTGTTGACAATAGAACCCCATAAATTCCCCAAAAGTTAACCATAATTAAATTCATTATCAAATTGGATAAAGCTGTAACTAACGGCCGAAACCTGTCTTTATGCCATATACCTCCAGCATCTTTATATAAATTCAAAAGAGAATTAATCTCATATATATAAAAATATATTACAAAGCAAACGACTGCAGCGTAGTTTAGCATAAGTTTATTTCCCACCCATAATCTCATAAAGGGCTGATATAGATTTAAAAAACAAGTTGAACACACACCTGATATCCAACAAATCAAAAATGTAAATTTTGATAAGTCATTAAAATTCTTCTCTTTTGATTCTACTATTAGGCTATTCCCAATTCCCGCTGTACATGCACTAAAGCCTACCGATATAAAGCCAATTACTGATGTCAAAATAAAATAATAGTTCTGATAAATTGCCAACATCGTCAACCCCAAAAAAGCAGACACAACTATTGTATCCGCAGAATTGACTACTATTGCTCCGATTTTTGAAGTAAATAAATCCTTAACGCGATGATTTATTGATGATATAGTTGCTTGTGGTAAATCCCCTACTGCCTTATATTGTGGATAATATTTATTCACAATTAGTGAAACACATATGTTATTAACAACCTGAATAAGTATTGCTATTGCTAAATAACAATAATAGTTTTTTATTAGCCAAATTGTTAAAAACTGAAGGAAAGATTGTATCGTACTGGTAACAATTGCCACCTTACTCCCTAAGTCCGTCCTTTGATGAGCCTGTAGTAATGCACTTTTATATGCAAATAGCCAATATGACAGAACAGTTGCCCCTAAATTCATATAATATAATGTAAAAATGTTCAAATCACTTGGTATATCCCCCTTTATAAGTCTGGGAATCACAGGTGTCAATATAATACCAACCAACGCTATAACAAGGCCGATGATACGATAATAAGACCGATATAATTTCATTAATGCACATATTTCATCGTGATTATCCTCCGCTATTGGCTTATACATACTAAAAACCATTGCTGTTCCCACTCCCAGTTCAGCTAGATTTAAAACCTGCAAAACAGATGAGAAAAGAGAATTTAATCCTAAATACTGGACCCCCATGAAATAAATCATCGCTGTCCGCATTACGAATGGCATCAATATTTGCTGCATTTTGAGAATAATTCCAGCTATCATATTCCTTGTAGCATTTTTTGTTCGTTCTATTTTCATGTTTTATTTATTTTTCTCCAAGCTTATCACGTTAGCTTATGGCATTCTTCAAATAATTATATGAATCTTTCTGAAGACCATTTATACTTTTATTTACATATTCTTTATATAATTGAGCAATATCTCCACTATATATTCTTTCTTCAAGTCCAACAAAGCTAAGTAAAGTTTCTATCCTCCCGAACATTTCTTCCATACCGATTTCTTTTCTTTTAAATGTCAAAAACTTCTTTTCAAATATAATTGAAAAAACAGTAGCATGAAATGAATCAGTGCATATATACTCTGCATTGTGAACAAGCCATATAAACTCATCCGGTGTAGTCAAAAAAGACTCTAAGTTACCTGCATCAAAAGCATCAATTATATCCAGATTATTATTAACCGCTACTTCATTTATTATCCTTAAATATTCATCATCTTTTGTTCCCAAATAATAAATCAATATATACGGCTTATTCTTATATAATCCAGACTTCTTCTCTAATCTCAGCCAGCTTTCTTTATCTATTAGTAGTGTTGGATCAAGAACCAATTTAGCATCTCTTCCTGTATACCTTTTGATAATATCCCTAGCACTCAGCTCTCGGCATGATAATGCTTTCATTCCAAGTAAGCCATTAATATGTATAGCCTTATCGTCCATTGGGATATCTTCAAATCCAAAGCTTGGTGCATATGATATTCTTTTCTCTTCTTGAACAAACTTCAGATAATAATAGTCCAATTCACTCTTATTATCAGTCCACTTATGCCAAACTTGATCGCTTCCTACAACAGCAAACTTAAAATCATCATATTTTTTTTTAAAGGCATCCTGATATCTAAGCTTAAATAAATGATCTATATATTTCCTATTGAATGATGCATATTTACAAATTCTCCGCAATCTAAAATAAGCATTCTTATAATTTTGTCTTCCCACCTTATACAGAACTGCTCTCATACAATTCTTGATGCGTTTTTTTATTGTATTCCATTCTGGCACTTCCATATAAGGAGTCCACACTTCACATCCCATAGATTTAAGTGTTTCCTGAAGTGCATAGTTTTGAAGGCGGTTCCCTATGTTATCACTTTGAAGGGTAATAAGCAGTATTTTTTTCATTTTTCTTTCCTTTTATCAAAATCCTTAAACCTTTCAAAACCAATTTTATTCTATTTTTGGTATCAAACCTTATTACTCTAGACAAAAATACAAAAAAATTCTTTTTAATTTCGTCATAGCTGTTATTGTACCAATCAGGATGATGTTTTATCTTTTTTATATTTTCTACCGACAATCTGTATATTTTATCCTTTATGCATCTTTTTTCATTTTCAAATAAGTCTAAATCATCCAGCATTTTGTATAACGATACATTATATTTCAGATTGCCACATACATCATAGCAATTCTCTATATTCCCTGTAACGCTCTCAGTATTGGCTATATAATAATATGTGCAGCATTTTGTTACATATACTTTGGAATCTCTGTGCTCTGATAACAACCTGATATTAAAATAGCCATCCTCTAAATGAGTCAATTCATTATCAAATCTAATATTTCCAATAAGTTCTTTTTTATAGAACTTATTCCATACGCTCCCCATAATACAAGGATAACAAGTAATATATTCTATAGCTTTATGTACACTAATTATCCTTTCTTTCTTTACTGCCTGTAATTCGCAACTATCTCTATATACTCTAGTAAATGCTGAAAATACAATATCAATATCATTTTTATCAAATATTTCTTTTACCTTAGCTAAGGCATCTTTATCATAGTAATCGTCAGCATCGCAAAAGCCAATGACATCCCCATTTGCATGTGATAATCCTATATTCCTTGCTAAAGATATACCAGATTCCTCACTAATATACAGTTCCACATTACTATATTGCTCATTTAATGCTTTACATAATTCGAGCGATTTATCTGATGAACCATTTTCTACTAATATTATTTGAGTATCAACCTTCTGCCTCAAAAGACTATCAACACATTTAGCAATTGTCTTTTCAGCATTATATACAGGAACTATAATTGAAAATAGCATATTTTAATTTCTTTTCCTCTTATTTATTTTCCTTAAATAATACTTCAGGGTGCTTTTACATCCATAATTGTCAATTCTTGACCTAAAATAAAACGGGATACATATTATCCTAGCAATCCCCCATCCTATCCTATCTCCAAATCGCTTCTTGCAAAATCTTCTTATTTGACCTATCCGTAATTCAGAAGGTGTTTTCCATGATCCCGAAAAATGATGATTAATCACTGTCCTTTTAGAAAAGCAACTACCAGATTCTCGATATGGATTAAAAGGACAAAAATAATCCATTGGATATATATCAAAATCATCTACTTTTTGATATTGATTATTAAGCGCTAGCCCTTTCTCTAATAGCTTATTAGTTAATAAAGACGGATTAGGTGTTTCATCATATTCACCATTTTCCTTGATAAATCTTTTATTTCCGTATTCTTGTAATATTTCATAAAACAAACTATTGTGACTTTCTGATGCTAATATGCAAGTACCAATGTGCTTTGTTGTTTCAAATCCAAAAAAGCCTTTACTATTTAAAAATTCATCGAAGTCTTTATATACCTCGACGTCAGTATCTAGATAAATACCACCATAATTAAATAAAGCCCATACTCTTACATAATCACTTACGAAAGCGTATTTCCCACTGTTGTATGCTTCTTGAACATATAATGGACTCTTACTAATGTCAAAATTAGACTGATTCCACTCTATAATTCTATAATCTTTCAATATATTCTTCCAAGTTTCGATACAATAATTTACATCTTTAGGAAAGCCTTTATTTTTTTTATTTAAATCAGAAAACCAGCAGTAATGTATAATCTTCGGAACACTCATAATTCATCAGCAAATTATTGCTTTTTAGCCTCCATTCTCTTCTTTATATTTAGTAACAAATAATAAATACTAGGTGAATAATAGTAAATAGTATATCCTATTTTCTTTATTTTCTTATTGACTTTTTCATATTTATTTCTATATAGTTTTATCAATTTTTTTCGGGCGTTATCATCATTACTTATCCTGTTATATCTAAAAATAATCCTGTCCATATATGCCTTATACGTTAGTACAATTTGTTCATCAAGGTTTCCATGTTCTTCAAATAGCCGTATCCTCTCTTCGAAAGCATCATAAATATCTAAATTTTTATAGTATTTTTCATTTGTGGTAATACTATTATTATTATAGAAATAGAAGTATAGTTTTTTTTCTAAAATCACTACTTGATCTACATTTAAAAAGAATTTATAAGTAGTATACTCATCCTCATTAATTCGTCCTATAGGATATCTTATAGTTCCAATTACACTTCTTCTGTATAATTTATTTGTAGCAATAGTATACTTTTCACCTTCATCAGAATACATTTCTCGCAGTGCATCACTGGATTTTATCATCTTATATTCATTGGTACCGAGATCGCTTCCTACGTATATATCTCCACTAAAGCGTTTTACGCCACACATCACTATATCAGCATTTTCATCAAGTGCAATTTTGTGCATCAATGAGCAATACTCAGAGGCAATATAATCATCAGAATCGACAAAACATAAAAAATCTCCCTGAGCTCGTTCTATTCCATAATTTCTTGCATCAGATAAGCCACCATTTTCTTTATGAAATACTTTTATCCTATCGTCCAATAAAGCCAACTCATCACACAATCTGCCACTGGAATCCTTTGAACCATCATCTATTAGTAGAATCTCCAGATTTGTAAATGTCTGATTTATAAGACTTTCTACACATCTCTTCAAATATTTTTCTACGTTATATACAGGTACAATAATACTAATTTTGTCCAAATTATCTTTCCCCCACAATTATGCTTCTCAAATACTCATATGCCTCATTTCTATTTATTTGAACAATATTCCTGATAGTTACATAATCAATATCATTGAATAAATCTGATGAATTATAACAAGCCAGCCTATTATGTATCCCAAACAAATCTACCAACGTTTCAATTCTGCTATTCATTGACACATCCTTATCCTGTCTGGTAAAAATCACAAATTGCTTTTCAAATAATAACGAAAAGACCGTTCCATGGAACGAATCCGTGCATATATAATCAGCATGATGAATTAAATATATAAAGTGCTGTGGTCCTATATTATAGAAAGGTTCTCCAGGTGTTTCAGTAAACTTAATAATCTTAAGACCCTTTTTATCAGCTATTTCCTGCACTTTCTTATAGTATTCATCCGGTATATTACCGAGATAATACATGAACAGATATTTGTCAGGCATCTCATATTCCGGTTTTTCCTCAAGCAGATAATAATCCTCCGGCTCAAGAAGCATAGTTGGATCAATATGCCTTTGAGGAGTTATCCCTGTAAGTTTCTTTACAAGCTCTACGCTATCTTCTTCCCTTACGGATATTTCCCGCATTCCTTTCAGATTGGAAGTGAACCTATCTAAATGAGCCTCGTCAATATTGCTTACACCGATACTTGCCGCATATGAAAAGCGCTTTTCCTTTGGTGCAAACGTAGCAAACTCAAAATCAGAATTAAAGTGGAAATATGGATTCCAGACCTGATCACTGCCTGCAATAAAGCAATCATATTTATCCGCAAAATCCTCTTCGTTTATATTTTCATATCTAATCTTACTGTCGTAATCTATATAAGAATTCTCAAACTTAGAATATATTCTTCTTCGCTTACTATTTCTGACAACTGTTTTTATCATTCGCCTTATTGTTGATAAAAACAACGAACCTCTCACAGATTTAGCAGATCTGATAGTTTTTACTTCAGCTCCACACTTTTTTATAGCCTCTTGTAAGGCATAATTCTGAAGTCTGTTTCCAAAGTTCATTCCACTATTTGTAATTGTGAGAATTGCAACTTTTTTCATTTAAATACTCCACCAGCAGAACTAATACAAGCCATGATAAATAATTCTCTCCTTATCAAAACCAGGAGAACGCATTATCAATACCATCCTTGATGCTCCGCTCATACCAAACACTACATTATTCAGCTTTGACATCACATAAAGTTTTCTAAAATACTCAAAACCGCGAAGATACTTATCATTTTCTCTGTCAAAAGAAATATATGATATCCTCTTATCATCTTTTTCATAAATGCCATCAAAATAAACGCTGTCACTGGTGATAACTCTATCCCCAAATTTATCCTTCAGTAAATTTAACAAGCGCTCTTCATCCGTAGCAACATAATAATATGCTTCCGGAAATTCCTTTTCCAGAATATCTACAATTTCTTCTATATCCGGCTGAATCGGATGTCCCTTGGGCTTGGTTAGAACATAGTCCGTTCCTCTTAATACAATACCCACCGAATCATCAGAGCCTATAATTCTTTGCATCTTCTCAAGTTCAGCATCGTATTCTGCCTTAACCTGGCTTTTTAAGACAAAATATTTTTCGTATAGTTTCTGATAAGCTATTCTCTCAGTTGAACTCATATCCCAACGAATCCCGGGTGCAGCTTTTTTTGAATAAGCATATATCTTATCTGAATAAACTTCCTGTCCTTTAGCAATAATCTCATCAAAAAATTGCAGAAAATAGTTATCTCCGTCAGCATCAACTATTCTAAAAACAGGAACCGCCCCCAAAGTAGTAGCAAGAAGAGCTTTCCCTAAAATATTAGACATATAACACATATTAAAAACCTTATATGTATATATATCTTCATCAAAAACCATATATTTGTTTCCATCAACCAGATGAGAAATCTCTTTCTTTGCAAGTATCTGCATACCCTTTATACATAAGAGTTTTGTAATAGACAAATTTCCTTGTTTTCTATATAGTTTTCTCCAGATTGAAAGTGGAATAACGCCAGCTACCACTACCATTCCTATATGTTTTAGTTTACGTAATGTCTGCTTGCCTTTCTCGTTCATTTTCCCCCTCATTATCCAACAACTCCAGCAATTCCCCTGAAACTTCACTTCTTACTTTCCTGCAGAACAGATCAGGCCGGTCTTTTATCCTCTCATAATCTGCCTTTGTAAGCACTGTTACTTCCCTTGGAAATTCAAAGTAAGTCAGGTTCCTCCAATTTACAAGCCATCTCTGTTCCGGCTCATCGTACTTTATACAATGAGTCTTAAACTCAGAATTATGTACGACAGTATGAAAGTACTCCTCATCAGGAAACTGCATTATCTTCATCTTCCTGTTGAATTTAGGATGCGTCCCTTCAAAATTGTCAAGATATTCTGCACACTGTCTGGTTACTGCCCACTGTGCGCAGCCATAATAAATTTTATAATCACCATCTTTTTCTTTTATTATTCCGTTAAAGCCAATGGTTGTAAGACTAAGCAGCGTAGAAACAGCCGTTATCAGAAGCTTATGCGGATTCTTATTAGATGCTTTACCATAAGGATTATCCTTCATATAGTAAAGCTTATATTTCCTGGAAAACTCCCAATCCTTAGTCCCACCAATCGGGCATCCTCTAATGAATTCCTTCCCATTGTTTGCCTCAAAGAATTCCTTAATATAAGAATTGCTTTTAATGGGATAATCAAGATTCTGCATCATAACAAAGTAATCATAATTTCTATCACTGTTAAGTGCAGTTCTAAGCAATTCATAGCATGCATGAATCGCATTATATCCGCCCCAATACACTTTGTGCCTGTTAGGAGTAAAGTAAACCCTGTCTATTCCATTTAGATGTTTCTTAAATGGCTCTATATCCTGTTTTGCATCAACGTGTATATACATATCAAAATCCGGATCAGCACATAACCTTCTGGCACATCTAGCTACCAATACCGGATCTGTATGGCATAAATTTAAAAATGCAATACGCATTACAGTATTTCCCTCTAATAATTTCAATTTTTCTTTGCTTCTATTATTTGAGCCAAGAAGATAGTCGCTACAGCAGTCAAAACCGGATTAATCCAAGGGAATAATCCATTTGCTGTATCAATAGGCAATAAACATTCAGCTACAACTACAAAAATCCACGCGATAATAGAATGAAAAATATATACATTTAAAGATAGTTTGTCGCCCAGATACTCTATGGTTTTAGAAACTGATATATCTTTATACTTAATTGCTGCAATAAATAGAGATGCTGATACTAAGAATATTCCAACACATGAAAAATCAAGTCGACTTTTGAATATAACATGAAAAAATGCTATGAATTCCCCAAGTAATACACCCCAAACTAACTTTATTCCATTTACCTTACCAATTATATTATCTTCATTATCATGAATTTTATAGCCCAATAAAAACCACGCAAGAATTCTTGTAATAAAATTTATCTTAAATGACCATGGCAGACCCTTGGTCTCGCAATATGTAGTCAAGACAAATTGAAGCAGAAACAACAAAGGCATTAAGTGGACAAAATCCTTCTCCTTTTTGAACTTAACCGCCATAAACCAAACAATATATGTCTCGATCATTCCTATCAGGTACCAGAGTGGTATTGCAAAATCCAGATTTATAAAAACAAAAAATTTGACAATCGTTACAATGCTTAACTCTTTTTTTACCCATTGAATAAAATCACCATTATAAAAGTGCATTAAAACTGCATATAAAAGCCACCACACCAATGCCACTAAAAAAATATGACACATCCTAAATAGTCTTTTTTTTATCTTGGCCTCATCGCAGTTCAATGCGTAATATCCGGCAATCATGGCAAATATAGGTACTGTAAATTGCGCTAGCTTAGCCATTGCAGTCCCTATCATACCCGGAAAAGGTACATGGATAAATACTACACCCACACATCCAATCCCTTTTAACAGGTTTAGCATATGATTTCTTTGCTCCATCTGTCACTCCCACCTACAAAAATGCACATTAAATCTTTTTTTCATAAAGTATACACAGTCTTTGAAATTTTACACTATTTTTTGTGATTATTGTATAGGCATATATCTAAAAAATGGAATACAGTTCAGCACTATTTTTGTATCATTTGATAATTTATGATATTACAAATAAAAAATCCCCAAAGCCCGTTAATAACAGACTTTTGAGGATTTTATCCATACATTTTTTAAATATTATTTATTCTCTCAACGTTTAGAATCGTATCTATATAAAGTCTGGCACTTGCACCTGTAACCTTATTCCAGTCGAATCTTTTATAGCAATAATCCATAATTTCATCGAAAGAATGGAAGGTCTCCGGATGCTCTATGCTCTCTTTAATTTTTTCTGCCAGATCATTCACATCAGATTTCTTAAAGTATTTGGCATATTCACAGCAGGCTTCTGCATTCTCAGGAATATCACTGGCAAGGCATTTTCTGCCAAAGCTCATAGCCTCAAGGAGGCTTATGGGCATGCCTTCGATATCACTAGGAAGTACATACATATAGCAGTTACTGAACAGTTCAGTTAGCATATCTCCCTGGACAAAACCGGTCATTACAACACGCTTGTCCTTTGCCGCTATCTGCTTTACTTCATTTACATATTCATCAGAATGGCTTCCACCACCTGCTATAACCAGTTTCATGTCGGTATCAATCTTGGCAAATGCCTTGAGAAGATAAATGATTCCCTTCTCAGGTACAATTCTCCCAAGATAGAGAAGGTACTTTTCTTTTTCCAGATTGAATTTCTCAGCTATCTTATCAGGTTCTTTAAACTCCGTCTTATTAACACCATTAGGGATATAAATAGTCTGCCTGTTATAGTTATCAAGAAAATACTGCTGTACATTACGAGACAAAACTATAACCTCATCAGCGTAGCGGGCTGCTATTTTCTCACCGAACTTAAGGTACTTGGTAGCAAAGCCGCCCCACTTGGCTCTCTGCCAGTCAAGACCGTGGATTGTAGCTACAGTTCTGATGCCAAACATATGAGGTATTATGAGCATAGCTGCAGGTCCCTCTGCATGATAATGTATGACATCATAATTACCCAAAAGTGCTCCGATCGTCGCCAAAAATGAATATGCAAAAGCATTTAGCGCCTTCATGCTGGGAGTTGGAATATGAACAATGCGTATTCCCCTGTATGATCTTAATCTATGTGATTCTTTATCCGCATTTTTGTCTGATACATGCCTACCCATGCGGTTATAAACCGTAACCGAATGACCCATTTTCACAAGACGCGTGGCCAGCTCCTGTACAACTATCTCTATCCCCCCTTCTCTGGAAGGTATACGCTTGTGACCAATCATTGCAATTTTCATCTTTGCTCCTAAATCAATACGAACCTTTAAGCTTTAATATCTCAAGCACCGTTTTGAACATAATCTTTATATCCATTAACGGTGTCCAGTTATCTATATAATCTACATCCATTCCAACAACCTCTGAAAAATCAGTGACAGTACTTCTGCCATTTGTCTGCCACATACCCGTAATTCCGGGTTTTATGCTGATTCTTCTCCACTGATCATTGGTATATTTCTCAACTTCATCAATCGTTGGTGGTCTGGTACCAACGAAACTCATAGATCCGGAAAGCACATTGAAAAACTGAGGAAGCTCGTCAATGCTCGTTCTGCGGATGAACTTACCCACTCTTGTTATTCTGGGGTCATCCTTGATTTTGAACATCATTCCATCTTTTACTTCATTAAGCTCCTCTAGCTCTGCCTTACGTTCTTCAGCATCCACATACATGCTTCTGAATTTCCAGATTTTGAAATGTCTGCCATTTTTGCCCACTCTTACCTGTTTAAAAATCGCAGGCCCGGGAGAATCCAGCTTAATCGCAATAGCTGTAATAATCATCAATGGTGATGTAAGCACTATTCCAACTATCGCAAAAAATATGTCAAATATCCTCTTAAGCGCAGCCTCCTGAGTATTCATACTTACTGTATGATAAGTCATGATAGGATATGTACCTATACTGCTGTTATAGGAAAATGCCTTTCTCCTTCTGTATATATCAACCACAACTCTGCATGTGATTCCCATCTGAATACAGGTATCAATTATCTGTTGGATACGCTTAATATCCATCTCTCGCTTTTGCAAAAGATATACATGGTCTATGTTGTACTTTCTAATAAGTTCAGGAAGATGTGACACGCTTCCTATATATTCCAATGAATCATTATCATCATCAAAACTTATATAGCCTATCTCGTTGACCATAAGCGGTGTCTTATTAAGGAAGTATCTGAATTTATTATAAGAATCCTTACTTCCGATATACACACACCTGGGCACATGTTTCCTATTAATGATCCTGTCGATCATGTTACGGAAGATCACTATTTCAAGTAGTAATAATATGTAAGAATTTACCATGAAAAACATCAGAAATTTGCCACTTACAGACCTGTCAAGGCAATATAAATATACCAGGCCGCAGCAAAAAGCAGCCACCATAAATGACATACTCTGTCTTCTGATTATTCTATCCTTATAGAAAAATAATGTATTATTGTAAATATTAGCTGCTCTGTTTGATATTACAAATATCATCACAAAGACAAAAAACATAGTTAAAATACTTTTCCATTCATTCTGCTGTACCAAATGTCCCATCAACCGACCGGTAGTAAGCAGCGCAAACATCTGGACAATTATATCCAAAATTGGATGAACCACATCAAAAGATGCGGTGACATTCGATCGATTCATAACGCAACCCCACTTTTTTGTGCAACCCGCGATCACAGATTACCAGAATCCGTGATCACGGATTCTGAAATGTTAATTAACACTCCCTCAAGAAATTAACTAAGTTTCTTGATTTTTCCTTTGAAGCCGGCCTTTTCAAGTGTCTTTTTGAATTTCTTAAACTGCTTTTTAGACATCTTCTTAGTAACCTTGATAGTCATCTTAGTAGTATCAAGACCCTTAAACGCACCCTTCTTCACTTTGATGTTCTTGGTATTGTTGAATTTGATAGTCTTAAGCTTAGCTGCCTTACTAAATGCCTTTTTATCAATAACTTTCACTGAGTCAGGAATAGTTATCTTAGTGGCCTTAGTAGCATTGGTAAATGCCTTAGCCTTGATCTCAACAACAGTGTACTCAACACCATTTACAGTAACCTTGCTTGGGACCTTGACAGATTTCTCAGTAGTCTTTTCTATAGAAGAAAAAGCTGCTGTTCCATCTTCATTGGTATCAACAATAGATGTGTATGGAATAACATCAACCCTGTCTGCCGTCTGGTCTGGTGCTGTTATTGTCTGATTACCTGTTGTAGGTGATCCTACTGCTGCATGTACAGGTGTCGAAACAATAAGAGCTGCCGCAAGAACTGATCCAAGAACTTTTTTCATAACACTATGCATTGTCTCCTCCTTTCTTCGCCGGCGCATGCACGCTGGTTCTAATATGTATGAGCAATTATAGTCTGTTGACCATAAGTAACTCCAAAAAACATAATATCCATCGATGTACAATTAGATGTTGCTGGTATAATATCCGGCACGTTTTTTGTAGTAATACTTTCCTTTGCTATTACCTACTCTATTAAGCACTATTCCAAGGAGTGGACAACCTGCTCTCTCGAGCTGCATAGCTGAATGTCTTACCATTGATTTGGATGTAGCACCGCTTCTGACTACGAGAATAGCACCATCACACAAAGAGCCTATTCTCTCACCATCCGATACGAGATCAAGGGGTGAAGAATCAATCAATGTATATCTGAAGTTATCTCCTGCATAGTTTAATAAATCCTCGAATCGCTGGCTTTCTAAAAGCCTGGAGGGATTAACAACATTATCAACATTAGGAAGAACAAAGCCGTTATCTATTGATGTAGGGTAAAAAGCATCTCTAAATTCACAGTCTCCTGAAAGTACAGAGCTGGTGCCCTGTATCTTTCCTCCGTTTTCAAGCTCCATGCCATACTTAACGGCCATAGTTGATTTTCGCATATCTGCATCAATGAGAGCAGTCCTGGTTCCTGTCTGAGCCAGCTGTCTCATAAGCTGCACTGCAATAAAGCTCTTTCCTTCATTAGGGGTTGACGATATTATCATTATCTTCTTTACATCTTTTCCGAGGAAACCAATATTGGTACGAAGAGAGTTAAGTGACTCTTCCAATGCATAGGGCAATACCGTACTATTATTCAATATAAGCTTATTCATGAGCACTTAGCCTCCTTATTTCTTTTGCCTTTTTTAATACTCTTAATCTTATTTCCTGAAGATTCTTTTCCTTCTGCCAGATTACCTATATCTCCTTCAGGAATAACCGCAAGTGGCAAAATACCAAACATTCTTTCGATGTCATCTGCAGAATTAACAGTATCCTGAAGAACAAAGATAACTGTGAAAATAGCAAGCACAACTGCTGTAGCTGCAAGCGCACCTATCATAATATTCTTAGAGAAACTCGGTGAGCTCTTATACAAAGGTACAATCGCAGGTTCGATTATATGAGGTTTTGGCGTATCCATAAGCTTGGGAATCTGTATCTCAGCCTGCTTTGCAATATCATTTGCAATCTGCTCTGCCTCATCAGGATCAGTACTCGTCACACTTATAGTCATAATTCTTGTGTTCTTGATGACTGAAATACTTACCATTCCACGTAACTGCTCATATGAATAGTCAAGATCAAGATCCTTAATTACCTGATTGAAAATAGGTCTTATGGAAATAACCTGCTCATAATCAGCTGATAATCCTGTTCCCAAATTAAGATCAGTAAGGTTTACCATGGTATCCGTTGAAGCAGAAACCACATATATTTTGGATGTAGCTTTATATAAGGGCTCCACAAGAAAATAAGTGTAAGAGCCTGCTATCACAGATCCAAGTATAAATGCAGCGATGATTATAATCAGCTTACTTCTGAAATAATTAAGAAGTTCAAACAGATCAATCTGTAATTCATCCTGACTATTCTCAATTTGCAATCCTATCAATTGTTTTTGTTCCAAGTGTTTCTTTTCCATTTTTAACTCCTCTAAAACAACTACTGTAACTACTCCTCCACAGGCGTAAGCCGGTACAGCTTATCCATCACCTGATAAAAAGAATTATCATCTATATAAAACTCCTGATGGTCTAACCCATCCTCAAGTAATTTCCCTGATTTATACTCGCCTTCAAACATAAATGTTCCCAGATTCTCTCCTCTGTTAACTCTGTTAAGAACTCTTGAAAAATCATTGCCGGTCATGTTCGTCTGAGCAACTGATTTCATATTTTGATATATTTCATTTGGGAACTTCGAATTTTCCTTAGTCCTCTCCATTAGCCTATTTAGGAATGCCTTAATATAAGCTTCCTGCCTTGCCATTCTGCCTTCGTTAGATCCATCTCCAACCTCCATCCTGGCGTGAATATAGTTATAAGCCTGCTCATCATTAAGAGTTATCTCTTCTCCATCAATGAGAGTCGGATCCACCTGGCTAAAATCGCCTTCTACAGTGACTGTTACTCCACCTATTGCACTATTTAGCTGTTCTATGGAATCCATATTAAGCTCATAATATCCATCTATTGGAACGCCGCCCAAAAGCTCAGAAACAGCATTCACAGTATTCTCACTGGACATCCGAGGATTCCCACCATACCAGTGAGCAGTACATATCTGCATATCGGACCTGGCATTAACGCTTCCATCTGCATTCATCATGGGTACATTCATAACCGTATTACGGTCTATCTCAAGGACAGCATAGTTATTATCTGATCTGTTAAGGACTACGAGAAGAAGTACGTCCGCCATATTCCCCCGATAATCTGCAGAATCTTTATCCTTATAAGTTCCGGATACATCCGTGCCAATAATTAAATAATTTCTTACAGCTGCGTCATATGTACAAACTCTGCCATTTATAAGTAGTTCGCCATCTGATAAAACTATATCTTCATATTCCTCTTCGTCTTCATCTTCTTCACTATCCTCTTTATTAGCTACGTTATGCATTTCAAAATATTTTTCAAAGGAACTTATTCCTACAAAAAACAAACCAAGAAAAATAGCTATGGCAAATAGAATAATTATTATCTTTACATTTCTAAGGTTCATCATTCCTCCATAGCTTATCTGAACGTATATCGATATCCTTAAGTAATTCCTCGCCAAATTTCTTCCTAAGGACCTCGCGTCCCAATGACATATTCACAGGTCTATCTGTTACATTATGGGCATCTGTCCCCAAAATTATCGAGTGCCCTTCCATAATAAATTTGAATGCAAATCGTCGCAATCTCCAAGACAGGAAGCACTCCGCATTCATCTGTGGAATAACCGGAAGCTGCAAAATCTCATTCCATATAGAAATGTCTTTTTGATATTTCCTGAATCTTTCAATATGTGCAAGCATCACTGTCAGTTGCTGCTTCTCAATAATATCCTTAACATCTCTATATACATCCTTTGTCCATTGTCTAAAGGGCATCTCCAGAAGAATAATATTTGTTTTTTCCAGACACAGATCAGCAAGATGCCTCGAATTGGCAATTCCAGAAAAAAAATATATTTCTGCTCCCTGCTTGAATTCAAGATCAGATAAACCAAAAGTCTCAAAATCTTTTATCAAGGCACTTATGACACTATCAAGTGCTTCTTGTCTTCTTTTGAGGAACTGTGATGGGTTATCCTGGTTTGCATAAAAATGCGGAGTAAATGCAATCCTATTGACCCCTTGAGCCACCCCTGCACAAATCATCTCTTTTGTCATATACATATTTTTGCTGCCATCATCTATAGCAGGCAATATGTGTGAATGAAAATCAACAACCATAAATTCCTCAAATAATTTATTAACGCTCCACGTGAAGAAGAGCCTAAAAATACTCGATAAATTATTCAATCACACATGAATACTTCATCGAGTTATAGTATATATAAATTTTTTATAAACTACAAATAAAAATAAAATAAAGTTTATATAAGCTTTTTTGTGCAAAATGATAAAAACCCACGAGTAATATGACTAGCGCTTAACTATACTCTTTATTGAGTAGTTATTACATAGTGTCTAGAAAATCTAACACACATTGAAAATATATCTACTATCCAAGAATTGTACTATATACTATTCCGTAAAAATATACGTAAAAATCTATTTTTTATTCTAACCCTAATATTATTTTCTAAATTCATACATTCTATAAGCTTAGTTATTGATTTGCCATGTTTTAAATAGTACATAAATATAGCTCTTGTCTCCGGAACATGAACGCTCATCCTAGAATCAGCAGTCCGAGGCAGAATTGAGTCAATATCCACTTCACGCATTTCAACTGAATTAGATATCCATTTTAAAATTTTCTCACCTTTGCTACTATGAACTATAACTAGGGAAGTTCCTTTATCATCATCAAAGTCTGGCATTACTTTTTCAATCCCCCATGCATCTCCTATCGTCAAATCTGAAGTTCTCTCTAATCCCTTGAACCTACAGTTATAACACGAAGGACGTAAACTAAAATTACTTAAAAACATATTCATATATAAGTTTGATGTAAAAACAGAAGTCACAATCTGTCCTGATGAAAGCCTTATCGTATTAGAATAATTATGCCAACCATCTCTCTTATCTCTAAATGTAACTTTCTGAATATCTGAGCTAAACTCATTTTTCACTGAATTCAAATATATCCTCCAAACTTTTGGTGAAGGGACTCCATGACACAAGATATCTACCGTCAGCAAATTAGAGTAATCATGACACAAAAAAGATTTAAGGGCAGCTATCTGACATCCTGTTCCAGAAAATAATACCAGTCTATCATCGTCCAATCTAGATTTAATTTGTTGAAACACTCCACACGTACTGCTTTGTACATATTTGCTTCCCAATAGATCATTGATTCTGTCTAACCTATCAATACAAATATGATGTACATTCCACTCACTATCAAATGCTGCACCTACAACTATTCCACGCTGTATTATCACATACTTTGCAATTAAATAAAAAATCCCACCCGATGAACTTTCATTTCTTGTGGCATCGTAACTTCGCGCAACAAATCCACTAATATAATTATCTTTTTTTTCAGTTGAATTAATTATCGGGCATCTATTCGTGCATAAATTACAGTTAATACACTTACTTTTATCTACTTTCGGATAACAAAAACCCTCAGCATCATTTTGCATGCTAATACATCTTATAGGGCATGAATCTACACAAACTCCGCAACCACAACAATCTGATTTTTTTCTAACATCAATCAATATCTCTATACCTTCCTATTATGTCTAGTTTGAAAATACAAAATTATCAAATTTTGATAATTTTGTATTACTCAAAACAAGAGCAAAATGTAATGAATTGGTATTACATCACGTAATAAATAACTCCATTGCACTACTTGATCTGTTGATAGTACTTAAGCACTACATCTTTCCCTAATAAAACGAAATTTTAATAATTTGCCTTTTGTTATCTTATTTACCAATGAGATACTATCATTGAATTCCTGCGTGCGACCATACAAAAATAAAAAAATCACGTTTGGCACTATAGAACTTATCGCTCCTCGAATAAATAAAGACATCCACAAATTTGATATATCAAAAATATTACACATAAAAAATGTAACCATTCCTGCAATCATTGTCCCCAACATATACCGAAGCAAATTACAGATATAGCTTTTTAAATAATCTTTTGCAAATACTGTTGTAAATAGATTCTTTAAAATCCATGGCATACCTACACAAACAGTCGCCAAAACAGTAGATAGTAATATTCCATAAATCCCCCAAAAGTTCACCAAGAAAATATTAAGACTAAGATTTGTAATTGCAACGACCAATGGTCTATATCTATCCTCATGCCAAATCCCAGATGCATCTTTGTATAGATTTAATACTTTATTTATTTCTTGGATAAAAAAATAAACGCAAAAGCATACTACTGCTCCCAGACCAAGCATCAAATCTTTGCCCACCCATAACTCCATAAAGGGTTGAAATAAGTTTAGAAAGCAGCAAAAGCATACACCACATATCCAAGAAATAAGTAATGTTAGTTTCTTTAAATCATTAAAATTCTTCTCCGCAGAATCAATTATGATGCTATTTCCTATTCCAGCTGTACAAGATGTAAAAATGACAGCAATAAATCCCATCACAGAACTAACAATGTAGAAATAATTCTGATAAAGTGCTAAAACAGTCAATCCAAGAAATCCTGAAATAACAATCGTATCTGCAGAATCAACAACCACAAAGCCTATCTTTGAAGTAAACAAATCTTTAATTCTCTGATTAATTTGTTGAACTTCTTTCTTATCTAGTAATCCTTGTGCCATATATCCTGGATACATCTTATCAACAATTATGGCCGTAACTATATTATTTATTATTTGTGTGCCGAGAATAGCCAATACATAATAATAGTAATTTTTTGTAAATATTATTATTATTATTTGAACTGCATATTGTATTGTATTTGTTACAAGCATTATCTTGCTTGTTACATCCATTCTTTGATGTGCCTGAAGAAGACTATTCTTATAAGCAAATAACCAATATGAAAAAACTGTAGCTGCCAAATTTATCAAATATAATAAATAAATATTTATTCCAGTAGGAATATCACCTTTAATCAATATCGGAATAAATGGAAGTAAAACTAGCCCTAATATACCAATTACTATACCAATCGCTCTATAATAAAGTTTATATAATTTCATAAGCGCACAAATTCTAATTGTGTCATCCTCTGCTATTGGCTTATACATACTAAACACCATCGCTGATCCGACGCCCAGTTCTGCTAAATTCAGTACTTGTAATACTGAAGAAAATAATCCATTTAATCCTAAATACTGAACTCCCATGAAATAAATCATTATCGTTCTCATAACAAATGGAATGAATATTTGATAAACCTTCAACATCATCCCAACTATTATATTTCTTGTTGCATTCTTGGTTCTCTCAATTTTCAATGTCTTAATTTCCTTAAATTTTTTCAATCTATAAATTATTCACAATAGCAAATAATTTTTGTAGCACTTCCCTAATATGCCTATCGACATTAAAATAATTGCTCGATAAAAAACTATTATTTTCCACTAATGGCCTTTTCAAAAAATTCATTAAATCGCTTACGTTCATCAGCAAGTTTACTATCTATGTCATGATAGTCTATATCAAATGGCTTAGACATATCATGCTCAAATCTATTATCTATCTGTAACTTTTCAAATAATGTATTCATTCTAGAATTCATATGCTCACCGGTTCTGCTATATACCCAAAATGGTTTTTTATAATGAATAGAAAACACACAAGCATGAAACGAATCAGTTAAAATCATTTCAGCATTATGAATCAAATATAGAAATTCTGAAGGTCCTACAATAAATGCATTAGGATTATTCTTATCAAGTAAACTAATTACCTCATATCCATAATGAATACATAATCTTTCGGTATCATGAATGCATTCAGCTGCTTCTTCTCCCAAAAAATACTTTAATATATATTTCCTATTTGCAATATTATGGGGTTTCTTTTCAATTTTTTGCCACTCCATAACAGGTACAATGAGTGTAGGATCCAAAAATACAGGCACTTTTTTCTTAGTAATCCGCTCTATCAGCTTAGCCCCTGCATATTCTCTCACATTCAAATAATCTATTTTTTTTAGATACTCTGCTATTTTTGTTTCTACATTTGAATTAAAACCAGTAACGCCAAAGCTTGGGGCGATACAGATAATTTTCTTCACTTCCAAACCATTCCCATAAATGAAATCAGTTGGTTCAATAACTTCAGCATTCCAAATTTGATCACTGCCTATCAATATATAGTCGTAATTATCCTGCTCATCAGACTTAACATATCTAAATGGTATATTACTATTTGAAAATTTTCTGAATTTCTTTGCTCGAAGCCATACCATACTTTTTATATTTTTACCTTTTGAAATAAAAAAAATTATGTTATAAACTAAAGCCTTAACTAAATCATATCTATCTTTTTTTCCAGATTCATACAAGACTAAGGTTTCTGGAGAGAGACCATTTTCTTTAGCTATATATGTAACCGCATAATTTTGTAACCTGTTTCCTAAATTCCACAGATCCCATATTGTAATAATCCCAGCAGTCTTCCTCATTTTCATATTCCTCAAATATCTAACTAATCAATTTAAACACATCAGTACTATCTTTATTTTTTCAGTAAAAGAAAAATAACTCTTTCCATTATAATTATGCAATTCATTTAAAAAAAGTTTTTTTTGCTCCATACTAAGATTACGTGACCTATATGCAGTCCAACAATAATCAAAATATGTCCTCAAATAACTTCTCTCAACATCAATATGAAACTGCTTACAATCTTTTTTTTCATATTCACATATTTTCTTTGCTATCCAAATCTTATTTCGTTTCTTCTCAAGTGTCATATTCATTACAGCACTTGTTTCTCTCACTCTGTAATAATAGAATTTAGACTTGCACCAACATATATTAGATATACTATTTAAATACTGTAAAACAAAATATACATCTTCCCAGATTACAACGCCTTCTAGAAATTGGAGATTATTATTATGAATAATTTTCTTACTGAATATCTTGTTCCAAAGATATCCTCCTATCTCATTATTTCTAATAATATTGTCAAAAATATAGTCAGTACTTACACAAACTGTATTTAATATACTATTATTATTTGATAGCTCAGAAGAACCTTTATTTGAATATCCTATCAACCCCATCTGTTCATCTGATTCTATCATCAACCGAACCAGCACTTCTAAATAATATTTGCTTAACACATCATCAGAATCTAAAAAAACTATATACTCCCCTTTTGCTAAATCAAGCCCCCTATTTCTAGCTATACTGACACCTTTGTTATCTGTATGAATAACACGAGCATATTCGTTTTTTCTGCAGAAAGAATCACATATATCTCCAGATCTATCAGTAGATCCATCATCCACTATTATCAATTCAAAATTACTATATGTCTGCTGTTCAATTGAATTAAGGCAATCCAACAAATACTTTTCAACATTATAGACTGGCATAATAACAGAAACTTTTTTATCAAATATCTCAGCTTCTAGCATATTCAAAGTCCTCTTTGTAAATCAGTGTCACTAATAATTCTTTCATGAGAACTCCTAAAGAATTGACTAATAACCAATATCAGAATCCATGTCGTTTGAGAATCCAAACGTACTTCAAATACTAATTCTATCAATAATGCACCTAAACATGCACTTTTTACAATTTTGTAGTTTGAGTCCAACTCATTATCTATACTATTAGCAATATAAATAAAGATAACAATTATTATCAACAAAAGAATTATCCCGCCTTGAAACAAGGATTGTAATATTTGATTATGGGCATTAACAAATGCAATACTTCCAAGAAGACTTTGAATATTAGATTCAGGAATTATTCCCCACCCAAAAAATGGCTTTTGTGCTATAAAAAATAAAGCATTTTGCCATGCCAATGTTCTTCCTGAAAATGTCAAGTCTTTATTAAAAAATAACTCAACAATCGGTTGCAAAAATACAGTAAATCCAAAAATAACCAAAACATTTATAATGAATGATATATATAACAAAATCTTTGTCTCAAACCTTATGTCATTATTACTAAATCCAAATTTATAAATAGCTAAATTCACGATAACTATTACTACCAAACTTGTACTAGATTTAATTATCACCATAGAAAGAACAGAAATCAAAGCATAAAAAAAGCAAATTATCTTAGCTTTATCTTTTTTTAAATTAGTACAATGTAAATAAGTCAAATAACCAAATAAAATAAACCAAATAGCGTGATTATTCTTATGTCCAAAAATCCAATAATTAGAAATACTATAACTCCATTCATTCCAATTAGTGGTTAATTGATATAATCCGTCTGGAAAAAAAATGATTGATGCAGCATCCACCATACAAAAAAAGCCTACTACATAATATAGTATTTCAATTGCCTTTTGCTGATTGCTCTGTATCTGCATATCTATTACTGCTAAAAGAGCTAAAATTTTAATACTAGATGTAATCAAATGAATATCCTTGTTACCTGCCAAAAAAGAATTGGCTACCAAATATATATAATATACCCATACAAGCAGAACCATACGTGATGGAATATATCTGTTTTTAAACAAGAACACCCCCATTACTATAACCATTATGTTCTCAATAACGGTTGAATCAGACAAATAGGGTGGAACTAGCAAACAAGTCAATATAACCGCATATATACAGCCATTTACAGAAATATATCTTTGCACCTAAACTCCTTTCAACAAACTATCACATAATACCTACATTAACTAATAGTTTATAAATAAACATTGAATACTTGATTAATAGTACTCCAATCACCTGTTTATATGAAAAATAATTAATTATGTCTAAAAGCTTGATCTTTTTGATATCAAATACCAATGATTTATATTCAGAACCATACATATCAATAGAATTCATCTTTCTCATATGTCTAATTAAAAAATATTTACAAATTATTAATTGAAATCTAGCCTCCTTCTCATATTGTGGAATATCTCTGCTGACTATTTTATATATACTTTCTGCAAAATAATCATTATCAAACCATCTATCAGAAAATTCATGATGAGTTGCAGAACCCTTTCTTTGAAGGTAACAATACATTTTTTCATCACTTACAGCAACTGTTACAACATTCAACAATGCCTGGAATATAAAGAATTTATCTTCATTCATTTTTCTATGTGGAGCAAATTCTATATTCTCTACTATTGTTTTTTTGAATAGTTTTGTGCATGCACTTAAATCAATTGACTTTCCAATTAAAAAATTTCTTAAAGCATTCTCTTGATTTAACTCATAGAATTCATTACTGCGAACAACTCCTTGAATTTCATTATAATCATAGACCAACTGTTTACCGCATTGAACAATATCAGCATCACTTTTCATCGCAATCCAGTTAAGTGTTTCAAGAGCCTTATCCAAGATTTGATCATCAGCATCTATAAATGTTATATACTTTCCTAAACAATTTTTAATACCATAATTGCGAGCTATTGAAACACCCGAATTAGGAATTTCGTAATAGTTAATTCTAGAATCTTTTTTTTCGAAATCTTTACATATTGCTCCAGAATTATCCGTAGATCCATCATTAATTATAATCAATTCCCAATTTTCAAAAGATTGCCTAATAACTGATTTTATAGACTCTGCAATATAATTTTCAGCATTATATACTGGCATTATTACACTTATCTGTGGTTCCATTTTTAATTCCTCAAAACAAATATACTATTCCCAATTATTTAATATTTCCAAATGTAATACTAACAAATAATCCAACCGATATAAGCAAAAATCAAGTAATCATAACTATATACCATGCACTATACTATCAATAAAAATGTTTATACTATCACTTCAAAAAGTAATCAATATATAGCAAGCAATACTAAGTGATTTTGATATATAGGAAGACACCACATTACTAAAAGCTTAAGCAAACACAGATTAACTTCAAAAATATAATTAATCATGTCATACTTTTGATTTTTATAAATTAAGCTTTTATGTATTTTCCATCACCTTCTAATATTTCCATGTATTTCATTATCTCATTCTCATTACTAAAAGATTTCATTTTCAAACTATTAGATAGTTTGTCACGAAGTTGTACATTGCCGATTACATTTATAATGTTATCTGCAATGTCTTCTGGTGAACTTTGACATATAATACCAGTATCATTATTAGATATTTGATCATATACAGTTTGATAGTCTGTTGATATTATTGGTTTGCAAAGTATCTTTGCTTCATCTAAAACTACAGATTTTCCTTCAAATCTAGAAGGTTGAACAAATACTGTACACCACTTTATATACGGATATGGATTATTTCTAGTTCCTAGAAACCTTACATACTCTTCTATCCCAAATTTCTCAACAATTGAATCCAATTGTGATTTTAATTCTCCATCACCAATAATGTACCATCTAAAATCATCTACCCCTTTATCCTTCATTATCTTTATAGCTTCTAACGCCATATCAAATCCCTTTTGATAACTAAGTCTACCGATAGACAATATTACATTGTTTATTCCTTTATATTCATTCGGTACAAATTCATCTGCTTTTTCATATATACTTTTAGACGATGTAATATTTTCTATAACCCTTATTTTTTTTGCAAACTGAGGAAACTCTTCTTTCAAAACTTCAGAACATTTATCTGAAATAGTAATAATACCATCCATCTCATCAAAATATTTTGTATCTTGAATTTTAGGATGTTTTGCCATTCTATAATCATTATGAATCCAAACATATTTCCTCAATGCATTTACTTTCTCTGTCGTATAATACATTACTTCTCCAGAAACATAAGAAAGTGCAACATCATATTGCTTCCCCAGTTCCGGTACTATCTTAGAATAAAAGTACTTCCAGCGATAATACCGCATTATTCTATCATTCTTGGTCAGAATTCTGCATATTATATTTGCAAAAAGTTTTACTACTGAAACGCTTCCAGATTTATTTAATGGGCTGTATAGTTTTCTTAAATTATCAGGTGTATCAATAATATTAATCCATGAAGGTACTTGTTCTAAAAATATTCCTTTTTGCTTAAAAAGCAGTAAGTCAACTTCATATTTGTTAATAGGCAACTCTTTTAGAAAATTCACTAAACTTCGCTCTGCCCCACCATTATAAAGTGTAGTCATAACAATCAATACTTTTTTCAAACTGCTCTTTCCTTCCTATAATTCCAAGCTCAAATTTCATTATTTATGAGCTTTCAAACAATTTAATGTTCTATCATTTCTTTCAATATAAAAAGCGAATTTCGCCTTTCTTCAGATAAAATTTTTTTTGCATTTATATAATTAACCTCATTTTCCAACTTAGAAAAATCATCATAATCTGTCACTATCCTGTCTTCTAATTTCAACATTTTTAGCAAGCTAATTATTCTTGTTCCTGTATTCGTTGGCAATATATCAACAAATTTCCTCTCAAAAATAAGAGAAAAAACTGTTGCATGAAAAGAATCTGTTATTACATAATCAGCATTTTTAATTAATGAAAGAAATCTCTCAGGAGAAGGCATATAGCAAAGTTTTCCACTCTTAAAATAATATAAGAAAGAATTACTAATTCGTATAAGTCTTTTCCCTATATAATTGGCAAAATCTTTCGCATATTTCTCTAAAAGTTTGTTATCATGTAATTGATATATTAATACATAACCATGATATTTCTGATTATCATCAGCAATTTCATTCCATTCTTTTTTAGTCAACAATAATGTTGGGTCTAAAACATGATGAGAACAAATACCCAACTCAGCTAATAATTCCTTAGCCGATGATTCTCGAACCGATATATTATCAAACTTTATCAAAAGTTTTGGTAATTCTTTCCTTAATGACTCAGAAATACTATCTTTTCCAAAACTAGATGCATAAGAAATACATTTTTCCCCATCTCTTGCAAAATCTAAAAAATAACAAGGATCATATTCTGAACAGCCTATTTGCCCCCATACTTGATCACTACCAACACAATACAAATCATAATTTGTATTATTCTGAATTTCTTCAGATGTAAAATAAACTCTTCTTGTTTCCTTCAAAAGTCTTTTTGTGTACTTTCGAAAGGTTCTAAATGTACTTGTATAAACTGGTGTTTGCAAAATAATATAAACTATTCTTCTTAAAAGATTGCTATTCCATGCTTTATTTCTAAATAACATAGTTTTACTTATATTTATGTCAAACTCATCTTTCCGAATATAGTTAATTATCTCTGACTCATGTCCAGTTTTTTCTATGGCTTTCTGTGTGGCATAAGCCTGCAATACAGATCCATAATTCGCAACCGCATGTCGTGTTAGCACTCCTACTTTCATAGCTCCACCTTAAGTCTTTGCAATTTCGTATAATACAGCAATGCTGGAATAAACACAGATAAAAAGAATAATTTGTTATTACTCTGATATAGTAAATCAGCTGTAGTCAATTTTGCTAATTTACCAAATGCAATATATTGCATCATTGCCTTTGCTTTATTTTTCAGATTACATTTTTTTGAATAAAAGACTTTAGCCCTATACATCATGCCAATTGGATTATTAACTTTTAACTTATCTATTTTATTAGTTAATCCATCTATTAAATAATCACCAACATATATAGCGATATTTAAATGTACTGTCTTATATTTCTCAGCTAGTTGAATCCACACATAATCTTCAAACAAAAATTTTTCCCCTTCAACTTCCAAAAAAGGAAATTCTTTCAAACACTTTGTCAAATAAACCTCTGCCTTATCCCCACATATATTCTCATTCAGTCTACATGATATATAATCACTTATATATGGACTACTTTCATACATTTTTCCATTGATATCTCCATTAGGAAAACATCTAAGAAAACTAAATCCACATATGCTGCTATCGTGCATATACTCAGAATAGTAATGTAAAATTACATCTACAGCATTTTCTTTTAAATAATCATCACTATCTACAATAAATGTTAAAGGAGATTCTATTTTCCCAATTCCATAATTCAACGCTCTATGCTTTCCACCATTTTGAGTTTTAAAGTATCTTATTGAGATTTTATTCTCATAAATAAAACCATCTACAATTTCATTTGTATTATCTGTGCTACCATCGTCTACAATAAGCCACTCAAAATTTATATTGCTTTGGTTTACGAGTGATTTATATAATCTGCTTAGTATGTATCCTCTGTTAAATGTAGGCGTTAAAATTGTTAAATTCATTTTTTCCTCACAATAATTTTTCTTCAGCTAATTTTCTACATAGATTTCTATGAGAATTATTATTGCTAATCTTTCTGGCAGGAACCCCTCCTACGGTAATTCCTTCTTCCAAAATGGATTTGACAACCAAAGCATTAGCTCCAATAGCAACATCATTTGCAATAGTTATACCCCCAATAATACGCGCTCCACTCCCAATAAACACATTATCTCCAATCTGTGGAGCTTTGGATGAACCATTTGTTGCTCCTATAGTTACACATTCCTGAATTCTGCAGTTTTTGCCTACAGACGCATTACCATTCACAACTATCGTTCCAATATGAGCTATAGAAAGTCCTGGTCCAAAAGTATTTATTGGAATAGACAAGCCTAATTTCATCCGCTTTTTGTAATATTTATATTGCAGCCACGCCCCGTAAATCCTCCCAATAGGAGTTCTGTGACAATTCTTATAATACTCAGCTTTTCTCATTAACCGTTGAAGACGCCATATCTCATCTCCAACAAATTTAGGATTCTTATAATCTTTATCTAATGCAATACGATCACATTCTAAATAGTACTTATAGTCTTTTCGTGAATTTATCATTTCAATCTCTCTAGTCTATTATTAATATCCTTATATAAATCTGTGAGGTTCATAATTGTTGAACCTATATCATATTTTGTTTCATCTACAAAAGTTTTACTTCGATCGTCGAAAGAAGGTAAGTATTCCAATATTCGCCTTGCCCATTTCTCAGCCGAAACTCTTAATTCTATAAAGTGTACATTCTCACTAAACTTTACTTCTTCAGGTACTTTATTGGAGAAGAAACAAGGTAATTTAGCATATTGTGCCTCAACACCCACTACTGGAACACCTTCAAAAAAGGATGGCATAACAAAGGCATCCATTGCTTGATACAGTTCATTTACATCCTCACGCTTTCCAAGAAATCGAACTTTTTCTGACAAACCAAGTTTACTAACTAGGTTTTTTATCTCATCCTCTTTTTCACCAACACCAATTATAAGAAGGATAGACTTTTCATGTTTTTTCACAATTTCCTTAAATATTTCGACCAAGAACTTATGATTTTTCTGGTATGAAATACGACCTATATGACCGATAACCAGTTCATCTTTTAGTCCTAATTCTTCTCTCTTTTGCTTTCTTACCTGCATATTGAACAAAAATCTTTCAGGCTCTATAGCATTTGGTATAACTTCAAATTTCTTATTTCCAAACAAAAACTCCCCTGCTTCTTGTCCACACGCCAAGTAATCAGTAGCAACCGAAGTAATACGCGATCTATAATACATCTTTAACCAATACTTCAGATCTCTATCTATTGAAGTATTATGACTATGAGCAATTCTTATAGGCACTCCTGCCTTCTTACCAGCTTTAAGTGGTAGATAACTCATTGCATCTATATGTGAATGCATAATTTTATATTCAGGATGCTCCCCAAAAAAATTCTCCATATATTTAAAATATGCTGGTAAATTTTGAGGATATAACCGTGGAGCATAATATACTTTTCCTCCTAATGATAGAATTTCGTCATCATAGTCATCCTTATCAGGTCTATGCGTAAGAAAATCAAATTGTATTTCCGATCTATCAATATGTCTGTAGTAATTCATAAGCATCGTTTCCAATCCTGCTCTATGCATATTATTCACACATTGAAGTACACGAATCATATTATTCTCCACCAAAAGTCTAATTATTCATACAAATCCATTCTGTATGCACAATATTCAAAATATTAAATCGAATATTACATTTTCACACAAATAAAAAGTTTATATTAATTTAATAAATTAAACAAGTGTCACTTCAATAGAATAATCATTTAATTTCAATTATATTTTTTGTTATATTTCCACAAAGCGGTTTTTCATTTTTCTTATAATCAATATTTCGAGTCCCTAATAGACATCTGATTCACGTTGCTATTCATAAATGTTCTCTCTGTAAACATGAAAAAAAGGCCTTTTTCAGACATGCCTAGGTCTCTCAGTGTCATCAACAGTGACACTTCTTTATAAATAATTGAAATATTTGATGCATAACAAATGCACACATAAAACTACAAACCACACTAATCAAGGTATTGAAAGGTACCACCGACGAAGTTTTAATGCACCTAATTATAAATGCTTCATTCAAATACATGAAATATGATTGTTTTCCTATTATCTTGAAAAATTTTACTATGAAGTTCTTGTCATTAGTTATCAAAGAAGTCAACAAGCAATATAAAAAAACAGCGAAAGCGAGCGTAAAAAATAGCTTAATAAATTTTTCATGAGGTATAGGAAGAAGTATAAGTGTTATAGCCAAAGAAAACATAGCAATCCCCACTTTTACATATTTAGCTCTGTGTCCATCTGTCAATCTATATTTCGCAAGTAGCATTCCTAATGGAAAAGAAAAACCATAGTTCCATACGATAGTTCCCCGATGCCAAATGATATATTTATAGCCAAATAATGTTATGACACCAAAAGCAAATATTCCAAAAAGAATAGCTAGTGAAGGACGTTTATTTAATTTGAATATTATCCAGGCAATCAAATAACAAACAAAAATATATGAAATGTACCACATCGTCGGATCTGCATTACGATTAAAGTCCAACCCCAGAATACTTATGATCACTGTAGTAAAAGATAAATTCCCCCATAAATAATACCTAATAATTAGAAATATGACAGTACTAAATAAATATGGAAGGTAAACTGATTGTATTCTTTTCCTCCAATAATTATCTGATCCTTTTTCTAAAGAACAGTAAATTCCATAACCGCTAACAATAAGAAATAAATGTACTCCAACGGCTCCACCACTTGGAAATGTACCTGTATGCGACATAATCACGAAGATAATCGCAACCGCTTTTAAAATTGTTGATTGTAACTTACTTAATTCCAGCGTCATCTAAGTTCTCCTTTATTCTCCGTATAAATGAATCATCCCCAAACTGATACCCAACCTACTTAACCCACCAGATTACACATATCAGCTGATACTCGTCACACTTGATGTGCCATTTTGGTAGCCCATCAGATAATTAACCGCATAAAAATGCCAGAAGTGCATTTTTACGGTACTCACCACCCTTGATTTATGGCACGCATTTTCTTGAACAATTCACCTTTTAGCTGATTACTTTGGCCTGTTACTCCCAAAAAACCATGCATCCTACCGCTCAATAAATCTCAGACAGCCCTGATACTAAACATTATTAACCCCAACAACATTAGGTTTAACATCATCCAGCACCAGCCTATCTTCTGCCTTGTTTCCTTGGACGAAATTGTTTTTAATGGATATGTCAGCTTAACGAACTTGCTGGCATTATGAAAGTCCATATCGGACGTATATGCATTGGCATTATTACCACCACATCTCCCTTCATGTTCCATACCGAAATATTGCACTTGATGCCCCTTAGATATCAGCACATCCCCGAGCTTGAATATAAGTCTCAGATCCACCATTAGGATATTGAAACTAATTAACCAATAAAACCTTCATTCAATCCTCAAAAGCCACTTCCCGAAAATTCAAAGTGGTTGTACTCCCCTGACACAGTTTATAAAAATTTTATATTTTACGCGATTAGAAATTTTACATGAGAATAAAAAAGATAACAATACACAGTTACAAAAAAGATTAATTAAATTTTGTTGAAATTTCTGTGGCATTTTCACAAAAACTGTTTATCGTGTATAGTTAAATGATAATCAGCATAAAAAATCGACTAATTCTGACAATTTCAGAATTAGTCGAATAATTATCTTTTGTAAGTCTTCTATTATAATTTCTTTATCAGAGCATTTCACCCAATAAAAAATACATGAAGCTTTTCATTATTCCATCTCAAGCTTACACTTTATTTCATTTGTAAGTAGCTCAGGTCTTCCCTCAAAGAATTTAACGTTAAACATTCTATTTTTCACAGGTACTTCCTTGCCATACTCATACATTTCTATATTGTATCCAATAGGAATCCCATTTTGATATTCCATAAGTAAATCTATTTTATCTGAATAGGATTCTGTTATAATTTTTGTCTTTGTCTCATCTATTTCATGATTGGAATAAAATTCCCTAACTTCCTCAGTGGTAGGCAAAAGATCAATATTTATCAGGCTTCTATCATTTACAAGCTTTAACCTATCTACCTCACGCTTCATTATCCCAGTATCTTCTAATTTCAAAATCGTTGGCCTATTCAAGATATGATATGCATCAAAAAACATAGAATTACCATTATCAAAAATAGGTGCCAAGGCGATAAATTCTAGTGTTTCGCTATCCCTGAGTATACCGAAGTTATTCCAGTGCCTGTCAGAATTAGATATAGCAAAATCAGTTAAGATCATATAATCTAGGAATTGGCAGACATATTCTCTGTCCAAGCCGAACTCTGTACAAGTAGAAACAAAACGGTCAAATTCAGCCTTGCCATTATAGTCATGACCATTGCGGATTCCGCCGGTAACTTCGTACGCTGAGATAAATTCACGCTTCTTGTCTGTAAAATACCTGCATCTACATAGCTTATTTTGCTCAGAATCGTCACTTATGATTTCGTATTTTGTAAATTCCTTAAATCCCTGTCTCTCATGAACCATAGATGCAAAGGCCTCATTAACATTGAGGAGCCCACCAGAATATTTGGGATCGCTATACTTTTCCAAATACCAGGTGCCATTCCTTTTAATTGAATGTTTTTCCAGATGTCCTCCAAGTGCAGCATCTTTGCTGTTTGAATAATGGATTCTACCCTCACCATCATGAAAATCAATTTTATCCTCTCCGCTATCAAATAGATTAACTTCTTCCCAGGTAAGATCCAGTTCGGCAGGTGATATCCAATAAGTATCAGTAAGACTAAGTCCCAGATTTTTCATAAGTAATTCCTGTGGACTCTCACAGTCATACTCTTTAAGGAGTACTAACAAGCGATCCCTTCCTTCAGGAATTGCTCTATCCTTCCACCAGGAATATATATGTTTCTTTTCAGTTGATCCCAGGTATGGCATCCTTGCCGGATTTATTATTTCATAATTCTCTATCTCACCATCAAGAGAAAGCTGCATTACAGCAACATCATGATTTTTTTGTTTTAGTACGAACAGTCTGTTTTCGCTCATGATAATTTGCCACCTCTTCTTTAAATCTCAGATTATCAATGAATTCCTCCACATAAAAACCCATTCTTGATATTTCAAGTGCGCTTTTCTGCTCGTTTACAAAATAGGGTTCATATTCTATCGTATATTTTTCCCTTTTATTGTAAAAGCTTATCAAATATGACAAGTCTGTCTTTTTATATGAGAATTTAATACCTGTTTTTGTTTGTGCCTCTGAGCATTCATGATCTGAATTACTGTTTTTAGTTTGTTTCTCCTTGAGCATCTCGTCTGCAAACTCATCTACAACGCAGGAAGCTGAAGTTATATATTCTGATATCCTGTCATGATATTTTTCATTGATGTATACCATAGGAATCTCATATGACTTCTTTTTTCCATATAAGATTATGATGTATTTTCCTGTTGAATCATCTCTCTTAATGTGAAAAAAAAGCTTATGTCTTGCACTTATTCCGATAGCATCGTCTAATATCCATTTATCGTTTGAGGTGTTTACGCTTTGCTCCGGTACGTTTTTCAATAACTTAAGGTCATCTTCAACAGCCTTAAGCTCTGCTTCCAGTGAAGCTTTTTTATTAAATGCATACTCACATAAAGAGAGTTTTTCTTTGGACAAATACACTGAGGTCATCTTATAATACTTGTCCTTAAACTGAAGATAATAAGTCTCCCTCCCTCTGATATTTTTTTTAGTTATATATCCCTGAATATTATATTTTTGAATATCTTCTTCAAGGATTTGTTTTTTTGTCAGTAGTTCTAATTTTGCATTCATAAGTGTATTTTTAAGATCACTCATATTTCAACCTCATTATTATTAGTTGTACCTTTATTGTAGGTTGTTTTTGTATATACGTCAATCTTTCATTATCTTTCTTTCCACAAATCTTTTGATCGGCATCCAGTTTTCACCGGAATCTGCATGGCAACATTAGAGGACATCTGTTTATATTTTATTGTCAGAGGTTAGGTTTCGCTAACATTTATTTTCAAAAAGCAAATAAAAATGTTATCCGTAACTAACCGCAAACAACTAGTAATTATAGCCATATTTAATAAACTATTACTACTGTTTTCTCGTTAGTTATTGATAACATTTCTCAAAAATCATCTTAAATTATCGCTTAAACTCATACCCAACTACATGTAGCATCTCTGTAGCAATAAACAATAGGCCATACCATCCGTTCTTTAGCATGATAAATGGAACACGCTTAACTAAGGATCCTTTTCCTATTTTGAAGTTCTTGATGAGTTTTCTTACTCTATCATCATCCACAAAGCTCCTGTATGCGGCATAGCGCTCTTTTCGTGAATGCTTATCATCCTTTTCAGAGAGTCTGAAAGCAACCTCTACTGCTGACATCACAATAGTACCGGCAAAAGTTTTGGTGACATCAACTCCGGCTCTGTCCTTAATGCGGTTTACCAGTCTCTCTCTGGCGTCATTTAGCTTCTTCTTGCCTTCAAGTTTGGAGAAGGGTTCTCTCTCATATCTGTAAATAGCTGAGGTAGAGCGTGTCACAAGGTAGTAGTAGCATTTCTGCTGTACATACACCTTGTTACAGCAGCTAAGGTATTCGGATATAAAGCAGGTGTCCTCACCCACCTTCAATGTCTTATCAAACAGAAGTGTATTGCCTGTTATGACGCTCTTTTTACAAAGGATACGCCACAGTGCCGGATTCTCAACGTAAAGAGCATCCGGTTTTCCTGCGATCCAATTATTGACATCCTTGTTGGAAAGTCCGATAAATGCGGGCATAACCTCTTTTATAATAGACTTACCTTCATATATTTTCTTATCAAATCTGGGATAATTGGTTTCATATACCTTGCCATCCTCATATCTGTGATAGCCGTATATCACAGCATCTGCGGATTCACGCTCGGCAATCTCGACAAGTTCTCTGCAGGTCTCCTTCTCCTGAAAATCATCTCCGTCAAAAAAGAAGATGTACTCTCCGGAAGCTGCTGCTATTCCATCGTTCCTTGCAGCGGAAACTCCTGCATTCTCCTTATGAATTGGTCTGATATTATCATGCATTGATGCATATTCATCAATGATATCTCCGGTTTTATCAGTTGATCCGTCATCAACCACAATGATCTCCAGTTGATTCTGATCGATATCCTGCGCAAGAACACTATCGAGGCATTTCCCGATGTAGTCCTCGATGTTATACGCAGGGATAATTACACTTACTTTCATATTCATTCTTTATCCCCCAAAAAACACAACTGTTAAAATTCTATCATTATTACACAAAAAGGCAAGTGGATGTTTCACCACCTGCCTTGTACTCATTATCGATATATCTTCCTGCTAAGGAATACAACAATTGATACTATTATCCCGCCAATAAAGGCTCCTGTAGTATTCGTCAAAAGGTCAGTTACTTCAAGCATTCCGGTTCCTGTAACGTACTGTACACTTTCTATAGCTAAGCTTGTAAAAAAGCCAATCAGCGTAGTAAATAGCGTTCTGGCTAAAAACCCTCTTTTTTTTAAAAAAGAGCCAATAATAATCCCCCATGGTACAAACAACATAACATTAAACAATCCATAGAAAAATGCCCAATATGAGTAAATGCCATGAAGATTAAATCCCAGATTGATATGCAAAAGCACTATTCCCGCCCTTGATCCGATTCGTCTTCTTAAAACCGTAAAGGAAAAAAGTAATCCGGCATAAACCACAAGTGCAAAAATCTGAATCAGTTTCCCAATTGTGATTTTATTCTTTTTGTAGAGAATAATGCCGGGGACAAAAACTATTAGTGCTTCTATCGCAAGCAGCGCAAGCTGGCCTGTAAGAGTAAGCCCATCAAACTCTCTTTTAAATAAAAATAGAAATAAATATGTCTTGTAATCCATTATTTTCATTATATATGTGAATCCAGCATCTCACAAAATTCCTGATAGAATCTCTCAAAGCTGATGCTGCAGTTTTTTCTCATATTGTGAAGTTCGGAATTTTGAGCAAACTCCACAAAGTCATCCATTGAGGTCTCATATTCCTCGAATTTTTTATTACTCTTTTGAATCATTCTCGTTAAATAATTTTTGGGGTAATTACTCTCAGGATCATCGACGTCTCCCCATAGCATTTCCGGTTCCTTTGGATGCAGCTTAGTTGGAACTGATATTCCCAACACTTCTTCTATTGCTTCAATATCTCCCATGATCCAGGATTCGATCATCCTGAGTGGCACCATAGGGATTGCCTTTATATCATCGCTTTGAAGTCCCTTTTCTACTTCGGCATGAACCAGATCATTTTCTTTTTTAGCAGTACTTTTGTCATTTTTTGAGCCGGATTTTTTGTCTGTATCGCAGTAATATACTCCATACTTTAAGTCCTTTTCCTGCATGAGACTGGCAAATCTTTTAGCAGGCAGACTTTTACCGTCTAAACCCTTGGCACCTCTGTTCAGCCTTACCTTATCTACATCTCTTCTGTCTATGGGCACAAGTTCTATGTCTTTTCCCTTCTCATCAGCAATCTTCCTGATATAATCAGCAATCGGTCCCCATTTCCATTCTTCTATAGCTTTCTTCTTATTATATTCGCTTATGCCGTAATCGGTTTTCCCCTCACCTGTTACAGCAATTACTATTTTTGAAGCCATATTTTTAGTATTTCCCCACGTTTTATTCTTTCACTTGAATGGTGTTGTTATCCATATTCAGGATTATTTCTCCCGGATACATATACTTGAGTCGTTTTTTCATATCATCTGTGTCAAAAATCTTCTTAGATTCTGTCCCGCCATCTTTATTGCGAACCAGCATATTGATAGATGACGGATCCATGTAATCAAGAAACAGCGTGCTATGTGTAGTGAAAATAACCTGATTTCCTGTTTCTCTGCACATCTCTTTAAAGAGCTCAACCAGTTTTTCTACATAATGAACATTTATGCCATTTTCAACTTCGTCGAATAAAAATATCGATGCACCTTTTCTGATTTCGCTTATAGCAACTATAGCAATAAGTCTAAGCATTCCATCGCTAAGGTCTCTCGAAGTGATTTTAATCATGGAACTGTCATACTCTTCATTAACCGTTATCTGAGTCCAACGGTACTGCCCTGTGGTAATGGTATCTATGTCACTTATCCTGTCTTCAAAAAGCCATTTGATCTTTTTCATAAAGCTCTTCTTTTGATCAGCAGACATCTTCTTAATGAATGAAGGCAGATGCTTCCCCGAAGCTCCAATAATATCAGAGAGTCCTCTGCTGCTTTGTCTCATATCATCCGGATTTAGTAATTCAAAGGACATAAAATTAGAAATATGGTTCACAAACAGACTTATTCGAGGATCAAAATCATTTTTCTTACTATTAAGATTTTTAATTACAGAAGATCTGAAGACAAACCCATCTCCAAAGTAAACATCTCCACTAAATTCTTCATTTTCAGGTCTTACAAAAAGGTGTCCATGAGTTTTAGGATTATATTCAATAAGAGTCTGATCATCTGCCTCAATGCATTCATATGCCAGATGCATTTCGTTTTTGGTTATATTAACTCCTATTTCTGAGTTCCACTTGAAAATGTGGTCTTCTCCCACTTCATCCCTTATCGAAAAGACCAGATCAAACTTTATTTTATTGCTCTTTATAAATTTAGATTTTATGTTTTCCACTTTCCAGTATCTGTCTTTAAGAAAAACATCATAGTCTTCTTTTACAGAGCCGCATATAAACTGCATGGCTTGAAGCAGAGAGCTTTTGCCGACTGAGTTCATGCCTATCAGAGCTGTAACTTCACTGAATTCTGCCGTAAAATCCACCAATGATTTAAAGTTTTCTATATGAATGCTTTGTATCATAAAATCGTCCTTTTATTAACGTTTTTTGTAATATCATTACAAAATGTAGTATACCAAAAAATGAGCAGTGCACACAAGGTATCTTTAGGTTCGAACCAATCTTCAGATACAATGATAAAGTGGCTGTCGCATGTTGTGCAGCAGGCTTTTTTGCTGGAGTATGAAGGTATGAACGATTTTTAATAGTTATTTAATGGAATAGTACATTTATATGGTATATCGTTAATTAATAAGAAAACCGGGGGTAAACATTATGAGTGATAAAAAGAAGGTAAGAATAGAATTAATCGATATAGCAAAGGCTATTACCATCATACTGGTAATACTCGGGCATACTACGGGCAATCTGGAAACGCCAATGTATAGGCGCATGTTGTACGCTTTTCATATGCCGCTATTCTTCTTTCTTGCCGGTATGTCCATTAAAGCGAAAGAACTTAAGTCATTCAGTGAATGGATGAGTTTTATTGAGAAGAATCTTCTTGCTCTCATTGTTCCCTACCTGATTTTTGCGTTTATCTATGCACCCTTCAGTTTCGAAAACGTACCAAAGTTCCTGTACGGCTCCTGGCAGATGCTGGGCAAGACCGGCACCCTGACATCATTGTGGTATCTGACATGCTTCTTTGTGGCCAGAATCTACTGTCAGGCACTTATGAATTTTCTTAGTATTGCAAAGTGTAAGAACATGAATTTATGGCTTGGGATTCTTGCAGTTCCGATGTTTGCCATTGGTTTTATGCTCCCGAAGATCGAGATTGGGTATCCGTGGTGTTTGAATGTCAGCTTTGTAGCAACAGGCTTTATCCTGCTGGGCATTGCACTCCGTCAGCAGATACTTATTCTGGCACAGTCAACAGGATGGATACTGTTTATTATCACCGTGGTTTCAGGAGTAATGCTTGCGTTCGGAACCATCTTACGAGGTGATGCCCTGGAGCTGAGCCTTATGTGTGGCGCCGATTACGGCAATGTCTTTTGGTTTATGTATAATTCTATTTCAGGTACAGTTCTGATATTGGGCATATCCATGCTGATCTTCCGCGTTTCGCGTGAAGGTGCCAGACCGTTCAGCACAGCAGCCATTACATATGTCGGACAGCATACGCTGGGCATATTCCTTCTTCATAAAAACATACAGCTTGATCTGATTATTCCATGGATTCGAACCTGGCTGGAAGGACCGCAGCTGCTGGTGGCCTGTATCGCAACGTGCATTTCCTTCGCAGCTGCCCTGCTTCTTTGCGCAATCATAGAAAAGTTTGTGCCACAGCTACTGGGACAGTTCCCGATTTATCCGCAAAAGGAAGCATGAATGTTATGTTGGTAGAAAACAAGTGAGAATTATGTAAAGCTTCTTAAGATGATTGTTAAGAAAATAGGTAATGAAGAACAGTAATAATAAAGGGGCTGTTCACTAATGCGACAGCCCCTTTATTATTAGTAGCGAGAGGGGGATTCGAACCACTTCTCGCTACGCAAATACCAGTAAAATAGCGGATGTTCATGATGTCACAGCCCAAATGTATTCAAAATGTATTCAAAAAATCTAAGTCAGCTATCTACCGCACAGCGGAAAGATGCTGACTTATTTTTTACATATTCATCACTGCTTCTTTAAGCTCATCCTCTGTCTTCACAAAGCTGTAAGGCTCATATTCTCCATACGCAGCTGGTCTGCTTATTGTAACAAGCTGTATTCTTTCCAATCCAACTTTTGAAATCAATTCTTTTTTTAAAGCTACAAGTGCCGGACCATGCTTTGTTTTATAAGCAATACAGCCTCGCTTATTTATATCTTTAGCTACAAGATAACACATTCTTAAGCATCTCCTCAAAATCCAATAGTTGTATTGTATCCATAACAAAATCCTTATTTAGTGTTAGCTTTAATATATCATAGTCAGGTTTTTTCGACAATCAAGCCATGACAGCTCATTACAATTTGAAATGTGTCTGATAATCAAGTACTGTAGAAAATGATTATGACATGTCATAATCCAGAAATACTCTATAATTCTTTACTTGATGATCATTAAAATCCGCTTGTGAAGCCGATTATGACACATTATGACATTGTCATAGCATGTCATAATCCGATATTTATGCATATTTCAACAATTAAAAGAAAATGTGTGTTGAAACAGAAATTATTTATGATAACACAATTTGCATGTAATTTTCAGTGGAAGTATGTAGATAATTAGTATAAAAAATTCCCACGCCACGGATTTTATCCGCAGAGTGGGGGATAAGTTTATTGTTCGTATCTGGTTGCAATCCATTTTAAAGGATAAGAACCAACGGGCACAAATTCAGTATCACTTTGCTGAAACATGTAGGCTAATGTTGTCGCTGATGTTATCTTATATTGTCTGCCCCACATAACTGTACCACCAACGTTTCCTTCCGCTGTTGTGATTATATCTCCGTTTCGTGCAATAACTATTCCACCGTGAGGTCCAGCAGGTCCTGCATAACCCACAACATCACCGATTTTGATGTCATACAGATTGTTGTGCATGCGGATAGGCGCTGTCACACCAAATACTGTGTCCTGAAGAAGTGCAGCAAATGCACCACAAGCCTGAGTCGGTTCAGTATTGTACCATAAATATGTTTTTTCCATACCCCATGGCATACCCTCGGGGTATTGGGATTTTAGTGCCATAAGTTTTGCCTGGACTTCAGCTTCCGTGAGCTGAACAATTTCTTCTTTATCTGTTTCATGTCCGCAGACTTTGCATTTCTTGCATTTGTACGCACTGTGTTCTGCTGTTGCAGGAACGGTTGTTTCTACATATTTGTGCTGTCTGCAGAGAACTGAAAGCTGACATTTATAGGTCTTGCCACTAACTTTAGCCTTGATGGTTGTCTTGCCGGGCTTCTTGCCAGTTACGACACCCTTGTTTGAAACAGTGGCGATCTTCTTTTTGGAAGAAGACCATTTGACTTTAGCACCTTTGGTGCCTTTGATTTTGAGTTTCGTGGTCTTTCCTACTTTGACTGATGCTTCTGTCTTGTTGAGCTTTGCTGCAGCTTCGACTGTTACGGGATTCATGATGCTGAGTGTGAGCGTAAGCATCAGAACAGAGAAGAGGTAGGAAAGTAATGATTTGTTGTTTGCCTTTTTCATAACTTGTTTCTCCTTACATTCTGACAAGCAAACTTTGCTTATCAAAACTATATTTATCTTATTATTTTTATCTATATAAAAAGTAACCCATTTCGGTGCTTCTTTTGGGTTACTTTTTCATGATCAATGTCATTATGACATATTATGACATTGTCATAGCATGTCATAATGGAATAATTAGCCCATGTAAGTATATCCAAAGGGGTTACTTTTAAAAAATTAACCCATATAGGGACACTAAAGGGGCTACTTAAAATAAATAGCCCCTTTGGAGACCCTCATGTTACATTATTATATCACAGCGACAAGGATTAATAAATACACGTCTTAACTTAATGCGATGCATGAAAACAAATTATAAAAGAGATTCCGTTTTTTTCTGTAGGACAGCTTTATCATTTTTCATTGCCATTTTTCAGAACTCACATTCGATTATGACATGTCATAATATGTCATAATCCAGTATTACTCTGCTATATCGCTCTTGGCTAATCATACATTCCGCTTGTGGAGCCGATTATGACATGGTATGACATTTTTGATATATGTCATACCAGAAATAAGTAGCCCATTCAGGTATATCCATATGGGTTACTTTTTAAGAATTAACCCACATAGGGACACTAAAGGGGCTACTTATTATAAATAGCCCCTTTGGAGACCCTCATGTTGCAAGAAACTTTTTACATTTTCATTTGTTATCCGGGCTACTTGGTGCACAATGAAGAAACTTTAGATAAATATGTTTACCACAATAAAATATTATTCTTGTACCAATGGTGCAGTCATCCATATAATAGAATGCGACATCAAATTAAGGAATGTAACATAAATGAAAAGATGTACAGAATTATCAGTCGAGCAAATACTTAAAGAAAAGTGCATATCAATTGGAACAATCCCAAAAGAGATTGCAGAATTCATTACAACTAAAAAGCCTGGTCTTCATATAGATACTACGTCAGAAATATCATTTTGGGATAATCGTATTACACATACTGAAAATCATAAAGATGACTTTATGTCCGATATAATGTATGAGGACTGTTTCAGATCGATTCCTGACTTCATCAAAAATCCTGATGTAATAAGTATAAAAAAAGACAACAGCAGCATTTCGTTTATTAAGAGGCTGTCACAGGATATAAGTGTTGTTGTCAGAATCACTAGCAAAGGAACATATTCTTATCGTACAATGTATCCGCTTATGTCAGCTCAACTTGATAAGTATCTGGCAGACGGAACAGCATGGCAATATCCCAAAAACAATATTGACTCTGAGCATGAATAGGTTATAATGAAATTACCAAGAGATAGAAGCTGAGGACGGAACAGGCAGCCGTCGCGCCCTTGTGGTCTTAAAATGAGATGCTGGATTGCCACCCAGCCTCTTCTATCTTAACGACAAAAAAGTTCCTATCTTCTGTAAATATGCAGAAAGACGAGGAGCTTTTTTGTTGCCTTTTTAACTGCTATGTTGCAATTATTATTGTTCACAAAAAATATCCATCGATATGCCAAAGGCATATTCTTATATCTCTTTTTTCATCACGCTGTGATGTCAGTCGTTTCCTTTTTTTGTCACAGACGTGTCAAAATTTAGCTATAAATAAATGACACGCCGTACTGCGTTATAACTATATATCGTTTATAATGTATCTCCATTGTGATATTCCCATGACTTAGAGTGCGTGACACGATGGTTGTTCAAGACTTAGAGTCAACAACTCCCGAAACGCAGTAATACTGCCCATCTTCCACCAGGACTTAGAGTCTTCAACTCGACTCAGAGTCAAAATTGAGTCGGACTCTAAGTCAATAAACCTAGGTAGAATCTGGGCTTGAAATAGAAAAACTCTCTGAACGCATATAATGCGTTCTAGACTCAAAGAGCATAAGAGCCAGCGACACGCGGCTAAAATGCACAGCATTTTTGCGTGCTCGGCACAGCCGAGGCTGACCGTGACATTCGCTCTATTCGATGTGCATTCTGCACGTGATATTTTCCTTTTTATCGCAACCCTAAAGTGTGCTATATCGGATAGCCCATTTTGAAAATGGGCCGGTGGAAATAATGAAACTAATAATATTCTTTATCCAAAAGGAGGATAAAAATGAACGCAATTACATTCAACGAAACAATCAAAACAAAAGTATCAAACATTCTCGCTGCAAGGCATCTCGATGTAGATGTTAATGTTGAACACCTTACGAAGGCAAATGGTATTGAATATGATGCCTTAACTTTCACCGGAAAAGATATGCTTCAACCTGTGGTCAATTTGAATCAGTTCTTCCATTCTTATCAGTGTCACGATGCTGATATTGATGATATTGCAAATGATATCGCAGATATATATGAAGAATCTTTCCTGCCAGATGACGATTACAAAGTAATCTTCAACTTTGAGCAGGTAAAGAATAAAATCTTTCCCTGTCTGTATAACACGGCTATCAACAGCAAAATCAGTGACCAATATATTCATCGTGAATACTTAGACTTATCAGTATATTATTATGTCGCTCTACCTATCAAGAATGATGGATCTGGTACCATTCTTATCAGTAGGAAGTTGCTCGATCTCTGGAATATATCAATTGAGGAGTTGGATCAGACAGCCTTCAATAACCTTCATGTAAACAAACATCCCCAAATAACCTCTATGTATGATTTGTTCAAGGATGAAAATGATGAAAAAGATATATCATACATAGATGATCTGTCTCGCAATATGTTCATTCTTTCCTGTAAAAGTGATACCAACGGAGCTATATACATGACAGATACCGGAATATTAGACCAGCTTTCAAGTATGACTTCATCTGATTTAATAATTCTGCCTTCAAGCAGGCATGAGCTGATTGTCCTGCCATCATATCTTATGAAATCACATGCTGAAATAAATGATTTCAGATCAATGGTACACGAAGTCAATTCAACTGTGCTTCGCCCTGAAGACTTCCTCTCGGACAATGTATATTGCTATTCAGCAGAGGAACATGAACTTAATATAGCTTAATTCCAAAATGATTGACCGAGCCCAGTGCACAGCGCTGGGCTCAGAAAGGATAATAACAAAAATGTATAACGGAAAACTTAGACCTGTAAATTATGCAACCCCATCCATTACAGATAAGGCTTACTATAAACCTGCTTTTTACAAGGATGAATTTGCTATGTACTATGACAATCATGGTGATTCTGAAGTCCTTAAGACTCCTCAAAGCATATATGAATACCTTGATACGTACGTCTACGGGCATGACTACTATAAAAAGATGCTTTCTGTTTTTGTATGGAAATGTGTTAAGAATCACCGACCTAACGGTGCTCTCCTTGTTGCAGGGCAATCAGGAAGTGGTAAGACCGAAATGATCCGAGCTTTAAATGAGATATACGACAATATCTATATATGCGATGGTAGCAGCATCACGCCTCAAGGCTATAAGGGAAACAGTAAGCTTTATTCAGGACTTCAAATGTTAGACATGACTAAGGATGCTCCTATGCCCATATGTGTTATAGATGAAGTCGATAAGCTCATTGACAGATCGCAGTCCGGATGGAACGGAACCGGTTTGGTTGCTGAACTTTTAAAGCTCCTTGAAGGAGGCAATGTTAATATCGGTACTGAAGAAAAACCTAAGATAATTGATACTTCAAGAATTGCCTTCATTTTGCTCGGTTCCTTTTCTTGCCTTGATAATAGACATGCATCTTCACCCATAGGATTTTCTACAGAAAATATCGAGAAAAAGTCATCATCCTTAAATAGAGATGATGTACTATCCATGATCCCCCCTGAACTGAAAGGACGTATTGAGCAGACTATCATCCTGGATAGTTTTAATGAGGATGACTATTTCAAGATAATGAAAGATGAGCGATATTCACCCATTAAACGAATAGAGCGCGAATTTAGTATAACTATTTCAATATCTAACGAAAAAGTCAAAAAGATATCTCAGGATGCCTTTCTCAATAAAACAGGTGTCAGAAGCATGAATAATGAAATCAACGAATTTGTGAACCAGCAATTTTTTGAAAATCCTTCTATAAAAAAGATACAGATGAATTAAGGAGGCAGAATATAATGGAACTTGCTTTAAAATACGATAATAACCGAATAACAGATGTTCATATCGCTCCTACCAAGGAAGAAAATGTAAAGCAGCTGTATGATTTATCTCAGGAACTACTAATAAAAAATCCTGCTGTTGAATTTGCAGATAAAGCTAAAGCGGGAAAATTCAATACCTTTTCTGAGGATGAATACTCATATGCCATAGATGAGATAGCAGCTATTAATCAGCTGTTCTACTGTGCTGATGATGGAAACAAACAACTAGCAGAAATTAACATTTTCCTACTGCTTGAAAGATTACTCCTTGCATATTTGCGGCATATTGAAATCTATATAAGAGATGTAAAAGTATTTAAGCGTTTGTAATCCCAAATTGATGCTTTAGCATTGTCTGTAATATTTGGTCATTTTTACCAACAGCTGCCATATTAATATAATATATAGCGCTTTGGTTATCCTTCACGAAATTTTACAATCGCCGCAAATTTCATTGATTCAATGTGGTTTCTATGCCTACAATAATATAAAGAAGCTGAAAAAACGAAGGAGGTATATAAATACGTCTAGGGACGACGACGGTTCCCCTTCCGCTTGATTCACACAAGGGCGGATGGATCTACTGTAAAAAAACAGTAGTAGATCTTCGCAATTGTTGATATGGCTTAACGCTGGATGTGCCACATTAGGACGTCGTATATTTATACGCATGTGGGAAACTGCTAATAGATATCAGAATCAGTATCTATTTTGCACAGAAACCGACAGACTAATTACATAGCCTGCTAACCACCCGAACCAGCACAGTTGCAGAACCAAAGTGTAGTATCGCGCGTTAGTGACGCATGCTGACAATAAACCTTCTGTAGCTGTGCGTGTGTATATCAGGGTGGTTTTGTTTTGGATCCTGTTTTTTATAGGAAGGATTATTATGGCTGATAAGGATTCCATAATGCCAGAATTAGCGGAGATTGAATATTACTTTAGAATTGGAATAATACAAATTGATGACATCATGAACTCCGACAAGGAGATAATCATGAACAAAATACTTAAACAAATACACAAATATAAAATCATGCCACCTCGAGATAAATCTGGTAGGTGGAGCACTTATGTACCTGATATAAAAAGCCCCCATGGAAGAAGGCTGATACGCAAGAAGACAGAAACACAACTTTATAAATATTTGCTTGAATTTTACCAAATTGGCGAAGGCCAATCTCAGATGACAGTATCGGAGCTATTCCCAAAGTGGATCGAGTACAAAAGACAATTCATTAATGTCTCAAATTTAAAGCAATCGATATCTCCTTCGACAATAAGACGGTATGAAAGGGAGTTCGATAAATACTTTGCAGACACAGAGCTTGCAGATATGGTAATAAGCGAAATTACTACGCCGCAGCTGCAAAGTATTTTATCAACTATCATAAAGGAAAATCATTTATCGGAGAAAAACGCAAGCAATTTGATTGGATATATCAGGGGAATTTTCGCCTATGCGTATGATAACGAATATATCGAGAAAGACCCTGCTAAACGTATGGACCGCAAGCTTCTTTTATCAGGCTGTAAATTTACTCCGCCAAAAAGTGACCACGAGCGCGTAATCACAGAAGACGAAATAATAGCTTTATCCTTTGCAATAAGAGAACATGAAACCCAGTATCCTCATTATATGCCCGATTATGCCATAGAGCTTGCGCTTCTTACAGGTATGCGCGTCGGGGAGATAGTCTGCATTAAATGGAGCGATATAGATGAAAATCACCATGCGATTCATATCGTAAGGTCAGAGCACCGCTTAGACTACTCGGATAGGCCGTCAGAGATTGTGATAGGCAGAACAAAAAATGGCAAGACACGTACATTCCCTCTTACGTCTCAGATTTCAGAACTCTTGGTCAGGATCAAAGCTCTTAATCACTTCAGTTCAGAAGGGTACATTTTCACTCGTGAGGACGGACACAGATATACCGGACATGACGTTGGCTGTGCCGTATGCCGCAGAGCCAAAGAAGCTGGCATAGATAAAACTTCAATTCACGAGATCAGGCGAACAGTATCATCACACCTGAATACGATACTCAAAAATGAAACAGTTGGAGAGATGCTCGGCCATAGCGCGCAGGTGAATGCATATTACTATGACTATTCAATCGCCAGCAATTCACAGAAAATGGATGCCGCAGAGTCGCTGTATTCAAATGTATTCAATTCTAAGAAAAAATAAAAGCAACAAAAAATACGGGAAGCGGCTTATTTAAGCCATTTCCCGTATTTACCATTTAATAGCGAGAGGGGGATTCGAACCCTCGACACCGCGGGTATGAACCGCGTGCTCTAGCCAACTGAGCTATCTCGCCATATTCAGTTCGTCGGTTTCTCTCGCCGACCGACTTGATTAGTATATCTCCCTCATTAAATAATGTCAACAAGTTTTTTATTTTTTTTTCAATTTTTTTGAATAGTAAATTTTGAACTTTAAGTTTTTTTAGGTTTATACAAATCATTTGAATACAATCATTTTTTTGGTAAAATATTAATACGATTTTTTTCAAAATCAAATGAAGCACTTTCAAGCTTTATATATATTATTATGAACATAGTCATTTGGGAGTGAAATATTTATTACTATGATAAATTTACCTTCGATATATTCAGCCAATGTAATCGGCCTATTGATAATGATTGTTCTGCTTCTTAGTCGCGGATGGAAAATACAAACTAAAAATTCTGAAAGTAAAAACCTGCTAATCTTGATCATAGCAGTTATCATCGCCTGTGTAGTTGATCCGATCGTGTTCTATTTTGATGGAAGACCGGGTGCTCTTGCTCGTTACATCATTTTACTTGGCAATACTGTGCTCTTTTCCCTTAACGCCATACTTGGTCCTGCATATATCACGCTGATAGACAGGCACATAAATGAGCATCAATCCTTCAGGCAGAGGCTTTTTCTTTATGCCATAATCTTTCTGGAATTGTTCTTACTTTTCGTAAACCTCTTTAAACCTATTATCTTCGGGATTCATGAGAATAATGAGTATTACAGGCTTCCACTATATTGGCTATATGTTATCATGGAGACTATTTTCCTGTTGTATGGTCAGCATGTTTATTATGCTGCAAAACGCAGAGGCAGATTCTTAAGCTTTTTCCCCACCTGGCAATTCCTTGTTCCAATAACCATCGGCATGCTGGGACAGAGCTTCTTCTATGGCATCTCACTTATATGGCCCTGCGTTGGAGTGTCAGTATGTTGTATTGCGCTTAGTCTTCAGAATGAAAACATCTACCTGGACATGCTGACAGGTACTTTTAACCGTTTTTACCTTAACGAAATTATAGCATCGACAAGGAAAAGTGGTGAAGATATTTCAGCTATGATGCTTGATATGAACGGTTTTAAATCTATCAATGACACTTACTCTCACGTAGAAGGAGACAACGCTCTTATCGCCATGACTGAGATTCTCAATCGGGTAGTATGTAATAATGGCGTTGTGATCAGGTTTGCGGGAGATGAATTTATTATCATATTGGACAAAACTGCTACCCATAGCATAGCAGAATACAAGGATTATATTAACAAAGCGATCGATCATTACAACAGCATTTCCGATAAGCCCTACAAGCTCTCCGCTTCTATGGGCGGCGGAACTTTTAACTTAAGCACTAATTCAGACTTTGATTTAGTGAGCGAAATTGATAAACTAATGTATGCAGACAAGGCTCTGTATTATCAAAAAAACAACAGGAGAAAATAACAACAATGAGTTTCGAACTAAATGAAAAGCGCTATCTTGAAGAACTTGAAAAGGAGCTGGCTATTGATTCAGTTACTGGTCAGTATCATGAGCTTCAGGATTATCTTGTAAAGGAAATCGAGGCGCTGGGTTTCAAGACATCCACTCTTCACAAAGGTGGCATCATCGCTGATATCGGCGGCGAAGGTAATCCTCTTCTTATAACAGCTCACGGAGATACCATTGGAATGATGGTCCGCCATATAAATGATGACGGCACAATCAAGGTTTGCAAGGTAGGCGGCCTCTATGCATATCACTCTGAGCGCGAAAATGTGCGTGTTCATACCCGCTCCGGAAAAGTAATCACAGGCTGCGTTCAGCGCAAAAACGCTTCCGTTCATGTAACTGAAAACGAGTTAAACGAAGAGGTTGCGGATTTTGACAAGAATTCATTTGTCGTTCTCGATGAGGACGTAAAAAGTGCAGATGATGTAAGAAAGCTCGGAATAGAAATTGGTGACTATGTAGCAATCGAGCCCAGATACACTTTTTCAAACGGTTATATAAAGTCTCACTTCGTAGATGACAAGGCTCTTGTAGCAGTTCTCATGGAGCTTTTGCACGCAGTAAAAGATGGCAGCGTCAAGCTCTCCCGCAAGGTCTATATCTATATCTCTTTTTATGAGGAGATTGGTCACGGCGGAGCTAATGTTCCTTCTGATGTTAAGGATTACCTCGCAGTAGACATCGCCTGCATTGGGCCTGAACAGACAAGCTCAGAGCGCAAGGTTTCCGTATTCTGCAAGGACAGCCGTTTCCCTTATAATTTGGATATGATAAGAGAACTCGAAGAAGCAGGTAGAAAATCAGGCGCAGACTATGTTCCCGATATCTTCACTCCTCACTACGGCACTGACGCTGATCCTGCACTTGTAGCAGGCTTTGACATAAGGCACGCTGCTATAGGCCCCGGCACAAGAGCAAGCCACGGCTACGAGAGAACTCATATTGATGGCATTAAGAATACGTACAAGCTCATGGCTGAGTATGTGACAATGTAATTCAAAAGGCAGTAGCACCTTGAAAGTAAATGCCTCCAGGATATTTGGAGGCATTTCAATTTCAAGCCTACTGCCTTTTTATTATTCTATTATTGTATTATTAAATTATTCTATTATTTAATTATTGTATTATTTAATTATTAAATTATTCAATTATTTAATTATTGTATTATTGTATTATTTTATTGATTCTTTTATTGAATAATTTTGTTTATTCATCCACTTCTACTATATTCTTGGCTTTTACTGTAAAGCCTGCGGATTTAAGTATCTTTTTATAGGATTTCTTCTTTCCCTTCGGAACCTTAACCACTGCCTTTTTACTGATTTTCTTAAAGGCATTTTTGCCAACATTTTTCTTTTTGAGATATGTTGATTCGATTCTTATGGTCTTGAGCTTCTTACATTTATAAAAAGCGTTCTCTCCTATTTTCTCAACATTGTCTCCTATGATCACTTTCTTAAGCTTTTTATTGCCGTTAAATACTCCCTCGGCAATCTCTGTAACTCTATATTCGTTTCCATCAATGACTACGGATGAAGGTATTCTTACTGTGCTTGCCGTTGATGATCTGGGCTTAACGAACATAACTTGCAGATCTGTATCTGCAGCAGAAGAAACGATATAGGTATCTCCCATGCCGTTTACCACATCACCCGCCGCATGGCCGGAAGCAGCATTCACTTTAATCACCTGACTCTCGGTTTTTTTGGCGGATCCAGATGTGCTATTACCTTCTTTTTTAACATCATCAATTCTGTCCTTTATTTTGGACTCTATATCATCTTCCTTCTCGTCTGATTTTTTATCATCTTTATCTTTGTGTATATCATCTATTTTAGATTTAGCGTCCTCTTCCTTATCAATGACAGACTGATCAACAATACGAAATTCTTTTATAACCTCATCGGAATAGTGCGGATTATCGGAATATACCTTAACAGTAGCAAGACCGGGATCTATATTGTCTTTATACTCAACCGTGTATTCATCCTTGCTAAGTTCCTTACCATTGACCTTCACTGTTACTTCAGGAGTCTTCGGTGTTCCGTCGTACACATATCTGTCCTCACTCAGTTTTACCATGGAAGGAAGCAGTACGATAGGAAGGATTTTGAAATTATTTGCTATTTCTACTTCCTGATCATCTCCGTTCTCGTCAACTACATTGATTATGGCAACTGCAGTGTAGTCTCCTACTTCTTTGACGTCTGATTTGTCTATATCCTGGCCGGAAGCGTCTCTATAGATGACATCGCTCACATGAACCTCTTCAGGAAGATCGTCAGGCTTATTTATTTTCGCAGAGATGTCTTCTCCGTATTTTCTGCTGGCAGCTGTGATTGAAATCTTGTACTTTGCTGAGCAGTCTTTGCATTTTACAGTGGCATTATCATCACCTGCTCCAAGATAATCTATCTCCCAGGCGTGTACATGATTTTTGGAATCAAGCTCAAAATACTTCGGAACACATGCATAGTCTGTATCCTTTGAGCCACCCCTTTTCTCATAAATAAGATAAGCGTATTTAAGTCCGGAGCTCTGCGAAGGAAGTTCAAACGTCCCGTTCATAATATGGTATTTGTTTTTCCCTGACCCTGATTGTCCCTCGCTTTGCACGTCAAGGGGAATATATGCAAAATCAGAAGGATCATCTACAGTCTTTCCTTTTTCATATCTGTCCTTAAGAAGCAACACTGAAAAAGATATGTTGTCATCCACTGTCGCATAGGGATACTTGAAGGATATTCTTGCCTTTTCACCATCCGTACTGCATTTTACATCCTGAGGCATCACCATCTTATCATCCATGATAGTGAGCTTATATTCATCAGAAGCTCCCGGGATAAGTGATGAAAACAGTATGGATGAACGTTCCACATTAAAGGCAGGGCTTATGCCGTCTGATTCACTTGCAAACCTATCGTCAATTGAACCGAAATCCGTTATTCTATACAGCTGTTTATCAAATAATTTGGTATCATCTTTTCCAAGGCGAAGCCACCAGCTCTCTATTTTGTCATTTTTGATATTTTTCTTTATACGATTATAACTAGCCCATCTATCATTTTCATATCCATAGCTCTCATTGGTCGCTTCCTTGGGATCAAGCACAAATATCTTCATTTCCTTAAGCTGTGCGAAATCCCCATCAACACCTGTTCCATCAGTATTGGATTTTTTCTCTTTTCTGCTGAATGCTATGGCATCCTTCTCAGCGTCTGTAAAAACATCTGCATCAAGAAATCCCTGGTCATTTAGATCCTCCAGGAGTTTTGCAGGATTCCCGGGTCTTAGATTGTAAAGCACGTTATCACAATCAAGTAAAACTGTTTTTTTACTTAGACTTCCTTTATCACTGAAATCCATGCATTCTGTACTAAGCACGCGGTATTTCACATTAATATCATCATATTTACCATAATATACATAATCCCAGTTTCCACCGCCTTGTGTGGGATTACCGATTGTACCCGTTCCAAGTCCGGTGATTGTTTTGGATGATTCTTCTGCCTTAACAGTCACAGCACCATGTAAGGTTGGCACTGTGGATACTGAGACAACCATGGCAAGGGACATTGACAGCAGCTTTAAAAATCCGTTACACTTTTTCATTTTTTTCTCCCAAATATTGAACATATATTTATAGACAGATTTCCGAACGATTATTCCTTATTTTTGTTCTGAAAGTTCTGACTATCAGTCATTATTTTTCATGCCCAATTAGTATATAACAAAATAAAACCGCCAAGCTCACGAAATATGAATTATATATTTCATATTCCGTACTTGACGGTTTTGCATTTCCATGAGCGCAAGGTTTCAACACCGTTCACATGAACGCACCCCCCTAAATCGTTTCCGCTAAATAAATGACCAAAATTCAATTTTTATCCTCTATAATCCGGAGACAATATGAATTTCAAATCCTCAAGCCAGGTTTTGCCACTTTTCCTCTTAAGATCCAAGCCCGAAACAAAGACACAATAAGCTTCAGTCAGATCAGCACTGTCTTCTCCCGGTTCAATGCATGTTGCGCAGGAGCTTATGACATACGGCATATCATCTTTCATTCCCAGGTACATCATCAGATGTCCGTCCATATATGCCAAAAGCCCGGGATTCATCTGAGAAAAGATAGTCTTTCTTTTATCCATTGTCATCTTTTCGCAATCAATGCTGCCTATATCCGCTCTTTCAGCTATAGCCCTGGCATTACGCGGAAGGTCAAATCCATAACAGCTGTAAACCTGCCTCACAAAACCCGAACAGTCATTAGAACAAAGTGAACCGCCATATCCATAGATTTTTCCCAAAAACTTGAAAGCCTGTCTTATTACAGATTCAGAAGTCATATTCAAAAAGCCAACATGGACATCCTTTGAAACTGGTATAAGCGATTGCTCAAAATACAGCTTCCCATCCGCATCTCTGCACGGAATATCCACACGATAGCAACCATAGCTCTCACGATGACTTTTCTGTTCATCATAATCCGCACTTAGCCGAAGCCGCGTCCCCATAGGTAAAATCAGTCCGGAGGATAATGTCTTTGTGGGTGTGGATTCCAGAACTATTTCACTTCCTGTTACCAGCAAAAACTCATCAGGCTTGCAGGCTGCAATCCATTCTTCACGATTTTTGCATACTGCCAGTTTTTCTTTTCTCACCCATCCGCAAAAAGACCCGCTTATCACATAACACCATTCGCCATCTCTGCTCTCATGAATTATAGCAACTCCATCGCATGGCATAACTTCAGCACTGATAAAATCATCAAAATATATTTCATCAGGGTCTTTTGCAGCGAATTCATCACTGGGCATAACCCTGGCCATTGTTCTGTCTACGCAGATGGCATATTCAGGAACAACTGTATCCTCAACTCCGTCAATATTCAGATTCTTCTCCAGATTATCCCAGTAGTCATCTCCGGGGAGCATTCCGTCTATATATGTGGGAGAATTTTCGTCATTATATTCTTTTATTAGCTCAGGATCTATCAGCTTCACCACTGCTTCGCCGTCTATAGTTTCATCAAGGTTGTCCATAAAAAGCTTATAATTCCTACCCTTGGACTCAGCGTAGTAACTTACAAATGATGGATTATTATTGTTAAAATATTCAATCTCATCCTGTGAAAAAAGCACCTCATCCGTTTTTTCAGTAAGCCAGTACTCAGGAAATAGCATGTTGGTAGCAGTGCCTTCAATTGTATCTACAAACTCTTTGTAATTTTCGGCATCCTGCGCTTTTAACTCTTCAACATTGTCTCCCTGTATATGACCTGCGCTGTTTTTCTGCGCCAGCGTTTTTATAAACTCAGTTCCTGTAAAAATAATTAAGAGCAGCGCCGCTGTTCCATAAAAAATCCAAAGTCCTTTTCTTTTCATGAACGGTTCCTCCAATTAGTATTGCTTCTATCTATTCAATTCCCCACAGCATATACGTACCCGCAGGTAATAAAAAACGGCACCGATGCATAGCAACATGAAATATATGAAAACGGTACAGGTTCTGTCATACCCATCAGCAGAATTCCATAGGAGGCAGCAATCAAAAACTGTATATAAGCCCTTTCATTTCTTCCCAGCAGTATCTTTATTCCGTTTTTCACCCATGAAGATATGAGCATGATAATGGTCAAAAGTCCAAGTATTCCGTGCTTTCTTAAAATCTCGATATAAATATTGTGTGCATGTGATGTATCTATGTCATGCCGTCCGGCATATACATCTTTAATAACTTCCTTACTTAAAGGTGAAATCCCAAGGAGGAACCGCCCTGCACTTTTGATTGATTGCTCCATACAACTTTTCCAGATAACGGCTCTGTCTGAAAAGGTTCCATCATCATCAGAAATCCGTCGCACCACAAGCTTTTCCAAATTACTTAAAAGAAACTCCTGATCTGTTAAATTACCATAGGTCCTCATCGAAAACCTATAGATATTCATCGGAATAAGAAATGATTTTAACACTACAAAAAATAAAAGAACTGCCCCTGTTAAAGCCACAGTCAGTCTAAGTGCCTTTTTATCAGTTTTAAGAAATCGTCTGTCTCTGCATAAAACTAAAAGCACAAAGATTCCTGCTGTGAATGCTATTCCTACCATAACTGTTCGGCAGCCTGTAAGTCCGATACAAAACCAGCCTAATGCAACAAGAAGTCCGAAAACTATCCTTAGTATTCCTTTATCATATAGCAGGCAAGTACCCGCAACTATCACCAGAGTAGCCGCAGCAATTCCCAAAGCGTTAGCATTGCCTGACGCGCATAATCGCCCAAGCTGAAAGCATCCATATGTTTTATCATGTACAGGATATTCAAGCAAAAGATCCCTGCTTGCCTTTATCAGCGCACAAATACATAGTGCACTTAGGGGTATGGACGATACTCCACACATGATAGTTATCAGTTTGTGGGGATCATCAGCTGCCTGAACCGAATAATACATCGCCAGAAAAGCACTCCAGACACAAACAAAATGCGATAAAACATATTCTAAAGAAATGCCCTGATTATATAATGTTGAAATCAATCCGAAAAAGAAGAATAAAAACCACAGGCAAGTATCATAATTCCTATATTTCCTGCCATATATCATGCAGCCTGCAACAATGAAAACACCTATAAATCCCGTAACAAGATATAACGCATGGATTTTGTATTCCCATAAATCTTCAAACGAATAAAAAAAGACAATGAAAGATGTCAAAAGGATAAGTGCAACCTGCAAAAATCCTTTTTCCTTTTGTTTACCCCTAGTCAGCATACTTTCCCAAACCTTTTTCTTTTTCCCCAAAATGCTCTGCAAAAAAATCTTATGTCAGAGCGCTTAAAATAATTCTTGTGCCAGAGCGTAAAAATAATCCGCGGCATAGCCGCGGATCAGAAATAATTACATCCTGTCAGGAGCTGTAAAACCAAGCAAATCAATTCCTGTCTCAAGCACTTTAAGTGTCACATTAAGAAGTGCAATGTATCCGCTCTTCTTCTCCTCATCCGCCTCTGTGAGGATCTTGGTTGAATGATAGAAGCTGTTGAGTGCATTTGAGAGCTCATAGATATATGCGCATATTCTGTTGGGCATAAGGTCTCTTGCTGCGCTCTCTACTGCATCAGAGAATCTTGTAAGAAGAAGCATCAGGTTCTTCTCATCAGCTGACTCTGCATTTCTAAGGAGTGCTTCCTTAACATTACCGCCTTCCTTCTCATACTTTGAAAGAATTGATTTAATTCTTACCATTGTGTAAAGGATGTACGGGCCTGTATCTCCCTCGAAGGATGTGAATTTATCTATATCAAAGATGTAATCCTTTGAGGGCTGATTTGAAAGATCGCCATACTTGATAGCTGCAAGCGCTACCTTGTGGGCTGTGTCCTTTGCCTCAGCATCATCAATATCCTGGTTGCCTTCCTTTATACGGCTATACATCTGCTCATCAATCTCTGCGATGAGCTTTTCAAGACGCATAACGCCACCCTCTCTTGTCTTGAAGGGCTTGCCATCCTTACCATTCATAGTACCAAAGCCTACGAAGTGAAGCTCTGTTTCGGGCAGAACCAGCTTAGTCTTTCTCGCACAGCGGAATACCTGTGTAAAGTAAAGCTCCTGTCTCTTATCAACAACATAGATAAGACCCTCAGGCTTAAACTCTTCCATTCTCTGCTGAATTGTGGCAAGGTCAGTTGTATTGTAGAGAGAAGCTCCGTCTGACTTAAGGATCATGCAAGGCGGAATCTCTTTTGTATCAGTCTCCTCAGCAACATCAACAACAAGAGCTCCCTGGCTCTCATGTGCATATCCGTGCTGCTTCATATACTCAACCATTCCGGGAATCACATCATGTACATCGGACTCACCTCTCCAGAGGTCGAAGTTGACGTTGAGATTCTTGTAGTTTTTCTTAAGATCATTTACAGATACATCAAGAATATGATGCCAAAGTGCGCGGTATCCCTTATCACCATCCTGAAGAAGCTTGGTTGCTTCCATAGCCTCTGCCTTAAATGCCTCGTCCTCCTTTGACTTAGCACTTGCAGCGGGATAAATCTCCTCAAGTTCACTTATTGTAAACGGAGCTTCCTTGGGATACTGTCCCTTGTGGTCCTTATCAAAATAAGGAAGATCGGGCTTGCGATTTTTAAGCTCAGTAATGATGAGACCCATCTGAAGTCCCCAGTCACCAAGGTGAATATCTCCGGTCACCTTGTAGCCTGCATACTTAAGGATTCTCTTTAAGCTCTCTCCGATTACAGCTGAACGAAGATGTCCTACGTGAAGCGGCTTGGCAACGTTTGGTCCGCCGTAATCTATCATGAAATTAGGTGCATGAAGAGGCATCTTTACTCCAAAGTGATGCTCATGGAGCATTTTTACAATATAACCTCTCACAAAATCCTCGCTGACCTTGAGGTTCAAAAATCCGGGTTTAACAGATTCTACAGATGAAAAGATTTCACTTTCCTGAAGCTTCTCTGCAACTGCATCAGCAATCATAAAAGGTGCTTTGCCATACTTCTTTGCTCCGGCCATAGCACCGTTACACTGATACTCACAAAGGTCAGGTCTGTTTGACAAAGTAACCTTTCCAAGCTCTGCATCATAGCCAGCTGCCTCAAATGCAGCGGATACTTCTTTTGAAATTAACTCTAAGATTTTTTCCAAAACAATCTTCCTTCCTATGTATAATACTTTTTTTGTAAGTTCTTTTTACAATTACATTATTTATGCGCTTTTAATTCTTCTTAATCTAAAAAAATAATAGCAAATAAGAATTTCCTTTTTGGTACCCTTATATGTTAAATTCATGGGTATCAAATATTTAAAAAGCTTTTTTATTTCAAAATCAGGATTTCGGACCTTACTGATGAATTCTAACACAAATGTCAAAATTTTCAAATCTTCTCATAGGTTCATCGATGGAATCCAGTGACTCTGAGCCTCCTACCTTCTCAACAACGCAGGAAGCAACTGCACATGCAAATCTTCCGCAATCTTTTATCGAAAAACCTCTTGATAGTCCATATAAAAAACCTGCAGCAAAGCTATCTCCTGCTCCTGTAGTGTCCACAGCTCTACACCCTTGATAAGCAGGTATTTCAATAGTTTCTTCACCGTTTCTTATAATGCAACCGTTTTTTCCACACTTAATCACTGCACATCCGGCTCCCGCATTAACGATACGCCTTGCATTTTCATAAGCATCACTGCAATCCGTCAGCATCGCTGCCTCGTCCTCGTTCGTAAGAAAAAAATCTATATAGGGAAGACATCCCAAAAGATTCTCAAGTTTCTCGCCTTTTTTGGGCTTAGTCATATCCGTAAGCAGTATTTTTTTGTGCTTAGTGATAGCATCGAACAACCTCTCCAAAGTAGGTATATCAAGCATCGGTGACACAAATATGCTGGCAAAGCTAACAATATCAGCCATCTTATTTACATAGGGCAGAATATCTTCTTCAGAAAGCTTCCGCAGACAGCTTGAAGGATTGGTAAGAAAGTACCGCTCTCCATTTTCATCTATTAGAACGATGTTAACAGATGATGGATATTCAGCCGTGCATACCGCATGCTCTATTTTCACATTGTTCTCTTTTAAAAAATCTGCCGTTCTTACTCCTACGTCATCTTTTCCAAGTTTGGTAATCAGCTCTGTTTTAGCACCAAGCCTCGAAAGAATTACTGCTTCATTCAAAGCATCTCCACCAAATGAAGTCTTTATAAAATCCATAGGCATCGAGCCTATCTCAAAAACAGATGGATCAACCGGCCCCGCAAGAATATCTTCAACAGCCGCGCCTATAACCGTTATGTCTATTCTGCCATTTTTATGTCCATTATTTTGATATCCATCGTTTTTTAATCCATCATTTTTATTTCCACTGTTTTTATTCATGCTAAGTGTCCTTATAGTTATGTTCAGATACGCAGCTTAAAAGTAGCTGAATAGCTATTTCAGCGCAATCTCATCGCCGCTATGAACATACTCTATCTGCTCGCCCATGATTTCTCTCATCATTTCGTAAGGCTCTTCTCCTGTGCAATGCATCGTATAAACCTTCGTCCTGATTTTTTTTAGCTCCGTTGCAGTCTTTTTGATGTAATCAACATCTTCTTCGGAATATCCATGCTTTCTTAGTGTATGAAAGCCGGTAAAAATCACATCCGGCACGTCCTCATATATTTGTTTGTACCTCTCCAGAATGTTGAGAACACCGTGGTGCGCGCATCCCGAAAAAACATATCTTTTGCCATTCTGACTTATTACAAGGCACTGTTCATGCGTAAAATCATCATTTACCAGCTTGCCATTTTTCATAACGTACAGCGTTTTATTTGTTAAAGGAGACGGCTTTGTATATCCTATATCCGAAAAAAGCTCAAGCTCTTCATCTATTTTAAAGCTTCCTGTAATCAGCGAAGGAATCTCTTTTTTCTTAGATTTGGTGTCTACAAAGCCTTCCGTGATTGGCTGAGGAAGCTTTTCTCCCTGAGATTTAGTACCTTCAAAACCTCCCATGATCAGCTGTGGAAGCTTTTCTCCCTGAGATTTAGTACCTTCACAGCCTCCCATGATCAGCTGTGGAAGCTTTTTTATCTCTGGATCAACTCCTATATATCTTGGTTCACCACCTCTTGTAGTTGAATAACATTCAGCAAAAGCTTGTTGATGAACATATATCTTGGCTTTGTCATTAATTCTTGAAAACGGAATGATTCCGCCTGCATGGTCATAATGACCGTGGCTCAGCACAACAGTATCCACCTGCTTTAAGTCCACACCCAACTTACCTGCATTTTCTATAAAAAGATCAGATGCACCTGTATCCATGAGAAGCCTGTGTTTTTCGGTTTCAATATAAAAACTTAGCCCATGCTCAGCGGCGCATCCTGATGTGCCTTCTGTATTTTCAACAAGATTGACGATTCTCATATTCAGATCCTTCTTTGTCTTTTTATTTTTCTAATGTTACCACCCTTAGTAACTTCACCTGTTGCTTTTAGTTCGTTTTTACTTTTTCTGCCTTTTCTCTCTCCCTTTGCAACCTTGAAAACTCGCATCCACAAAAGTCCTGCCTGTAGAGGTCAAATTTATGGGACAGTTCTATGGAGCGCTTATATCCGTTTTTCTTTTTAAAATCCGAAGGTAAAAAGCTGCCCCCATATTTTTTTGCCATCTCCTGTCCAATATGATTAAGCCTGTCGGCATTCTTAAGAGGTGAAATCGTGAGCGTAGTGGTGAAATATTCAAAATTCTTCTCTTTAGTAAGCTTAGCTGTTTCCTCCAGTCTTAGTTCAAAACATTTTGTACATCTGTCCCCACCTTCAGGGCATTGTTCAAGTCCCTTGACCGCTGAAAGGAAATCACCTACATTATGGTCACCCTCAATAATTTCTATTTTTCTTGCAGAGGCATCTGAATTCATGCCTTCAAAATTGCCATCTTCCACCTGCCTGTTATATTCTGCGATAAGCCTTTTTTCCTCTTCAACGCGCTTAACATATTCGGGTTCATTCATAATATTGGGGTTATAAAAAAAGACTGTAATATCAAAATACTGCCTAAGATACTCAAGACAATAGGATGAACACGGTGCACAGCAGGCATGAAGCAAAAGCCGTGGATACCTATTTTCTTTCTGAAACTCTTCTATTTTCTTTTCAAGTTCTTTTGCATAATTAACTTTATTCATAATAATCCATTTCATTAGCTGCTCTTTTTTGGCTGCAACCTCTTGTTATTTGTTTTTTTTGTTTTTGGTTTTTGTTATTCGCTTTTGTTTTTTGTTTTTGGTTTTGTTTTTGGTATTTGCTTTTGTTTTTGGTTTTGTTTTTGCTTTTGTTTTTTGGTTTTTGTTTTTATTTTTGTTAATTGCTTTTGCTATTTGTTTTGGTTATTTGTTTTTAGTTTTTGCTATTATATTTTTATTATCTGTTTTTATTTTTTGTTTTTATTATTTGTCTTTGTTATTTGTTTTTGATATATATTTTGGTTATTTATTTTTCTTAATAGATAATTCGTTTTTGGTTCTATCAACATTTTACCTGATATAACAAATTTTTCCACAGTAGAAAAAACAATGCCGATACATTATAATTTCAAATTATATATCGTTAAAGAGATAGCGATAAAAAGATAGCAATAAAAAGATAGCAATAAAGAGATGATATAGTTCTATAGCTATTTAGTGGGAGGTTTCGAAATATGATGATAAGACGTGCTAATGAAAAAGACATTCCTCAGATGCTTGAGCTTTTGAGACAAGTGAATTTGGTCCACCATATAGGTCGTCCGGACTTATTCAAGAAAGCAACCAAATACAATAAAGATGAACTACTGGAGATTTTAAAAGATTCTTCGCGTCCAATTTTCGCTGCAGTAGACGATTCAGATATCATGAAAGGTTATGCATTTTGTGTGCATCAGCAGCACGTAGGAAGCAATCTTCTTACTGATATCAAAACACTTTATATCGACGATATCTGTGTTGATGAAAATGTGCGCGGTCAGCATGTTGGCAAAACCATATATGACTATGTAATTAGTTGGGCTAAGGAAAATGGCTATTATAACGTCACCTTGAATGTTTGGAATTGTAACGAAGGTGCTATGCGATTCTATGAGTCCCTTGGCATGACTCCTTACAAAGTCGGTATGGAGCAAATTCTCTAATTCCCAGGGTACTTATTTTTCTTGTATACACTTCACTTTCAACAGAAAAAACTAAATCCCCGTGTACACCTATAGCTAAAGGGATCTGCTACTATTCTGAAAGCTGGTAATGGTAGCAGAACAAATTAGCAGGATGATTCTGCTACCATTCAAAAAACCGATAATAGTAGCAGAACAAATCAACAGGAAGATTCTGCTACCATCCTGAAAACCGCTAACAGTAGCAGAACAAATCAGCAGGATGATTCTGCTACCATTCAGAAAACCTATAATAGTAGCAGAACAAATCAGCTGAAAGATTCTGCTACCATTCAAAAAACCGATAATAGTAGCAGAACAAATCAGCAGGATGATTCTGCTACCATCCTGAAAACCGCTAATAGTAGCAGAACAAATCAGCTGAAAGATTCTGCTACCATTCAAAAAACCGATAATAGTAGCAGAACAAATCAGCAGGATGATTCTGCTACCATCCTGAAAACCGCTAATAGTAGCAGAACAAATCAGCCGGATGATTCTGCTACCATCCTGAAAACCTGTAATAGTAGCAGAACAAATTAGCAGGATGATTCTGCTACCATCCTGAAAACCGGTAATAGTAGCAGAACAAATCAGCCGGATGATTCTGCTACCATCCTGAAAACCTGTAATAGTAGCAGAACAAATTAGCAGGATGATTCTGCTACCATCCTGAAAACCGGTAATGGTAGCAGAACAAATGAGTAGGATGATTCTGCTACCATCCTGAAAACCGCTAATAGTAGCAGAACAAATCAGCCGGATGATTCTGCTACTATTCTGAAAGCTGGCAATGGTAGCAGAACAAATTAGCAGGATGATTCTGCTACCATCCAGAAAACCGTTAACAGTAGCAGAACAAATTAGCTGAAAAAACAAGCCAGGCGAACAAATTCCCTGTCCGCCTCGCTCTTACTTTTAATAAAATAAAATTTAAATTGTCACCTTAGTCTCTACAAGATCCTCAAGTGCCTCGCTGGGGCCAAGATATACGGAATACTCCATATTCTCAAGCTGCCACTGTCTGTAAACAGGGTTGTACCACTTAAGTTTCTCAAGAGGAGTCTTAACTGTAACCACCTTAGATTCTCCAGCCTTTAAGAATACCTTCTCAAAGCCTCTGAGCTGTCTTACAGGACGATCAACAGCAGAATTCTCAAAGCCCACATAGAGCTGAACTACTTCGGCACCATCCCTTGATCCGGTATTTGTGACCTTGACAGTAGTTACAAGTTCATCGCCCTCAACCTTCGCAGTTGGAGCTTCAAAGGAAAACGTAGTGTAGCTAAGCCCGAATCCATAAGGAAAGAGCGGCTTTACGCCATTCTTGTCAAGTCTCGTGTATCCATGATAGTACTCGTAATACTGATCCGTAGCTTCCCAGTCTACATGCGGAAGATCATCTTCTGATACAGGAACTACAAAAGGAAGCTTGCCGGAAGGATTGACGTCACCAAAAATAATTTCAGCAAGTGCGCTTCCGCCCTCCATTCCGGGATAATATGCCATAAGAACAGAGTTCACTTTATCAATCCAATCAGTCATCATGATCATGTTGCCGCCGATCAAAACAACAACTGACTTCTCGTTAACAGCGCCTGTCTCCTGCAAAAGCTTTACATCATCATCGTGGAGGCCGAGTCCTTTCTTTCTGTCTCCACCGATAGCTCCTGTATAGTTGTCTGTTGTATCAGATGAAATAAACTCCCCCTCGTCATCATGGTTGTATCCAACAACATAGATTACAGCATCAGCTTCCGCAGCTAGTTTCTTCACTTCAGCTAAATCACTGCCATCAGAGTAGAGAACCTCTGCTGAGGGAACAGCTTCCTTAATGCCCTGAAGCGGTGTCTTAACATAAGGAGGTCTTACCCAGCTTGATCCCTGGTCTCCTATAACCTGTGCATCAGCAAGTTTTCCGATAACTGCAATCTTTTTGATATTCTTATCAAGAGGGAGAACATTCTTATTTTTAACAAGAGTTATGGCTTCCTCAGCTGCCCTCTTTGCAAGTTCAATGTGTTCCTTACTTCCCACAACTGACATATCGTATTCTTTGTGGTCGTTGTCAAAAGCGATAATTGTCCGAACTATTCTTGTAGCCGCATCATCTATTCTGCTCTCAGGAACAAATCCGTCCTTAACTGCCTGAACCAGCCTGTTTCCAAAATACTGAGTCCAGAGCATCTCCATGTCCTGACCGCCGTTAGCTGCTTCAACAGTGTCAAGCACGCCCCAGCAAAAGTCCGACATTACAAAGCCATCAAAATCCCACTCTTTTTTCAGTACCTGGCTAAGCAGATATTTATGGTGTCCACACTGAACGCCGTTGTAGCGGTTATAAGAGCTCATGATACTTGCGCATCCCGCATCCACGCAGTCTTTAAAATGGGGAAGGTAAACCTCCTGCTCTGTCCTCTGATCGCAGGTTACACTGACCTTAAATCTGGCATTTTCCATGTCATTAAAAGCGAAGTGCTTTACACAAGCCATTACATCCTCGCTCTGCACGCCCTTTACAAGTGCTGCTCCCATTCTGCCAATCTGATATGTCTCTTCACCGTATGTCTCCTGGCTACGTCCCCATCCCGGATTGTAAGGAAGATTTATGCACACACCGGCAAAAAGATTACCTCCAAATGCTCTTACCTCCTGTCCTATGGCATGACCAATTTCTTCCTCAAGTTCAGGATTAAAGGTTGCACCTCTTGCCATTGAAACAGGAAAACATGTAGCCTGATTGTTTCCGCAGACAACGCCCCTTGGTCCGTCAACAAACTTCATGGGAGGGACATTATATTCCGGTAGTCCACCTGCTTCATAGGGCTTCACATTGTAGTGAGCACCTTCTTCCGTTCCCAGAACAAGCTCCATGATCTCGCTTTCTTTCATGGAGGTAGCATCGATGTTACCTGCCATGAGACTGACCTTCTCTTCAAGTGAGAGCTTCCCCACGATTTCTTTGGCCTTTTCATCAAAATTCATTCTGTAGTCCTTGCCCTTTTTCATACCTTTTTTCACCACCCTTTCTTCTGCATATTTCTTTCTTTTTATAGACCTTTTCTTCTTTATAGTCTTTTCTTCTTTATAGTCTTTTCTTCTTTATAGTCTTTTCTTCTTTATAGTCTTTTCTTCTTTATAGCCTTTTCTTCTTTATAGCCTTTTCTTCTTTATAGCCTTTTCTTCTTTATAGCCTTTTCTTCTTTATAGCCTTTTCTTCTTTATAGCCTTTTCTTCTTTATAGTCTTTTCTTCTTTAACAACCCTTTCTTTTTTAATAACTTCACAGTACTATCCCATATAATCTGCCAAAAATACCGGATGGGATATTCACCCACCCGGCAATAATAATTTAAGCTACTTTTCCGGTTTTCACTAATAATCCCAACATGTAACTTAATAATATGATGATAGCTCCAAAGGTTCTTTTGGCCTTTACATCAAATAATTCCATTTAAACAAGAATAATCAGCCCTTGACAGCACCTGCCATCATACCCTTAACCAGCTTGTCCTGGAAAATGATGAACAGCGTTATCATCGGAAGAACTGACAATGTCAGAACCGACATGATAATCGGTATATCAAGTGAGTGCTCACCCTTAAACTGACCAAGTGCCAGAGGCAAAGTTTTATTCTGAGGACTGATAAGGAGTGTGTTAGCAAAAGCGAACTCATTCCACATTGCTACGCCATTGTAAATTGAAAGTGTTGATAATCCCGACTTTGAAAGAGGAAGTATCATCTTGAAGAAATTCTGATAGCGGTTGCAGCCATCAATTTCTGCTGATTCCTCAATTTCCTTCGGAATGGTTTTCATAAATGCAGTAAGAATGAAAACTGACATAGGAAGCGCAAATGCTACGTAAGGTCCGATCAGAGACTTAAGTGAATCGTAGAATCCAACTGCTGTTGTCAGTTTAAAGATGGGAATAAGTGTTACGTGCATAGGAACTGACATCATAGCCACGATCATAGCATAAATAAATGTGTTGAGCTTAAATCTCATTCTTGCAAGCGGGTAAGCTGCAAATGCGGAAATCACAAGCATGAGTACCAGTGATATTGCAACTACAATAACGCTTCGGAAGAAATATCCAAAAAATCCATGAGTAACTACTTCCACGTAGTTATTGAAATACCACGGATCCGGAAGATGGAAAACACCCTGCTGCAGCATATCAAACTGCTTACGGAATGAATTCATTATCATAAACAAAAACGGAGTCAGTGTTAAACCCAGTTGTATAAGTGCAAAAATAATTGCTATTGTCCACGCTATCCTTGATTTAATCTTGGACATGCGGTAATCGGCATCATTTGTTTTTTCCATACTGTTTATATCAGCTGCCATTGTGCCCCCACTTATATTATTGTTCTTCATCTTAATAATCCTCCTTAACCTTAAATACTTTGTTAAAGAGCAATGCTATTGCAGTTATCAAAACAAACATACCCGCTGCAACACAGGAGCCATAGCCCATGTTAAATTGCTGGAAGGACAACTTGTACATATAGGTTGCCATGAGCTCTGTGGATCCTGAAGGTCCACCCTGAGTCATATTCCAGATCATGTCAAAGTATTTCAGCGATCCTATAAGTGACATTGTGCATGCTGTTTTGAAAATAGGTCCAAGGAGAGGTATGGCAATCAGACGAATGTACTGACCTCTTGTCGCACCGTCTATTACAGCTGCTTCATAAATTGTAGTATCGATATTGCCATAGCCGGCAATAAAGTAAACCATATAAAAAGGAGTAAACTGCCATGCCATAACACCAATAACAGTATAGAGTGCATTTGGAGCAGTTCCCAAAAGATCTATAGTAGTTCTCTTACCATTTATTATGGTTGCAAGCGAAGAAATTATTCCGCCGTTAGTTGCAAGTGCATACACAAACAAAAATGCGATTGCAACTGAACTCATAAGATAAGGTAAGAACCATATAATTTTGAAAAAGTTGAATTTCTTTCCGCCAGCATCTAAAAATGTAGCAAGAAGCATACCGATGGGAATCTGGATCAAAATTGAAAACACCATGACGATCAGATTATGTTTGAAGGATTTCCAGAACATTTCATCCTTTATAAGGTTTTTCCAGTTATCAAGTCCTACAAACACTCTGTCAGCAGATATACCATTCCATTTGTATCCGCTTATTACAAAGGTGTCAATAACGGGATACACTATAAAAACAGCTATCAATAAGAGCGCCGGAAGCAGGAACACTGTTGCTGCTTTGGCCGTGCTCTTTGCTTTCGCCTGAGCAAGCCCCATATTATTACTTTTTTCCACTTTAGCTCCTTCCCTGTCGCCCTTAGGCCAGACAAAATAAAAACAAAAATCTTAGACAATTATGCAAAACTGCCCGCAGGATACATCTCCTGCGGGCAGCGGTTTTTTAGTTCCTGCCGCAGCTAAACTTGATTATTCAATTAAGTATTAGTTCTCGGCAATTGCTTTCTTCATAGCTTCATCCTGTTCCTGTCCGATTTCTTCAGGAGTCTTCTCAAGACCAAAGAGCTCTGTCATGCAGTTCTTGTGAACTTCTGTTACAGATGCAGGAAGGTACTGGTCATACCAAAGCTGAACGTTTGATGCGTTGAAGAATACGTCTGCAACATACTTATCGTTAGGATCATCAACTGTTTCAGCGCCGTAGCCCTTGATTGAAGGGATAGAACCTACAGATACCTGATCATTGTTGTAAGTTTCATCATTGTAGTACTGAGTTGCAAGTACATAGCATGCATCAAGTTTTTCCTGATCTACAGAGCCGTCTTCCTTGAAGCAGTTGAATGAGAATCCGTTACCGATAGCTGTTCCGATTTCAACGTCCTGAGGAACGCCTGCAGCCTTAGCTTCTGCATCTTCAGGGAAACGGAATACGCCGATGTTCTCTGTGTACCAGTCTGCGTTATCAGCTTTCATACCGGATGACTGCCATGAGCCATGAAGCATCATTGCTGCAGAGCCGTCGTACATAAGTGCTCTATCCTGGTTGTCATCAGCTGTAAGAGAGTTAACGCCGTCCGGGAAGTATCCCTTCTTAACCCAATCCTGAATCTTCTCAGCTGCAAATATGAATGCGGGACTTGTAAATGATCCGCCATTTTCCTGTGTATAAGCTGCATCGAATTCAGCATTTCCTGAGTGACGAGCTACAAGGTACATGTAGTACATGGAACCTGTCCACTTTGAAGCATTAGCAAGTGCGAAAGGAATGTATCCTGCATCCTTAAGCTTTGCGCAAGCTGCTTCGAGATCATCGATTGTCTGAGGTACTTCAATACCCTGCTCAGCAAATATTGTCTTGTTATAGTAGATGTCACATCCTGAAAGTCCGCCGAAAGGAATTGCAAGAAGCTTTCCATCATATGTTGACTGTGCAACAGCTGCATCGATGAATTCCGGATGATCGTATTTTGCATACATTTCTGTGATATCGTTAGCAAAACCGGACTTGTAATACTCAGCCATAGGGCCGCCACCCCAGTGCATGTACATGTCAGGAGCCTGGCCTGAGCTCATTGCTACAACGAGCTGCTGCTTATAAGTATCGTTCTGCTGATGAACCTGCTCAACAGTGATGTTAGGATAATCAGCCATAAATCTCTGAACAGCACCTTCCTGTGTGGTCTTTCCGGGATCCTCTGTAGCAATATCCCAAAGAGTAATTGTTAAGGGCTCTGTTGTAAGAGTCGGAAGATTCTTACCATCTGTCTGCTTGCCTGTGCCTGCAGCTGCATCTGTGGTCTCTGTAGCCTCAGCTGTGTCAGTAGACTCTGCTGTATCAGCAGCCTCTGTTGTGTCTGCAGCTTCAGTAGTATCGGTAGCCTCAGCCTTTTGTGTGTCCCCACCGTCTGTAGCCGGAGCCGGTGTTGATGTGGATGAGCCACATCCTACAATTGATGTAACAGTCAGAGCTGTTGCAAGAAATGTAGCAAATACCTTTTTCTTCATACAAAACCTCCTTCACGTTAGCTTACCGATATCCCCACCTCCTAATTCTGAAAATACCGGATTGCTTAAACAGTTATCTGTTTCTTTACACAATATGCTAAATTAGTCCGATAATTATTGCGTCCTAAATATTGCTGTATAATTAACAATTATTGCTTTTTTAAATGTGCATTTTGCCCTATTGATTAATACTTACCAAATATCAGATGTGCATTTTGACATATTTTACATCTTTATTTATAAATTCTTATGGTATAATGTCCATAATTTCTAAAAAAAGTATAAATTACAAAACAAGCAATAAAAGTTAAATGGCAATTTCAGGACATCGCAATATTGCTAAAGACTTTATCGATAGTTTTTTACGATAAAACTCAACACGTTATTTTTTTAGCGCTTTAAGGATAGGTTTTTATGAAAAGACAGATAGCGAGTTCAAAAGAGAGCGTCAAGCACAAAAAAAACACAAGTCTTAGAATGTACATCAACAAGGAGTATACTCACTACCCTCCTCACTGGCATACAGATATCGAAATAATATGTCCCAAAGAAGGAACTTATAAAGTAATATGCGCCAATCAGACCCACAATCTGGCAGAAGGTGATATCCTTGTAATATGTCCCGCTGTCATACATGAGATATTTTCAACATCTCCGGGAGAGCGTGTCTATGTTCAGGCTGATTTTTCAAGACTCACTCTGCTAAAAGAACTTGAAAAGGCATTCAGGCTTATGTCACCTGCACTTCATATTCAGAAAAGCACTTGTCCTCCTGATATTTATCAGAAGCTATGTCATTGGATCGATGAAATCAAGGAAATATATTTTGGATCGGCGCCGCCAGTTGAAATGTGCGAAGGTACAGAAGGTCATAGTCTCATGTCCTTTACAGAGCTTGAACCCTTCGGAGAATTGGAGATTTATTCTGTTCTCATGCAGTTCATAGCTCTTGCTTCCAAAAACCTGAATTTGTTTCAGAGGTACGACAGCATTCACGATGTTTCAGAATTCAGGAACAGTCTGTCATTAAGCAGTGTATGTGCCTATCTATCCGAGCATTTTACCGAGGACATAACCCTGGAAAACATTGCGGATTACGCAGGCTTTAGTAAATATCATTTTGCACGCATTTTTCATGATTACGCAGGCACTACTTTTTACCAGTTTCTGCAGCAAAAAAGAATAAACTACGCTCAGATGCTCTTGTCTAATCCCGACGTGTCTATAACAGATATTGCATACCAGTCGGGTTTTGCCAGTAGTCCTGCTTTCACCAGGGCCTTCAGAAAGAGTACCGGATATACGCCTTCCGAATTCCGCATGCTTAACGAGTTGAAGCATCCGCTTCCGGAGAACAAGCAATTTGCTGATTTATTATAGAATATTCAGAAAAACAGAAAACGTATAATTCCTTGCTGACAAGAATAATAAATGAATAATGCTCGCGAAATATGAAACAAAAAGACCACCATTCCCGGCAATTCACCCGGGTTGGTGGTTTTTTAGGTTTTTTCCCTCAGAAATTCAATATTCTATATATAGTTATCCGGATCAATTATATCTCCGTCCAGAACAGCTTCTTTTAATTCATCACCTTCATATACAAGTTTTAATGAGAAAAACGGCTGCTTTGGATCACTTATCAGCTTTAGGAAAATAAGATCACCTTTCCAAAGATTTAAGCCTGATACACTCTCCTTTGGAACCCATTCAAGTGTTCCCTCATCGCAAGGAATTAATGTTCCTTCAAAATCGTCAGATGTAAAAAGGCACATATAATCAGTTACATCCTTGCTAAAGGGATTCTTTTCTTCATCAGAATAAAGCCCGTCTCTTTCGCCACACGTCGCCTTTGAATAAAAGGTAACTATGCCTCTGAACTTACAGGATTTTAGCGTAAGCCCTGTCTCCTCAGTAACTTCACGCTTTACGCAGTCGTCTGGACTCTCACCGTTTTCGCAGTGCCCGCCCGGAGAAATCCACTTCCCCTCGTTAATGTCATTCTTTTTCGCATCGCGATAAAGCATCAGATATTTACCATCTTTTTCAATATAGCAAAGGGTTGTTATTTCCATACCGACTCCATCTTTCCTTAGTAAAAACCATATATACCGGCATAAGTATAGCAATTATTCAGCACGTATCCTAAATGATTATTGTTACTTCCAAAGATCTCCCCAGACATCATCGCAGATAGCTTCACAATAATTCTTTGAGAACTCTGGATCCTGCTTTATTATCTCATTCTTATCAGACAGAGCATCCGTGTAATCACTCAGAGGATAAACCGTTACCTTTTCAGGTCCTTCCTCAACATGGGATACTACAGCTTTTATGCCGTAATCATCTATTACAACCTCACCGTTTGCATCGCGCTTAAGTGTTATATCTGCAAGGCCGCCAACCATGCGATCAGCTATGCTGCTGCCTGAATCGGATGTCCAGTTTACAAAATTACCGATTGAATAGTAGACAAGCATATCTCCATTGCCATGGTTGTTGGTGATACGACGATCACTGTCCTCAAGCATTTCTATAGGTTCTATTACATGAGGATGTGTTCCGATAACGAGATCGGCACCGTTTTCCCTGAAAATTTCTGTCCATTTTCTCTGCATGTCATCTATTACGTGGCTGTACTCAGTTCCCCAATGAGGACAAACAACCGTAAAGTCTGCATTTTTCTCAGCATACTTAAGATCAGCAACTACCTTATCCTTTTCAAGAAGATTTACTGCATATGGCATGTCAGAAGGAAGATTTATACCATTTGTTCCGTAAGTATAGTTGAGAACAGCTATCTTCATTCCATTCTTCTCTACAATCCTTACCTTGTCATATTCTTCCTCATTTTCATTGATGCCGGCAACTGTAATATTCGGATAAGTGTTTTTCCAGAAGTTACATGCGTTAAGAATTCCCTTCTTACCCTTATCAAGTGCGTGATTTGTAGCGTGACATATTACATCAAATCCTGCATTTACAAGCGCATCACCGAGTTCATAGGGAGCATTAAATGAAGGATATCCGGTTACCCCAAGCTCCTTGCCGCCTATGATAACTTCCTGATTAACAATTGCGATATCAGCTGATGATATCACGTCCCTCGTATTATCAAACAGGAAATCGAAATTGTACTTACCATCGCTATCTACTGCAGCCTCTGCTATAGGAGTATGGATCAAAACATCTCCCGCCATAGTAATAGTAAGTTCATCCAAAGAGTCTGCTGCCGCCTCAGTTTCTTCATATGCACCTTCGGAAATCTCTAGCTTTGCATCATCTTTGTTTGCAGAAGGATCTGCACTGTCAACGGATCTTGGCTCCTCAATGATAGGGGCTAAAGCTCCCCCTTTTTGATTGTTTTCTTCAGAGCTGTCAGCAGCTATGCCATCCTTAATAGGTTCGCTATATTGTGCTGATTCTTCAGCTGCACTCTCATATGAATTGTCAGCCGTGCTTTCATATGCATCACCTTCAGTGCTGTCATATGCTCCAAAATCATCTGCTGCCTCTGTAGGCTCTAAGCTATCAGCCACTTCCATAGCCATATCTGAGCTTGCCGACTCATAACTTTTGTTACCGTCCAGGCCAACAAGCTTTATAACTCCGACAGTCCCCAGTGTAATAAGAGCAAATACGGCTACCTTTGAACCATACCTTGCTACAAATCTTACTATCTTACCTGATGAGCCATTCTTTTTCTTTTTGTCATGATCATCAATATTTACTGTCTGGAAGCTATATGGTTCATTCTCTGAGCTGTCTTTATCACTTCTAACATTGATATCATTGTTATCGTTTGCAACTTCCTTCTCAATATTTTCAAGGAGTCTTTTTCGCATCTCGTCTGTTATGACCAGATTGTCCATAACTTCATTATATTTACTCAAAGTCATATCCCTCCTTCAAAATATTTTTAAGCTGCTGCCTTCCACGGTTTAAGTCAGAACGCACAGTGGATTCATTTCTTTTTAATATCCCGGCTATATCTTTTGTTGAATAGCCTTCCTGATAAAACAGATGTATTACCTCCCTGTACTTTTCCGGAAGCTGTTTAACCGCCTCCCAAACAAATGCAAGGTCTTCCTTATTCTCCGCAACAAGCTCCTCTGATAACTCGTCAGCTTTTCGTACATTCAGATAATCGATCTTGTTCTTACTAAGATTAGACGCAACTGTTATAAGCCATGCCTTTTCATGGTTATCATTTTCAAATACAGGTGCCTTCCTTATGTACTGGATCAGAGTATCCTGAACAATATCTTCAGCATCACTCATGTTGTGAAGATATGAATATGCCGTTCTCAAAATAGCGTTGCCATATTTATCAAGTAAGGCTCCCGCTCTCTCCGCAGGATTCCCAAATGCAGTTACAGACTCGCCTGTAGCTGCTTCCCTTATCGAATTAGCTGAAGCCTTTACTGCTATAGCCAAAATCTTTGCTGCCTTTGCAAGCACGGATCCCGGCCTGATGGAAGCCAGTACTATTGCAAGCAGATCACTGCCCGCTTTAGTACAGGAGTTCCATATATTTAAAAATGTATTGTTTAAACTATTATAGTTTGTTCCCTCTAAAACTTCTTCCTTATGCAGTACCAATGTGTACATATTCCCATTTCCCCATTTCTAACATTTACCTGCATAAGTATAACATCTATCAGCTTCTTTTTGCTACCATTCTTACAAGCTGATTAAACTCATCTTTGTACTCATCCTTATTCTCTACCTGCTTATAGCCGTCGATTATGTCCTGAAGTGTAGCTGTTCCCTTGTGCTCACTATCTGACAGGATCATTGCAAATTCAGCAACAAGGCCTGCGAATCTGATGTTTTCACTTCCCTTCTCATCAAAATTCTTATCGCCCACAACTATTGAGAAAAGCTGTGACTTATCTGCTTCGGGCTCTTTATAGCGAACGCTTACTGTTGCATATTCATCACTGTATTTGCCGTCTGTTTTTACTTCTTCCTTTTCCTTATCCTGGTACTTAAGGCTGATAGCACTCTGGCTTCCCTGAGGAACTATCTCATAAAGTGCTACTACGCTGTGACCTGCACCGATTTCACCGCCATCCTTGGTATCATCATTAAAATCAGCATCATTCATGACTCTGTTCTCATATCCGATAAGTCTGTAAGAATTTACTCTTGCAGGGTTGAACTCAACCTGGAGCTTCACATCCTTGGCAACTGTTACAAGAGTTGATCCCATCTCATCAACGAGTACCTTTTTGCCTTCGAAAAGAGAATCAATATATGAATAGTTACCATTTCCGCAGTCTGCCAGTCTCTGAAGGTTATCATCTTTAAGATTGCCCTCACCAAAACCAAGGACTGATAAAAAGATTCCTTTGTCCTTCTTTTCAGTAATAAGCTTCTCAAGGTCATCAGGATTGGACACACCTACATTAAGGTCGCCGTCTGTGCACATGATGATTCTGTTGATGCCGTTTTTAATAAAGTTATCCTCTGCTATCTGATAAGCCTTCTGTATTCCGGCCTCTCCGTTAGTGCTGCCATATGCAGACATACTGTCAATTGCATTCTTGATCTTGGTCTTGTCCTTCATATTCACACCTGAAAGAAGAACAGCCTCCTGTCCGGAATATGTCACAATAGATATTGTGTCCTTACCGGGAAGTGTATCCACCAGCTCAGTGAGAGATTTCTGTAAAAGAGGAAGCTTATTGGGCTCATCCATTGAGCCGGATACATCTACCAAAAATACCAGATTACTGTCGGGAGCTTCTGACATATCTATGTCTCTTGTCTTCATACCAACAAACATAAGCTCATGATCCTCGTTCCATGGGCAGGGAGCTATCTCGGTTGTGATTCCGAATTTATCCTTACCTGTCGGATTATTGAGATCATATGAAAAATAGTTTATGAATTCCTCAGGTCTTACAGCTTCAGGGTTGATATCTGATAATAGATATCCATCCTCAATCATTCTTCTGACATTTGAATATGAAGCGGTATCAACATCAGCAGCAAAAGTGGAAAGTGGCTTTGAAGCTACAAGGTCATATCCGTTCTCTTCAGGCTTTTCATATGACTCTGTGTTGTAATCCTTCTCATAAGGAACGTACATCTCTGCAGATGTTTCATCTTCTTCATAGCACTCAGCTGCCATGGCCGGATCTGCGCTGCCTATTGACTTCTCCTCAGTTTCAATAGCAGCTCCCACATTTTCTTCGTAGTAGTTCTCGCCTTCAATTGCTGATTCAGCATAAGTCTCATCCGAAGCTGATTCAGCATAGCCCTCATCAGTAGCCGATTCGCTATAGCTGTTGTCGACATTGACAGATTCTGAATAGTTCTCTGTACTTGCCGCCGAATCGGTACTGCTCCTTCCACATCCGCTTACAGAACCTGCTGCAATAATGATGCTCATAACAACTGATGCAACTCTCATTTTTCTTCTCATAACTTTTTCCCTCCGTAGTATGAAGAATTATCTTTGCCACTTATTCTTATCCTAGAATGACTTTTTATTTGTCATCTTCCTCCCTGAAAAAGTGACTTTTTTGCTGTTCTACTCTATATACAGATGGGCATAAAAAAATGTTGCACTGATCCAAAAAATTTTTTTATTTTTTTTGAATCAGTGCAACCTAATATTCTTTAATAATTGTAACCTTCGAAAAATGGATATTTATAGTGAAACTACGCTGCAGTAATCTTTCCAGATTTCGTTAATATATTCCTTGTTTAGATTCTCTCCTATAATTATAAGGACATTCCTGCTGGCAGTTACAGGATTTATGTTGATCTCTTTTTCTGTCGCATTTAGCTCAAGCTGCTTATTATACTCTTTGTTATTTATTGTCTCATCATTTCCGGGCTTTCCTTTGTCATCACATATTCTTACAAAGCCCTTTATTCTGATAATGTGTCCTGCTGCCTCATCCTTAAAAAGTGCCTTTACCTTTTGAATAAGAATATCCTCAGGAATCTCTACATCAAAGTAAAAAAGCGGCGTAAACTGTTTATCCTCAAGTGGCAGTTTCACATAAGACGCATGTCTGTAGCCGCAGGTGCTTATAGCTTTAAAGTCATCCTCATTAAGTTCATTAAAAGGCTTTGCTATAAAATCCTTCGCCTTATTAAACCATGGTTTTTCTGTATTATCAGCACTTACTTCGACCTTTCCAAGTCCAAACTCAGCCATGATGGCATTTACCCGGTCAGCAATTTTCTTGGTTCCACCATCACCATTTACAGCTTCAAGCTTACTTATAAGTATCTTCCCTGCGCTGGCTATTTCAGACATAAACAGATACCTGGACATGCCTTCAAGATTGCCTACAGCTCCTGCATCAACTATTGAGATCACATTGCCTATCTCATACCACCTGTCAAGTGGCTCATCATAGAGCACATCAAAAAACTCATCTACATCATAGATTCCGGAGGGTTCAATGATAACTCTGTTATATCCGCTCATGCCCATTGATATGAGTTTTGTCCGAAATCTCCTTCTGTGAGCTTCAGCACCGTCTCCACCAACTATCATCTCCAGATTACAATTATCACCATAGAGATCTTTAAGCAGCACCATATCTATATTTACAGCGCCGTAGTCGTTTTCGATAATGCAGATTTTTTCACCTTTTGACAGAAGATATTTGGCATATTCCCTTATAAATGTGGTCTTTCCGGATCCAAGAAATCCTGTAATCAAATCAATCTTAACCATAATCTGTTTATCCCTGCTTTTTGCTTTTTATTATATACTTTCTACGTTCCGTATGAACATTCTCATTTTTATTATCTCTGATTAACATTCTTCTTTTTACTATCTCTATCAAAAAGAGCTACACCATTGTTTTCCAAAAGTGTAGCTCTTAGTAATTTTATATCTTTGCAATATCAACAAGCTCGAGGGTATCCTCTTTATATGCATCCTCAAGGCTTGTAACAAGTGCTCTTGCTGTATCAAGTGCTGTTATTACATTAACACCTGTCTCAATCGCAGTGCGGCGGATAAGGAATCCGTCACGTGTCTTGTCACGTCCCTGTGTGGGTGTGTCGATAACAAGGTCAATCCTGTGTCCAAGAATAAGGTCAATGACCGTAGGTGATTCCTGACTGATTCTGTTAACCTTGCGGGCTTTAACACCGTTTTCGTTCAAAGTATCTGCTGTTGAGCGTGTGGCATAAATTATGTAGCCAAGCTTCTCAAAGCGTCTTGCTATATCGATAATTTCACCCTTATCAGAATCCTTTACAGTGATGATCATCTGCTTATGCTTGGGAAGTCTGATTCCGGCACCTAGAAATGCCTTATACAGAGCTTCACTATAGGACTTGCTGATACCAAGGCATTCACCAGTACTCTTCATCTCAGGTCCAAGGCTTATCTCAGCGCCTCTTATCTTCTCAAATGAGAATACCGGCATCTTGATTGCAATATGCTCTGCCTCAGGCTGAAGTCCCGGAGTATAGCCAAGGTCAACAAGTTTTTTGCCCATCATAACCTGAGCTGCAAGATCTACTATCGGAATTCCGGTTACCTTACTGATATATGGAACAGTTCTTGATGATCTGGGATTTGCCTCAATAATGTAAACCTCATCACCAACTGCTATAAACTGTACATTTATAAGACCCACAACATGGAGGGCCTTTGCCAGCCTTGCGGTATAATCAGCAATTGTCTGCTTAACCTTGTCTGAAAGAGACTGAGCAGGATATACAGAAATCGAGTCACCGGAGTGAATACCTGATCTCTCGATATGCTCCATGATTCCTGGGATTACGATGTTCTCACCGTCACATACAGCATCTACCTCAGTCTCAATACCCTGCAGGTATTTATCAACAAGAATAGGATGATCCTGAGCAATTCTGTTTATGATGTTGATAAACTCTTCAATTTCCTGATCTGAGAGTGCGATCTGCATTCCCTGTCCGCCAAGTACATAAGAAGGTCTTACCAAAACAGGATAGCCAAGTCTGTTTGCCACTTCCTTTGCTTCCTCAGCTGTGTAAACAGTAGCACCCTCAGCACGCTTGATCCCTGTTTCCTCAAGGATTCTGTCAAAGATTTCTCTGTCCTCTGCCGCATCTACATCTTCAGCCTTAGTTCCGTAAATCTTAACACCCATTTTCATAAGGTCCTGAGTTAACTTAATAGCTGTCTGGCCGCCAAACTGAACAACTGCTCCGTCAGGCTTCTCAAGACGAACTATATTCTCAACGTCCTCAGGTGTAAGTGGCTCAAAGTAGAGCTTATCGGCTATATCAAAGTCAGTTGAAACAGTCTCAGGGTTATTGTTGATAATAATTGTTTCGTATCCGGCCTTCTCAAATGCCCATGTAGCGTGAACTGAGCAATAGTCGAACTCAATACCCTGACCGATTCTGATAGGACCTGAGCCAAGAACAAGTATCTTCTTTTTCTGTCCTGACTGTCCGGCATTATTTCCATCTGCAGCTTTTCCATTTTCAGGTTCACAGCTACATTCATTCACATCACTGCTTCCTGCTGCCTCATTCTCCTCGTCAGCATCACCATATACAGAGTAATAGTAAGGTGTCTCTGCCGCAAACTCAGCAGCACAGGTATCAACAAGCTTATATGCAGCCTTTATGCCATAGAAGTCTCTAAGTGCTTTAATAGTGTCTACTGAAAATCTTGTAAGTCTGCTGATTACCTTGTCAGGATACTCAAGCTTCTTGGCCTTAAGAAGTGTATCAAAGGTGATTATTTTCTTAGCTTCTTCAAGCTCCGGAACATTTTCCTCTGAAACCTTGTGACGAGCTATTGTGCTCTTTTCACCAAGTCTTAAGAGCTTAAGTTCCATCTTTACAAGGGTATGGATCTTGTCAATGAACCAGTGATCTATCATAGTGATCTCATGAATCTCATCATGGCTCATACCGCGGCGAAGTGCCTCAGCAATAACCCAGATTCTCTGATCATCTACGATTGTCAGACGATCCTTAAGCTCATCATCATCAAGCTCTGAAAAGTCGTAGCTTGTAAGGCAGTCCACATGCTGCTCAAGTGAACGGATAGCCTTCATCATGGCACCTTCAAAGTTGGTGCAGATACTCATAACCTCTCCGGTAGCCTTCATCTGAGTAGTAAGTGTACGTTTTGCCGTAATAAATTTATCAAAAGGAAGTCTCGGGAACTTTACTACGCAATAATCGAGCGCAGGCTCAAAGCTGGCGTAGGTCTTTCCTGTTATTGCATTTTTGATCTCATCAAGTGTATAACCAAGAGCAATCTTAGCAGCAACTTTGGCAATAGGATAACCTGTAGCCTTGGAAGCAAGTGCTGATGAACGGCTGACTCTGGGATTAACCTCAATCACACAGTACTCAAAGCTTGTGGGATGAAGTGCAAACTGTACGTTACATCCGCCTGTGATCTGCAACTCGTCTATGATATTAAGAGCAGCACTTCTGAGCATCTGATACTCTTTGTCTGTCAGTGTCTGTGAAGGAGCAACAACTATACTGTCTCCTGTATGAACGCCGACAGGATCGATGTTTTCCATGTTGCAGACTGTGATGCAGTTACCGGCACTGTCGCGGATTACCTCGTACTCGATTTCCTTCCAACCGGCGATGCAACGCTCGACCAAAACCTCGTTTGCTCTGGAAAGTCTAAGACCGTTCTCAAGAATCTCCTCACACTCCAGTCTGTTGTGGGCTATACCGCCACCGGATCCTCCAAGTGTAAATGCAGGTCTAAGTACAACGGGATATCCAATCTTATCTGCAAAAGCAACACCGTCCTCGACATTATGTACAACAAGCGATGCAGCACAGGGTTCTCCGATTTTCTCCATTGTATCCTTGAATTCCTGTCTGTCTTCAGCTTTCTTGATTGTCTCAGCTGTGGTTCCAAGGAGCTTTACTCCATGAGAAGCCAAAAATCCGGACTCTGCAAGCTCCATACCAAGGTTAAGACCTGCCTGACCTCCAAGAGTAGGAAGTACGCTGTCAGGCTTTTCCTTCTCAATTATCTGCTCAAGAACCTTTACTGTAAGTGGTTCAATATAAACCTCATCAGCTATATCTTTATCAGTCATTATGGTCGCAGGATTGGAGTTAACAAGGATTACTTCAATCCCCTCTTCCTTAAGTGAGCGGCAGGCCTGAGTTCCCGCATAGTCGAACTCTGCTGCCTGACCGATTACTATCGGACCTGAACCTATGACCAGTACTTTTTTCACATCTTTATTTTTAGGCATTTTTATTCCTTCCTGAACTAATCATCATGTTAATGAATCTGTCAAACAAATATCCGCTATCCTGCGGGCCACAACAGGCCTCAGGATGGAACTGAACCGTAAATATGTTTTTGCCCACATATTTAAGTCCCTCGTTTGTTCCGTCATTAACATTCACAAAAGCAGGAACCGCAATATTAGGATCAAGCTTATCAGTATCAACCACGTATCCGTGATTCTGTGAAGATATGTAAACTCTTCCTGTCTCTAAGTCCTTAACAGGATGGTTACCACCTCTGTGACCGTATTTCATTTTATAGGTATCAGCGCCTGTAGCAAGTGCCATAAGCTGATGTCCAAGGCAGATGGCAAAAATCGGAACATCTGAAGCATAGAGCTTTTTAATCTCTTCTATGACCCCTGTGCATTCCTTCGGATCGCCCGGGCCGTTACTTAACATAATGCCATCGGGATTGCCCTCAAGTATCTTTTCTGCCGTGGTATCAAAAGGATATACTGTAACATCACATCCTCTTGCCGCAAGGGACGCTGCTATATTGTCCTTCGCTCCGACATCAAGAAGTGCAACCTTAAGGCCCTTACCATTTAACTCTCTTACGGTACTTGGTCTCTTTTCGCGTTTAGACAGGTCTCCCTTAAGAGAAGCCTCGTAGTCATCTTTGTTGAAAACAGCGCTTCCGGAAATCGGACCGTTATCAGAAAGTTCCTTACTGCCTTCAATATTTTTTATCTCCTTACAAGAAACCTTCTCAACAACTTTTCCTGTATTATATGCTTTAAGTCTGGGAATGATGGAATCAATATTGTAGTTTTCATCTGTAGTTATCATTCCGTTCATGGTCCCTTTTTCACGAAGGATACGAACCAGTTTACGGGTATCGATTCCCTCCACACCGGGAATATCATATTCCTCAAGGAATTCCTGCACTGTCATATCGCATCGGAAGTTGGATGCCACATCAGACAATTCTCGTACTATAACACCATCAAGCCATATGCGCTCTGACTCCATGTCATCCCTGCAGACACCATAGTTACCAATCAAAGGATAAGTCATGCACACAGCCTGGCCCGCATAGGACGGATCTGTAAACACCTCTGTGTACCCTGCCATGGAAGTATTGAAAACTATCTCGCTTATAACTTCCTTTTTGGCTCCAATGGCTTTTCCCTTAAAAACGGTGCCATCTTCCAAAATCAAAAATGCTTTCATTCGCTCCTCCTGAATATTTTAATACATGATAAACCTACGGATTTCTTCGCGCTTTGCGCTCTCGAGCTTGCGCTTGCAAATAGCTTATCACTCAAAGTACTTAACACCACTCTCAAATATCTTCATGTCCTGCTCGCCAAAGATATTCATTGCAACTCCTGTGCCGCGTCTCTCTGAATGGCACATCTTGCCAAGGCATCTTCCGTCAGGTGATGTGATACCTTCGACTGCCATATAGGAGCCGTTGATGTTCCAGAGATTATCAAGATGTACCTGTCCATCAGGATCACAGTACTGTGTTGCAATCTGTCCATTCTCGAAGAGCTTTTTGAGTACATCTGTAGGTGCTACGAAGCGTCCTTCACCGTGAGACGCCGGATTAACATATACTCCTCCAAGCTCAGCGCCCTGCATCCAGGGTGACTTGTTACTTACAACCTTAAGGTATGCCATTGTTGAAATATGACGTCCTATAGTGTTGAAAGTAAGAGTCGGGCTCTCAGGATTCTGACCTGTAATCTGTCCGTTAGGAACAAGGCCAAGCTTGATCATAGCCTGGAAACCGTTACAGATACCAAGTGCAAGACCATCTCTGTTCTGGAGAAGATCATTTACTGCTTCCTTGATGCTCTCGTTCTGGAATGCCGTAGCAAAGAACTTAGCACTTCCATCAGGCTCATCACCTGCTGAGAAACCGCCGGGGAACATGATGATCTGTGCCTTTTCAATTGCCTTTTTGAACTCAGCTACAGATTCAACAATGTCATTAGCATTTCTGTTTCTGAAGATTTTTACTATAGTGTCAGCGCCAGCTCTCTCAAATGCCTGAGCTGAATCGTACTCACAGTTACTTCCCGGGAATACAGGAATGAAAACTGTAGGCTTAGCAGTCTTGTTTTTGCATACATATATATCAGAAGCTTTGTATTCCTTGGTTAAAGCGCCATCCTCGAAGATGCTCTTCTTATCAGCGCTCTCTGTATCCTCTTCTGAAACAGGTGCTACTGAAGGGAATACCTTTTCAAGCTTATTCTTCCAATTTGCAAGTGCCTCGGCTTCATCTATTACCACATCACCGATGGTGAATTTACCATCATCTGTTACAAGACCAATCTCTCTTGCCTCTCTGAGAGCAAGTACATCTCCTGCCTTATCTGCAGGAACCTCTAAGAGAATGTTGCCTGTTCTGTTTGTGAAAAGGTCCTCATTTTTCACACAGCCTGCAATCTTAACACCAAAGCCGTTACCAAATGCCATGCGGCTGATTGCTGCTGCAACACCGTAAGCGTCAATAGCATAAGCAGCCTTAACATAGCCCTTCTGCATAAGGTCATGGATCTCATCGTAACGAGCCATTACCTTCTCATAATCAGGAAGATCATACTCATCTCTGTCGATTGGAAGCTCTATCAGGTAATCGCCTGCTGCCTTAAGCTCAGGTGTGATAACGTCACTCTGCTTAGCCACATCTACAGCAAAGGATACAAGTGTAGGCGGAACATTGATCTCACCTGATGCTCTCTTCTCATCACCTTCGTAGAAGAATGAGCCTGACATAGAATCCTTACCACCGATTGAAGCTATTCCAAATCTGAGCTGTGCCTCAAAAGATCCAAGAAGTGCTGTAAGCGGCTGACTCCATCTGGTCTTATCAGCTGTCATTCTCTGGAAGTACTCCTGGAATGTAAGATGCAGCTTTTTGTAATCACCACCGGTTGCAACAATTCTTGCAACAGATTCTGTTACGGCATAAGCTGCGCCGTGATAAGGGCTCCATGAAGAGAGGTAAGGATCAAAGCCGTAAGCCATCATTGTTACGGTATCTGTTTTTCCTCCTAAAACAGGGAGCTTGGCAACCATTGACTGAGTCTCTGTAAGCTGATATTTTCCACCGTAAGGCATGGTTACTGTGCCTGCACCGATAGAGGAATCGAACATCTCAACAAGGCCTTTCTGTGAACATACGTTGAGGTCTTCCATCTCACTAAGCCATGCACTCTTAACATCATTATTCTCAAAAGCTTTTGCAACAGCTTCGCTTGCATATTTATTAAAGTAGTTATCTTCCTTCTTAGGAATCTGAACCTCTACTTCTGTTTCCTGATGAGCTCCGTTTGTATCAAGGAAAGAGCGCTTGATATCAACTATCTTTTTGCCTCTCCACTTAAGAACAAGGCGGGGATCCTCTGTAACTACCGCTACCTTAACAGCTTCAAGGTTCTCCTCTGCAGCATACTCAAGGAACTTATCAACCTGAGAAGGATCAACGACAACTGCCATTCTCTCCTGTGACTCGGAAATAGCAAGCTCTGTTCCATCAAGACCTGCATACTTCTTCGGAACCTTATCAAGATCTACATCTAGACCGTCTGCAAGCTCGCCGATTGCAACAGATACACCGCCTGCACCAAAGTCATTACATTTTTTAATAAGTTCAGATACTTCAGGTCTTCTGAAAAGTCTCTGCAATTTACGCTCAGTAGGAGCATTACCCTTCTGTACCTCAGCTCCGCAGGTAAGGATTGAATCTGCAGTATGTGCCTTGGATGAGCCTGTTGCACCGCCGCAGCCGTCACGTCCTGTTCTTCCGCCGAGAAGTACGATTATATCTCCCGGATCAGAGCTTTCTCTTATTACATGCTCCTGAGGAGCAGCACCCATAACTGCGCCGATTTCCATGCGCTTTGCAGCATAATCAGGGTGATATATTTCCTTTACATAGCCTGTTGCAAGACCAATCTGGTTACCATAGCTTGAATATCCTGAAGCAGCACCTCTTACAAGTTTTTTCTGAGGAAGCTTACCTTTTAATGTATCAGCAACAGGAACTGTCGGATCAGCTGCGCCTGTTACACGCATAGCCTGATATACATAACCTCTTCCTGAAAGGGGATCTCTGATAGCACCGCCAAGACAGGTTGCAGCACCACCGAAGGGCTCAATCTCTGTAGGATGGTTATGTGTCTCATTTTTGAAAAATACAAGCCAGTTCTCTTTTACAGGGCCATTGCCATAGTCAACATCAACAGGAACAACAACAGTACATGCATTATTCTCTTCAGACTCTTCCATGTCTGTGAGCTTACCGTCTTTCTTAAGTTTCTTCATTCCCATAAGGGCAATGTCCATAAGTGAGATGAACTTTTCCTGTCTCTTTGCGGGATCAGCATAAACTTCTTCTCTTGCACTTAAATATTTATCATAGGAGGCCTTGATAGGATCAGCATAAAAGCCTTCACCAAAGCTTACATTTTTGAGTTCTGTTCCGAAAGTTGTGTGGCGGCAATGATCTGACCAGTATGTATCAAGAACGCGGATTTCTGTCATTGAAGGATCACGTTTTTCATCATCATGGAAATACTGCTGTATCCACTTAAAGTCATTAAATGTCATTGCAAGACCAAAGGACTTATAGAGCTCAAGGAGTTCATCCTCAGCCATGTCCTTAAATCCGTCCAGGACTTTTACATCTGCGGGCTCATCAAAATTGTCAACAAGAGTTGCCGGCTTATCTTCGTCTGCAATCCTGGAATCAACAGGGTTCATTACATACTCTTCTATTTCTGTAAGTTCCTTGTCTGTTATATCGCCTATGAGCATATATGTTACAGCTGTGCGGATAACAGGCTCTTCATCACCTCTTATAAATCTGACGCACTGAACTGCAGAATCAGCTCTCTGGTCAAACTGTCCGGGCAGCGCCTCAACACTAAATACCTTTGCTCCTTCAGGTACCTCTATATTTTCATGATAAAGAATATCAACAGGTGGCTCTGAAAAAACAGTTGTGCAGGCTTTCTCAAAAACCTCGTCGGAAACATTTTCCACATCGTAACGGATAAATTCTCTTACCTTAGATACACTTTTAATACCGAGGTAACTCTTAATCTCCTTGCGTAATTCCCTGGCTTTACCTGCATAAGGTGCCTTTTTTTCAACATAGACTCGTCTGACGTTGCTCATAAATCTCCTCCTAAATAATGTTTCTATCTGCATGTTTTCATGCAAAATAAAATCAGTGTTGCGAAAAACACTGATTAATTATCTGCGGGCAATAACCCCTCTAAAATATATAACAATTCGCGGTCAACCGCGGCCTCGCTAATACCAATAGTTTTAGCGGATACTTTAAGACCCTCAACCACATACATGAGGTTGCGGGCACATCCATACGGATCGGCACAAATAAATTCGCCTGAACGTACACCATTTTCAATTAAAGTCTCGACAATCTGAACCCCTGCATCGAACTGCTTACGAAGAGGGTTATCCTGAATAGGCATGTCCTTATTTGCAAAATACTCATAGGAAGCGATAACAAGGCTGTTCTTCTTGCGAAGGATTTCCTTTTTCTGTTCTTTCAGGAAAAGAGCCAGCATATCGCCGGCTGTAGCATCATTACCAAGAGCAGCAATAACATCATCGTCTTCTTCAGTCTCATCAGACAGTACGGCAATGAAGATTTCTTCAACAGAAGAAAAATAGAGATAAAGCCCCCCACGACTGATGTCACAGGCTTCTACGACATCCTTCATGGTGACATTTTTATATCCCTTTTCTGCAAAAACCTCGCGGGCTTTTTCCAGAATGTATTTTCTTTTCTGAGCAGACTTCTCACTCATTTAAAAAAACTCCTGCAGAAAAAATTCATCAACCCGGAGAAATACTCCGAATCAATACGACGTTGTGCCCCAGAAATGAATCAGATCATCCATCTTGTAAATAAGCTGATAAAGTACTCCGGTAAATACACCCTCAGCCCAGACAGTTCCTTTCGTCTGACCTTCAAGAATGTATTTGGAAAGAATTCCCGCAAGATCGTCCATCTGCATTATCTCTGCATCCTTGATAAATTCAAGCTCATCCTTGTAATTCGCGATGTGATTCCTTGTGTAAACATACGTATAATTCCGGTTCATCATCCCTGTCTGCTGAGCCTGCTTTACGAAACCAAGTAATGTAGAATCGTAAACAGGAAATGGCATTGAATTGGATAATTCACTGTTGGAATAGCTTTCTGCAACCTGTTGCTTGGTATGTTCCTTAAGCCAAGGAATATAAGTTGCCAGAGATGCCACATCATCTTTATATCGGGAAATAATATCCTCTATACTGTTCTCGCCGTCTTTTCCTTCAAACATATGACTGCCCCCTCGCATTCATTAAAACGACTTGTCAACTCAGAACCTGTGCATGGTTCCGAAGAGTTATCTTTATCTCAATGAATTATAACATAAGAAAAAAAAATGTATAGATGGCAATTTGTTCAATTAATGTTTTTGCGTTATACTTGTTGCTAATAAATTTGCATATATGGAGACAATATGAAATACTTTCTTCTTTATATAAAACAGACTTTGAGATTTGTACTTAAGCCCATGTCCTTTATTCCGGCCATTGTCATGATGCTGCTTATTTTCAATTTTTCCGGTCAGGACGGTGACACCAGCTCTGAGCTGAGTTATCGCGTGGGTGTTGAAGTTCTTACCGTGACAAATGATGTCCTCGATAAGGGCTGGACTTCAGCGCACATTTCAGAACTCAGCGAGTTTTATCAGTTTTATATAAGAAAAATTGCACACTTTACGGAATATCTGCTGCTTGCGATAAGTGTGGCTTTTCCGTTATATGTTTACGGGCTTCGCGGATTTCCGCTGGTTCTTGTTGCAGGTTTTATCTGTGTCGGATACGCCTGTCTTGATGAATACCACCAGTCCTTCATATCAGGACGATCACCGCAAAAAAGGGATGTCCTCATCGACAGCTGCGGCGTTCTTACAGGAATAGTCATAACAAGAATAATCGGCTGGACGGGAAGGATGACTATCTTCAGACCTCTTGCATATAAACCCAAAAAGAAAAAAGGCAGTCGCAATAATTAATGTATCTATTTTTTATCGCTTGTAAGAACAGCTATACCAAAGGCAGGTAGGGTAAGCTTATCTCCATTCAAAGCTGCCTCTTCTTCACCTGTTGTAAGGGATGCTGCTAATTTCTTAAATTCTTTAGCCCCTTCATCCTTACTAAGATCGATGGTAACAGGTTCATCACCGTTATTTAATGCAACAAGTACCTTTGCGTTCTTAACTTTGCCGGTTCTGTCTGTATTTTCATTAAGCTTTTCTTCTGCATCTTTGATCCAGACTACATTCCTCTCTCCTGTGAGATTATCAAGTATCTTGCATTTTCCATGTGAGATAGCAGGAAACTGATTCCTAATCTTAATTGCCTTCTTATAATAATTGTAAATTGACTGCGGATCTGCTTTTTGTTCCTCATAAGTTCCATAGGACATTTTAAGCTCATCCATGCCTTCAGGTCCCTTGGTCATTCCTTTGGAGCCCTCTGCATCCCATTGCATTGGTGCGCGCTTGTTCTCATCCTTCCCTGATCCCTTCATTCCCAGCTCTTCTCCATAATATATGAAGGCGTTGCCGCTCATAAGAAGATTAAGGGCTCCTGATAGCTTTATGCTGTCTCTCGCCTTTTTTCCTGTGTAGTAGCCGGCGCTTCTTGCCATATCATGGTTAGTATAAAATGGTGCATTTACATAGTTTTTATTATATGAAGAAAAAAGCTCGTCCTCTTCAATCTGTTTCTGAACATATTTATCAGGAGAAGCCTTGCCCTTGGCACACTTGGCAATTATTCCTTCGCTACCGGAAAAATCAAAATCAAAAAGTGAATCTATTCCGCTGGCATAATATTTCGAATAGCTCTCAGAGGAGGTCCAGGCTTCACCTACAATATAAGCATCCGGATTCATGTCCTTAACGGCCTTTACAAAGGTTTCAAGTTCCCTGGTGCTCTCCCCTATATTTTCACTGGTATAGTAGGTAACAGCATCCATTCTAAATCCATCGCATCCAAGATCGAGCCAGAATTTCGCCATGTCTGCGAATTCTTTTTGTACCTTCTCGTTATCAAGATTCAGATCAGGCATTTCTGACCAGAACTGACACTCATAATACCAGTCGGTGCCTGCTACCTGCTCATATCCCTTCTGAGGCTCTTTGGTAAAATTGTAATAGTCAAAATACGGACACTCATCAGCTTTTGGCTCCGCTCCCTCAGGAAGCTTTTGCAGATAACCCACTGCCTCTTTAAACCATGGATGCTGTGAGGAAGAGTGGTTCATGACTGTGTCGTTTATAACACGTATCCCTCTCTTATGCGCTTCTTCAATCAGTTTCTTATAATCTTCTACTGTCCCATATTCCGGATCTACATCACAGTAATCCGTAACATCATATTTGTGATAGGTCGGTGAAGGGCATATCGGCATCAGCCATATCTGTGTGCAGCCAAGATCATCATCAGTCTGTGGATTGCCATCATTTATGTAATCAAGCTTATCAATAACTCCCTGAAGATCTCCTATTCCGTCGCCATTACTGTCATAAAAAGAGCGCACAAAAATTTCATAGGTCGTTCGATAGGCGTCATCTATAGTTTCATTTTCAGTCTTACTGCATCCGGTAAGGATCTGGCATACTACCATCCCTGCCATAATTCCTGCCACTAATTTCTTTTTCATACTTCCTCCAAATTCAGCGTAACGATCTGATATTAGTATTTTTCTCTTTTACCCAAATATTCTAGTACATCGCCAGATAAATAACCAGTACATCATCTGCTCATTATCTGCTTACAAAAATGACTTACAAAAAATGTCTGCTTTTTCTAAAAAAAACTGTTTACATTGTATTTTCCCTATGCTATAATTTCTTTCGTTGGCGACACAGAGCGTCAAGGATAGGGGAATCATACAATGGCTAGTATTGCGGTCTCCAAAACCGTTCATGCGGGTTCGAATCCTGCTTCCCCTGCTAGTGAAACCGTTCACAGATTTGTGAGCGGTTTTTTTGTATCATATTATATATCATCAAGAAACATCTTAATTTTTATGCGTTTACTTTCGGACTTTAAAGTGATATAGTGGTAAACGGAGTGTTTTTTCGGTATTATTACATACTATAAGATTATTTTGGAGGTATTGTTATTATGTCTTTTCAATATATACAGCAGCTCCCCTCTCCTGAGGAAATTCGCGACGAGTTCCCTATGAAGAAGGAGCTTACAGAGCTTAAGAAAAAGCGCGATGCTGAAATAGCTGATGTTCTCACAGGAGCAAGCGATAAGTTCATGGTGATTGTTGGCCCCTGCTCAGCTGATAATGAGGACGCTGTTTGCGACTACGTATCAAGACTGGCTAAGGTTAATGATAAGGTTAAGGATAAGCTTATCATTGTTCCAAGAGTTTATACAAATAAGCCCCGTACAACAGGCGAAGGCTATAAGGGTATCACTTCCCAGCCGGATCCCGAAGGAAAAACAGATTTCCGTGCAGGTCTTATCGCCATGCGTCATATGCAGATTCGTGCTATTGAGGAGTCAGGCTTAACCGCAGCTGATGAGATGCTTTATCCCGAAAACTGGGGATATGTAGAAGATATATTGTCATATGTGGCTATCGGTGCACGCTCAGTTGAGGACCAGGAGCACCGCATGGTTGCCAGCGGATTTGGTGTTCCCGCCGGCATGAAGAATCCTACAAGCGGAACCTTGAGCGTTATGCTGAATTCCGTTTATGCTTCTCAGCTTCCTCATTCATTTGTATACAGAGGATATGAGGTGAAGACCAACGGTAACCCTCTCTCTCATTGTGTTCTTCGCGGTTCTCAGAACAAGCATGGTCAGTCACAACCAAATTACCACTACGAGGATTTAAGTCTTCTTGCTTATCTGTACTCTGAGCGTGATATCAAGAACCCTGCTGCCATCATTGATGCCAACCACAACAACTCAGGTAAAAAGTATAAGGAGCAGATCCGTATAGTAAAAGAAGTGCTCCACTCAAGAAGCCAGAATACAAATATTCGTGATCTTGTAAAAGGTGTAATGATTGAAAGTTACATCGAGGAAGGCTGCCAGAAGATCGGCGAAGGCATCTATGGTAAATCCATTACGGATCCTTGCCTTGGCTGGGCAGACACAGAAAGACTTCTGCTTGATATTGCAGATCTTGTATAAAAAAGAATTTTGCTTGCAATATTCCCGCTCGCGGGTGATATTGCGAAGCAATCAAAAACTCCGGACATTACTCAAAGAGTCTTGCCCGGAGATTTTTAATTTTAATGAGTTCTGTCATATACGTCTCGTAAATAATCACGATTTTCACGTGCATATCTGACTGTTGAAACAGGGCTGACATGCCCCATCATCAGCTGAACAGCTTCTATATCTGCTCCCCTTTCAACGAGATGAGCCGCGAAGCTGTGGCGCAGCGCCTCAGGTGTTATAGGTACTCTTATATCAGCTCGTCCTGCATAATTCTTCACAAGCTTCCATACCCCCTGCCTGCTCATGGGCTCACCCTGATAATTTATGAAAAGAAGTTCCTCATCTGTGCTTTTAATAAGATGTCTTCTTCCATCCTGAAGATATCTCTGTATAACCTCTTTAGTTCTCTTGTCAAAAGGAATTACCCTGTCCTTTTTTTCATTCCTGCATTCTATATTTCCAAGCTGCATGTCGATATCTGATACCTTAACAGCCACCAGCTCAGAAACCTTTATACCGGTAGCATACATAAGTTCCAGCATCGCTGAATCGCGCTGTCCCTTAGCTGTCCTGGTATCAGGCATATTCATCAGATCCTCAATCTGTTTTCTGGTAAGTACATTTACCTTTGGAAGCTCCACCTTAGGCGCCACCAGATTCTCAGAGGCATCCAAGTTTACATATTTTTCCTTCACAAGGTGCTTAAAAAGTGCCTTAATTGAAACAATGTTCCTGGCTATAGTAGCAGGCGAGTAGCCTTTTTCGGACAGCCTTGTCAGGTGATCCTTTAAAACTTTTTCCGTTACCCGGGACACCTCAGTAATGTTTTGCTCGTCTAAATATTCCTGCAGTTTATTCAGGTCACACTGGTATGATTTTGTTGTGTTCTTGCTCATGTGACCTGATAATTTGCACTCAGTAATAAAGTCCTGAATAATGTCCATCTCTAGTTTACTCAAATTCCTTCATTATTTTGTCTAACTCTGAAAACACAGGCAGGCAGTCAAGAGTTGCAAAATAGTCTCTTGGAGTCTGTGCTCTTCTTATCTGCTCTACGCTTCCATCCTCCTTCAAAAGGAGCTCAGCGCACCACAGCTTACCGTTGTAATTATATCCCATCGCAAATCCGTGTGCACCTGCATCATGAATGAAAAGATAATCTCCCATATCAATCTTGGGAAGCTTTCTGTCTATTGCAAATTTATCGTTGTTTTCGCAAAGTGAACCCGTAACATCATATGTATGATCTAAAGGCTCATTCTCTTTTCCCAAAACAGTTATGTGATGATACGAACCGTACATGGCAGGTCTCATAAGGTTAACAGCACATGCATCTACGCCTATGTACTCCTTGTAAATATGCTTTTCATGAATAGCCTTTGTAACAAGCGCGCCGTAAGGTCCAAGCATAAATCTGCCCATCTCTGTATAAATGGCTACATCACCCATTCCAGCAGGAGTAAGGATTTTTTCATATTCTCTGCGTACTCCCTCACCGATAGCTGCAATATCATTGCCCTCCTTGTCAGGCTCATAAGGTATTCCAACACCTCCTGAAAGGTTAATAAAGGCGATGTCAGCTCCTGTCTCCTTTTCAAGTTCTACCGCAAGCTCAAAAAGCTGTGCCGCAAGTGTGGGATAATACTCATTGGTAACAGTGTTACTTGCAAGAAATGCATGTATTCCAAAATGCTTTACTCCCTTGCCCTTAAGTATCCTAAAGCTCTCAAAGAGCTGATCCTTGGTCATACCGTACTTGGAATCTCCGGGATTATCCATGATTCCGTTACTCATGGTGAAAACTCCGCCCGGATTATATCTGCAGCTTATGGTCTCAGGAAGTCTGCCTCCAAGTGCCTCCTCTGCAAATTCTATATGTGTGATGTCATCGAAGTTGATTATTCCACCAATCTTGTCAGCATAAACAAATTCATCAGCCGGAGTATCATTTGATGAAAACATGATTTTTTCACCCGAAGCTCCGATAGATTTACTAAGCATAAGTTCTGTTATTGAAGAGCAGTCAAAACCACAACCTTCATTCTGCAGCAGCTTCATTATCATGGGATTCGGTGTGGCTTTTACTGCAAAATACTCTCTAAATCCCGCATTCCATGCGAAAGCCTTTTTTACTGCTCTTGCATTTTCCACAATTCCTTTTTCGTCATATAAATAGAACGGTGTTGGGTATTTTTTTGCTATATCTTCTACCATTTGCTTAGTTACGAATGCTTTCTTCATAATATTCCTCATGCTCTCCTGTTCTCTATGATGTATCTGCCCGGATGTTTTGTCCGGAAATAATTGTCACTTTACTACGTTATCACGAAAAAGTGTTTGTGTCCAATGTTATTTAAAAAAATGCTTCTTAAATATTCTCAATCTGCCAATCTATCGGCTCCATTCCGTTAGCAATAAGAAACTCATTGCACTTTGAAAAGTGTTTGCACCCAAAAAATCCCCTGTATGCAGAAAGCGGACTTGGATGAGGTGCGGTAAGTATCAGGTGCTTGGGATTATTCAGCATGGACATCTTAGTCTGTGCAGGTTTTCCCCACAGCATGAACACCATAGGTCTGTCCTGTTCATTTAATGCTCTTATGATGGCATCGGTGAAATTCTCCCACCCTTTTCCTTTGTGAGAATTAGCAGCATGCGCTCTAACAGTAAGTACAGTGTTTAGAAGCAGAACTCCCTGATCAGCCCATTTTTTCAGATATCCGTTATTTGGTACGTAGCAGCCAAGATCATCCTTAAGCTCAGCATAGATATTGACCAGTGACGGCGGTGCCTCCTGTCCGGGCAAAACTGAAAATGACAGTCCATGGGCCTGCCCCGGTTCATGGTAGGGATCCTGTCCCAATATCAGCACCTTTACATCACCAAGCGGTGTAAGATGCAGCGCATTAAAAATATCATCCGCAGGTGGATACACCACCCTGGAATGATATTCATCAAGTACGAATTTATAAAGCTTTTTATAGTAATCCTTTCCGAATTCTTCCTTTAAAGCCGGCAGCCAATCGTTCGAAATCATCGGCATCTTTATCACAACCTTTCAAAACGCTTTTTAAGCAATTATCTTATAATCTTACAGGTACCTGTTTGTCTCTGAGGTACTCCTTGACTTCTCTTATCTCGAGCTCCTTGTAATGGAAAAGTGATGCCGCAAGGGCCGCATCTGCGCCTCCCTTTGTAAGAGCTTCATAAAAATGCTCACAGTTTCCTGCACCACCTGAAGCTATTACAGGTATGCCTACCGCATCGCTTACTTTTTTTGTAAGCTCGATGTCGTATCCTGCCTTGGTACCATCACCATCCATGCTTGTAAGAAGGATTTCTCCGGCACCTCTTTTTTCAGCTTCAATCGCCCATTCTATAGCATCAAGTCCGGTGTCGATTCTTCCACCATTTTTATATACATTAAATCCACCATCCGGTCGTCTCTTTGCATCAATCGCAACAACAACGCACTGGGATCCGAATTTCTCAGCAGACTCTGAGATCAGTTCCGGCCTGCCTATCGCAGCGGAATTAATGGCAACCTTATCAGCACCCTCCCTAAGGACAGCTCTCATATCTTCGACAGATCTTATTCCTCCGCCAACAGTGAAGGGTATAAAAATCTGCTCCGCCACTTTTCGCACAAGATCCACCACAGTATTCCTGGCATCTGAGGTAGCAGTAATATCAAGAAAAACAAGTTCATCAGCGCCTGCCTTAGAGTAAGCCTTACCTACCTCAACAGGGTCACCTGCGTCACGAAGTTTAACAAAATTTATTCCTTTAACAACTCTGCCATCGTTCACATCCAGGCAGGGGATTATTCTTTTTGTAAGCATATTTTATCCTTTTCCTTTATACCGGTATCAAAATCAAATGCTCAAAAAATTCTTCAATATTTCCATTCCGACTTCCGCACTCTTCTCAGGATGGAACTGGCATGCAAAAACATTATCCTTCTCAACCGAAGCATCAATGGTCACACCGTACTCTGTTGTTGCCTTGACTATACTCTTATCCTCAGCATCCAGATAATACGAGTGAACAAAATATACAAAAGAATCCTCATCTATTCCTTTAAAAAGCCTTCCCTCTCCGGGATACTTCAGGCTGTTCCAGCCTATCTGCGGAACCTTTAGTGTGCCATTGTCCGGTATTCTTTTTATTTTACCACGCAAAATGCCCAGACCCGCAACACCTTCCGATTCATCACTTGAATCAAAAAGCAGCTGCAGACCCAGGCAAATTCCCATAAAAGGTGTTCCGCTCTTAGCTACATCGCGAATAACCTCTGTAAGCTTATATTCTTCGAGTTTCCTCATGGCGTCGCCAAAAGCTCCTACTCCAGGCAGGATAACATGATCTGCCTTCATGATCTCGTTAGGATCTCTGGTGACGAGAGCTTCTGTTCCCAAAAGCTTAAAAGCATTCACAACGCTTTTTATATTGCCGGCATCGTAATCAATTACAGCTAACATCAGACAACATCTCCCTTAGTTGATGTCGACCTCACTTTTATTCTCCGGCATTATTTTTTCTATAGTCCCGGTTGTCTCCATTATGCGTTTCGTGTATTCCGCTTTGCTCTCAATAGAATTGATATCCTTGATATCCTGAGCGCTTAACCCATAATCGGTGCTGAGCGTCGACTCGATATTAGAATACACGCTTTGAACTTCGGCTGCAACCTGAAACTCTTCTGCTTCTTTTATTATTGTGTCTTTTGTTTTCATGGAAATGAGCAGAATATCAAGTGCTTCATCTTCCATTTTCATGGACTTATAGTTTTTATAAGCATTAAGATAATACTGCGCACTGGTCATTACACGGGCTTTATGGTACATAAGACTCTGTTCTTCGTTGAGTGCTTTACCGTATAAAAGCTTATATGCAGTAGCGTAGTCTTCCTTCTCATATGCACTGTTAGCGCGTCCCATGATGATTTTGCCGGGCAGAAGGATTGCAGGAAGTGAGAAAAGCACTCCTATACTGAAAGCAAATAGCATTGCAATGGCAACCTTCTTCGGCGCAAGAGCCTTTTCAGGTTCGCCATCATCAGGCGCAGGCTTCTTCTCTTTCTTTGGTTTTTCCTTCTTCGGCGGCTTTGGTTTCTTTTCCTTCGGAGTTTTTTCCTTCTTCGGCGGCTTTTCCTTCTTTTTCTTCTCTTTCTTTGCCTTTTTGCCGTCCTCAGCAGAAAGTTCATCAAGGACCTTCTGGTTTTCATCCGTAAGGCTTGCAAGCTCATCCTCTTCTGATTTAGGATTCAGATCTTCATCTGTCTGAGTCAGAACCTTGAAAAGAGCTGCAAATATCAGGAATATAAATGGTGGCCTTTTCTTCTTTTTCTTTTTTCCACCCTCTTCGTCCTCAGATGGTTCCTCTCCCAATCTAAGTGCTATCTCGTCATAGTCACCGCCATTATCATTAACTTCATCAGGATCGGGTATGTCATCAGAAAGGCCTATATCATCAAGTCCTTCCTCACCCATGGATTCAAGGATATCCTCCGGAGGTGCCTCTTCCCCTCCGGCTTCTCCCTCATCGCCAAGCCCCATGTCATCAAGGCTTATTTCATCTGCACCGCCACCTTCTTTCTCATCAATGTGTGCTGTGCTCTCTACATCCTCAACATCATCGCTGGCAAGGCTGTTCATAATAGCATCAAGATCCGGCATCTCAACATCAGCAGGCTCACTTTCGCCTGCCTCTGCTTCCGAATCTGATCCGCCAAGATCCTCCAACATACTGTCGAGATCCATTTCAGAACCTATATCTTCACCTTCACCTGCTACATCATCCAGATTTTCACCGGAATCCTTTAATAAATCATCAAGCTCAGCGCTTACTGATTCAAAATCTATGTCCGAATCCTCTGCCGCCGCTTCACCTTCAGTTCCGCCCTCACTCATGGCATCAGCAAATTCAGCAAAAGCATCCGCAAGATCCTCCTCGCTGGCAGTACCTTCAGCAACTTCTGCTCCTTCAGAAGCTTCTACGCTTTCAGCAGCTTCTAGCCCTTCAGCATTTTCTGCGTCCTCAGCAACTTCTAGCCCTTCAGAAGGCTCAGTATCTAAAGCAGCTTCTAAATCGGCTGCTGCCTCTATGTCTGCAGCGCTCTCGGCATTCTCAGACTCTTCAACTGCCGCTTCAACAGCAGGCTCTCCCAAGTCTTCCAATGAAAGATCATCTATTACCAGCTCTTCTGGAGAATTCTCTTCCGTTGAAGCTTCTTCTACAGGCGCTTCATCCGTTAGTGACTCTCCGTCAGATAAATCTTCCGCCATTAGCTCTTCTATAGATGCTCCATCAGTAATCTGCTCTTGCGCAGGTGCCTCTTCTACAGATGTTTCTTCTGCAACTTGTTCTTCTACAGGTGTTTCATCTGCCATACTTTCAACCTCTGGTAAATCTTCAACTACTGGTATGTCTTCCAGCCCAGGCTCCGTTACTGCTTCTTCCGCAGGGGCCTCTGCAGTCACCATTTCCTCTGGTATAGCTTCTTCTGCCGGCGCTTCTCCTGCATCAATGCCCATCTCTGCCATCATCTTATCTATATCTTCAGTTGCCATCGCATCAGGATCAGAGATATCCTCTGCAGCAGGCATTTCCTCAGGCACTGCTTCTTCTGTAGGCAGCATTTCTTCTGGCACTGCTTCTTCTGTAGGCGCTTCTCCTGCATCAATGCCCATCTCTGCCATCATCTTATCTATATCTTCCGTTACCATCGCATCAGGATCAGAGTCACCCTCTGCAGCAGGCATCTCCTCAGGCACTGCTTCTTCTGCGGGCGCTTCTCCTGCATCAATGCCCATCTCTGCCATCATCTTATCTATATCTTCCGTTGCCATTGCATCAGGATCGGAGATATCCTCTGCAGCAGGCATCTCCTCAGGCATGGTTTCTTCTGCAATCGGCATCTCCTCAGGCATGGCCTCTTCTGTAGGCAGCATTTCTTCAGGCACTGCTTCTTCTGCGGGCGCTTCTCCTGCATCAATGCCCATCTCTGCCATCATCTTATCTATATCTTCCGTTGCCATTGCATCAGGATCGGAGATATCCTCTGCAGCAGGCATCTCCTCAGGCATGGCCTCTTCTGTGGGCAGCATTTCTTCTGGCATTGCTTCTTCTGTAGGCGCTTCTTCTGCACTAATGCCCATCTCTGCCATCATCTTATCTATATCTTCCGTTGCCATTGCATCAGGATCAGAGATATCCTCTGCAGCAGGCATCTCCTCAGGCATGGCTTCTACTGCAATCGGCATCTCCTCAGGCATAGCTTCTTCTGCGGGTGCTTCTCCTGCATCAATGCCCATCTCTGCCATCATTTTATCTATATCTTCCGTTGCCATTGCATCAGGATCAGAGTCACCCTCTGCAACAGGCATTTCCTCGGGCATGGCTTCTTCTATAGGCATCTCAATTGCAGACTCCTCCGGGGATATATCCATGTTAGCCTCTACAGGGGCAGACTCTTCCATAGCCATTCCCATATCAAGCGCTGCTGCAATATCTTCCAGTCCCTCTTCAGAAGTAATCTCAGGTGATTCCTCAGATGTTTCCTCAGTGACATTTCCGCCATCATTTACCTCTGTAACCGGCATTTCTTCTGACACTGCATTTTCCATGACCTGCTGAGCATTCTCAGGCAATATTTCAGAAATTTCTTCCACAACAGATGCTGTATCAGCAGGTAGCTCCTCAACAGCCATATCATCTGTGTCTTCGGTCATGGTGCTAAGCTCAGCCATCATTTTATCTATGTCATCTAATGACATCTCACCTGATTCTGCAGTTTCAATTGATTCTGCACTTCCATCTGATTCTGCGGTTCCATCTGAGCCTGCCGGCTCTTCTGTTTCTGATTGCGCAAAATCCGAAGGATTTTGCTCCTTACCTGCTACATCCGATATCTGTAAATCATCTACTATTTCATCCGGAGAAGGATTTTCATTTTCACTCAAGGCAGCTTTCAGCTCTTCAGAATCATCATCCATAGCATTTTCCGGATTAACCTGGCCATCCAGCATTTCATCTAGATCCAATAATTCCTCAGAAATACCACCATTCTGCTCTACGCTTTGTATCTCAAAATTATCCAAAGTATTCGCTTCTTCAGAATCAGTACTCACCATTTCAGCCTCAGAAGTCACCTGTTCCATCTCATCAAGCATTTCTTTGTCAGAGCCATTTATACTTTCATCATCAGATGGGCTATCCTCCTCAATAAAAATTTCGGGAGCAACCTCCAACAAAGATTCTTCTGCTGCACTTGGTCTCGATGTTTCAAATTCCATGGCTTCTGCTCGTGCAATTGCCTCATCAAGCGCCAATTCATCCGCATCCTTTTCATACCCCTCAGCAATGTCTTCACCAATTTTATATTTAGGCAAAGTCTTGTCAGCAGGTGCACTAATAGAATCAAGGACTCTGCTCATTCCGGAATCCATAAGTTCACCTTTATCCAATTTTCCAAGCATTTGCCCAATCTCTTTTAAATCATCGTTTTCAGAAGAGTTCTCTAATGCCTCACCCAAATCGTTTGCATACGCGAAACCAGCATTAGTACTTGTCTTGGCTATTCCGGAATTTGCCTCTCTTTTTAATGTCTGCAAAAGACCATCCAAATACTCTTCATTCTTTGAATTCATGTAACTATCTCCCCAAAAAAATTATAAAACTCCCTTTATTGTAGCAGTCATTGAAAATTGATTTTCATAACTGAAGCAACAAAGGGAGTTATCTTTTATATCATACAGCTTTATTTGGCATCGCCATCAGCATGAACAAGTTCATCAATTACAGCAACCAAATTACCGATTTCCGGCTTTGACAGCTGCCTGTCCGCTCCTAAGGACTCGCCTTTTCTTCTCATTTCTTCGTTTACCAGTGATGAGAAAATGATAAGCGGTATTTGTTTCGTTTCGTCATCGCTTTTAACAAGCTTTGTAAGTCGGTGACCATCCATGATAGGCATCTCTATATCAGTTATTATGCACTTAACCTTATCAAGCTGTCCTCTGTCCTTGCAACCTTTAACATAGTCCCAGGCAAGCTTACCATTTTCAAAGTGACGAACGTTGTCATATCCGGCCTTCTTAAGAGAGTCTACAATCAGCTTGTTAAGCAGCTGAGAATCCTCTGCCAATACTATCGGTATTTCGTTTCTCTGTCTTGTACCAATATCTGTAAGCTGAGCAACATTAAGACCTGTGTTAGGATTGATATCGGATACAATTTTCTCAAAGTCAAGAATAATAATAAGTCTCTCTTCAAGCTTGATAATACCTGTTGATATACTCTCCTCAGCCTTAGAAATAGTAGCGTTAGGTTTAATGATATCAGCCCACGAAACTCTGTGGATACCGACAACAGCATCAACATGGAATGCAATATCCAGTTTGTTAAAGTTAGTGATAATGAAAAGTCCACCCGGCTTGGATGCACCTCTCTGTAAGCAATTACGTAAATCGATTGCAGTTATCATAGTATCGCGAGGCATAAATATTCCTTCAATACTTGGATGAGCATTAGGAACAGGCGTTACTTCCTGATAAACAATGATTTCTTTGATCTTTGCAACGTTAATTCCATAGCAATGATCATCAATTCTAAACTCTAAGACTTCAAGTTCGTTAGTTCCATTTTCAAGCAAGATTTTCGATTCCATATTTTCACCTCACGCTTTGAAAAATTGATACTTGCAATCGTATATAAAACAAACTAAAAACCGATTGAATATATATTTAATATTCTAATTTAGTATAGCATATACTTTTTGAAAATAAATAGATAAAATTAAAAATACAGGCGAATTGACTGTCTTTTAAGAATCTGTTAATAAGTATTTTATACATTTCAAAATTGCTTTCGATTATATGTGCTTTTTCGTTTATAAATTTCAAATTTTATTTTGTTTATAAAAAATACCCGTATTATGGTGTATCCCCTCTCCTGAATTGGAAATCCCATAATACGGATATAAATAAGATTATATTGTTGTTTTTATAAAACCATCTGCCATTTCTGGCCATAACGATACTTCGGGATAAGTAACATCAGGCCAATACTTAACTGCAGAAAAATCCCTTATCAGCTCTTCTTTTTTCTCATCAGAAACCAAAACTTCACCCTTCTTCACAGCTTCCACTGTTTTAAACGTCTGCTCATATGTATATGGCTCACCAAATCTATGATTTGCCCAGTCCTCATCAGCAAGTCCAAGTCCATGATGTCCAAAAGAGAAAACATGCAAAGCGTGTTTAACACCGGCTTTTGTTAAAGCTTCATCATATAGCAGGCTGTTTTGCACAGGTACAAGATCATCAGTAGCTGTATGCCATAAAAATGTCGGAGGTGTGTTCTTAGTAACCTGTTTTTCCAATGAATAATATTCCAATTTGTCATTACCGGCATCCTCTCCAACTAATGCATTAAAGGAATCTCTATGAGCAAATTCGCCTGATGTTATAACCGGATAGCTAAGGACGACTGCATCCGGTCTGTTACTTATTTTATTCAAATCTGCATTTGAATCCTCTATATCTTCATAGTGAACACTAACCGATCCTGAAAGATGAGCCCCTGCGGAAAATCCGCAAATTACAAGCTTATCGGAATAAATACCATATTTATCAGCATCTTTTCTGATAAGTCGTATGGCCCTTGATACATCCTTCATGGGCTGATCCATTAATGGTTCTTTAAAAAGAATATTTGTAGTGTACGTTACTACAAATGCGTTATAACCCATTTTGTAGAATTTTTTTGCAACAATCTCACCCTCAGTAGGTGATACAACACAATAACCGCCTCCGGGAATCACAACCATACAAGGATGTCTTTGTCCGTCATTGTGAAGATAGCTAACCATATTGGGTTTAAATCCAAAAGCAAGAGGATATGAATATTCTCCCTCTTCCCATAAGTCTATTCGTTTTGTTTCAAGGCTATGATTCCCAATCAGTTTCTCCATCCAGATCATATTGTACCAATTGCCAAATTTGTATCCGCATTTATAAAATGTGCCAATCTTTCTAAATCCCAGATGTGCATGAAACATCTCACTGTTATTATCAAGATAATCATCAGCTACAACCGGGTCACCTATACATGCATATAGATTTTCTATTCCGATTTCAGCGAGTCTTTTCTCCAGTACTGCATAAAGTGCTTTCCCATAGCCTTTTTTCTTTGCACTATTGTCTATATAAATTGTCAGCTCACAGGACTTATCATAAGCTGCCCTGTCCTTGAATACTCCGGCATAAGCATAGCCATATATCACACCTTCTGATTCAAGGACCAAATATGGATATTTAGAAGTAATGCCGGTAATACGTCTTTGAAATTCCTGTTTAGTTGGAATCTCTGTTTCAAAAGTGATAGCTGTATTTAATACATAATATCCATATATATCAAGCAATCTATCCGCATCTTCAAGTTTTACATCTCTGATTTTATGCATAATATATCCCCATCCCTTATTAATTTTAAAATATTTTCTTAGTATAGCAAATATATCACTATTTACAACGAAAAAATGCAAAAAAAAAGATAGTCAAACGACTATCTTGAAGATTCATACCTTCAAAACCGAACACTGAACACATCTTGATCCGCTTTTTGTTCTATATCCATATTGGACAAGCCCTCGACCTATTAGTACACATCAGCTGAACACGTTACCGTGCTTACACCTTGTGCCTATCTACCTCATAGTCTCTAAGGGGTCTTACTGCTAAAAGCAGGGATATCTCATCTTGAGGGGGGCTTCACGCTTAGATGCCTTCAGCGTTTATCCCTTCCGGACTTGGCTACCCAGCCTTATGCATCTGGCGATGCAGCTGATACACCAGCGGTCCGTCCATCCCGGTCCTCTCGTACTAAGGACAGCTCCTCTCAGATATCCTACGCCCGCGCCGGATAGGGACCGAACTGTCTCACGACGTTCTGAACCCAGCTCGCGTACCGCTTTAATGGGCGAACAGCCCAACCCTTGGGACCTGCTACAGCCCCAGGATGCGATGAGCCGACATCGAGGTGCCAAACCACTCCGTCGATGTGAACTCTTGGGAGTGATAAGCCTGTTATCCCCAGGGTAGCTTTTATCCGTTGAGCGATGGCAATCCCACTTTCATGCCACCGGATCACTAAGTCCTACTTTCGTATCTGTTCCACCCGTCGGTGTCACAGTCAGGCTCCCTTCTGCCTTTGCACTCTTCGAATGGTTTCCGTCCATTCTGAAGGAACCTTTGAGCGCCTCCGATACCCTTTCGGAGGCGACCGCCCCAGTCAAACTCCCCGGCAGACATTGTCCCCGGACCGGTTTCACGGTCCTTGGTTAGAAACCCAGTACTATAAGGGTGGTATCCCAACAGCGACTCCGCTGCAACTGACGTCACAGCCTCTCAGTCTCCCACCTATCCTGTACATACAGTACCGAATCCCAGTATCAACCTGGAGTAAAGCTCCATGGGGTCTTTCCGTCCTGGCGCGGGTAACCAGCATCTTCACTGGTACTTCAATTTCACCGGGTGCATTGCCGAGACAGTGCTCAAATCATTACGCCTTTCGTGCGGGTCGGAACTTACCCGACAAGGAATTTCGCTACCTTAGGACCGTTATAGTTACGGCCGCCGTTTACTGGGGCTTAAATTCAAAGCTTCGCTTGCGCTAACCTCTCCTCTTAACCTTCCAGCACCGGGCAGGCGTCAGCCCATATACCTCACCTTTCGGTTTCGCATAGACCTGTGTTTTTGCTAAACAGTTGCTTGAGCCTCTTCTCTGCGGCCTGCTCTCGCAGGCTCCCCTTATCCCGAAGTTACGGGGACATTTTGCCGAGTTCCTTAACAATGCTTCTCCCGCCGGCCTTAGGATCCTCTCCTCATCCACCTGTGTCGGTTTACGGTACGGGCTGATGATACGCAATAGTGGCTTTTCTTGGCAGTACGTCCATGTGCTTCACTACTCTCAGTTCGCTCCCCCTTGCGGGACCGGGTTTTCCTTTCCCGGCTCACACTTTCGTCCTGCGTCCCCACAGTTTCTGATATCATCAGGTGCAGGAATATCAACCTGCTGTCCATCGACTACGCCTTCAGGCCTCGCCTTAGGTCCCGACTTCCCCAGGGCAGATCAGCTTTACCCTGGAATCCTTGGATATTCGGCCTGGAGGATTCTCACCTCCATCTCGCTACTCATTCCGGCATTCTCTCTTCACAGCGCTCCATCGCTCCTTTCGGTACGACTTCGACGCCCCTGTGAATGCTCCCCTACCGATCTTAAGTACCCGTAGATACTCAAGATCCCCAGGCTTCGGTGTCGTGTTTCAGCCCCGGTAATTTTCGGCGCAGGACCTCTCGGCTAGTGAGCTATTACGCACTCTTTGAATGTGTGGCTGCTTCTGAGCCAACATCCTAGCTGTCTGTGAAATCCCACATCCTTTTCCACTTAACACGCACTTTGGGACCTTAGCCGTGGATCTGGGCTCTTTCCCTTTTGACTGTCCAACTTATCTCGTACAGTCTGACTCCTGTTCTTATCCTTACTGGCATTCGGAGTTTGATAATCTTTGGTAAGCGGTGAAGCCCCCGCGGATATTCAGTGCTCTACCTCCAAAAGGAATGATACAGGGCTAGCCCTAAAGCTATTTCGGGGAGAACCAGCTATCTCCGAGTTCGATTGGAATTTCTCCCCTATCCACACGTCATCTCCACCCTTTTCAACGGATGTGAGTTCGGACCTCCACAGCCTTTTACGGCCGCTTCATCCTGCACATGGATAGATCACCCGGTTTCGGGTCTATGTTATGTGACTTTCGCACTGTTCACACTTGGTTTCCCTTCGGCTCCGGACCTTAGGCCCTTAACCTCGCCGCATAACATAACTCGCCGGACCGTTCTACAAAAAGTACGCGATCACTCTCATATGGAGCTTTCGCAGTTTGCAGGCACAGGGTTTCAGGTTCTCTTTCACTCCCCTCCCGGGGTCCTTTTCACCTTTCCCTCACGGTA